>NZ_JAMYOM010000001.1:0-408513 GCF_040319805.1 Mesorhizobium sp. M0848 | reverse complement strand
CCCCCCCCCCCCCCCCCCCCCCCCCCCCCCCCCCCCCCCCCCCCCCCCCCCCCCCCCCCCCCCCCCCCCCCCCCCCCCCCCCGCCGTGTTCAAAAACGACAGCACGCCGACCCCGACGATCTGGTCGCTAGATATTCTTATGCTATGACGGTCTCGTTGATACGGCGGACCTGATAGGCCGCGCGGCGAGACGTTCGCTGCGCGGCCTTTCGTTGCTCACGCCGCCTTTTCCAACAGGGCCTTCGCCCTGCCTTCAAGGTCCAGTCGGCTATCCTGATGCGCCTTGGTGCGGGCATGCGCGGTCATGCCCTGTACGAAATCGAAGATGCTTTCCGGCGGGCGGCCCTCCTCCTGCAAAACTGCCTCTATGATCTTGCCTGTTTCGCTTTTGGAAAATCCGCGCTTGCGCAGGAAGCTTTCGCGGTCTTCGTCGCTACGAGCGACGATCTTCTCACGCGCGGCCTTGATGCCGGCGATGAATGGCGCCGGACTTGAGTTCGCAAAGCTCGTCAAGGCGGGCGCTGCCTCATGAGCAAAACGAAGTGCTGCAAACTTCGAATGCCGGATGCTGATTTCCTCGAAGCCCTCCACGCCCCACAGATTGCGGTTCATGCAAACTGCGCGGAGATAGAAACTCGCAATTCCCAGCGTCTTGCTGCCGACTTCCGAATTCCAGCAATAGAAGCCGCGAAAATACAAATCCGGTTCGCCATTCGGGAGCCGTCCGGCTTCGATCGGATGCGTATCATCAACGAGAAACAGGAACACGTCTTGGTCGCTGGCGTAGAGCGTGGTGGTGTCCTTGGTGATGTCCACGAAAGGATTGTGAGTCATAGTCGCCCAATCCAGAACGCCCGGCACCTTCCACATGGTGTCACCGGTACCATTGCCCGCGATTTTCATCACGGCGGCCACAAGCTCGTGATCCCAGATACGGCCATAGTCCGGACCAGTGACGGCGCGAAGCTCAACGCGCCCGTCCTCCGTCTCGAGGGTCTTCATCAACTCCGCCCGATGGCTCAAAAGGCCATGCTGCAAATTGATCCCTGCCAGAGGCGCAGGAAGCTGGCGCATGTAGGTCGCCGGTGCGCTGACAAGGCTGCAAAGCTGGCCGAAGCTCCAATGCGTGGGCGCAATCGGTTGCTCCTGTCCGGGGACGATAAGCGAAAGCCGCTCTGCATTGTCGCGGGTCGCTTCGACGCGAACCGCACGGCTCTCGACGGTGCGGGCGGTAGCGCGGTCCGCTCTCTGCTTCACGGCATCAAAAAGCTCGGTGAGGCTCAAATAGCGCTCGTCATCAGGACGCGAAAACCATTCCGAAGAAACCCGCCCGATCCGCTCGCCGCGCGAGATGTCCACGCGAAAGCCGCTGGAAATCGCCTGCTGCCGGGTGTTGCTCTCGCTGTTGATAATGGTGGTCATGTTCATTGTGCTCACTCCTTTTTCCGTCAATGCCGAAGGCATGTCCCCCGGCATGCCTTCCGGGGGCGCGTGAGCGCGCGGGAGTGATGGGGGCCAATGCCGGCGCGCGGAGCCGGGCTGCACGGTTGAGCGAAGCGGATTGAAAATGATCGAGATAGTTGCCGTGGTGGGCCGCTTTGCGAGCCTGCGGCCCTGCTCTGCACAGGCGGCATTGGCGGGGAAGCGAGGGGAAGTTCCTCGCTTCCCATCAGGTCGACAAGGGTATCCGCAGTCGATCGGAACGATGAAAGCGAAGCTTATTCTTTATAGTGTTGTGCAAGAGATTTGGATTTTACAGAGAAACGTACTATTTGCCTCGGTGGCGGGTCGAGGAAGTCAAACGTCGCTCAATTCGTCCGACACAATAAAAGGAAATTATATGACCACTGCTCTCCAACAAGATGGCCAACTGGATACCGTGTCGATAGCGGCCGACATCGTCGCCGCCTATGTGTCGAACAATCCACTACCGGCCGGCGAGTTGCCAAAATTGATCGGCGATATCCATGCCGCTTTGAAGGGTATTGGCACGCCGGCGACGGAACCTGTGATCAAGCAGGAACCGGCAGTATCGATCAGGAAGTCGGTGACGCCGGACTTCATCATCTGTCTGGAAGACGGAAAGAAATTCAAATCGCTCAAGCGGCATCTTCAGCATTTTAATCTGACCCCTGACCAATACCGGCAGAAGTGGAACCTGCCCTCCGACTATCCGATGGTGGCGCCGAATTACGCGGCCACGCGTTCGGCCCTGGCGAAGGCATCAGGGCTCGGGCGCAAGGCGGCTGCGCCCACTCCTGCCGCGGCGGAAAAACCAAAACGGGCTGCTCGTGCGGCAGCAGCGAGAACAACTCCGGCAGCCGTCAAATCGTCGCTGAAGAAGACGCGCAAGGCACCAGCCAAAGCCTAGCACCTGCATCTGCGGACGTGCCAGGCTGTGTAGGACCTGAACATGGGGAAGCCCCGCCTTGCGGCGGGGCTTCGTGTCAAGTCGGATCACTCTGCGGTGCGGCGGGACCAGATGAGCGAGAAGTCGCCCTCGGTGTCGGTCTCGACCAGGCTCGCATAGATCGGAGCGGGGAAGCTGGGATCGTCGAGCTTGACGGAGTGGTAGTCGCGTCCCTCCCGCGAGGTCTTCTTCCATGCCGCCCCGAACTCGGTGGCGCCGGCGAAGATGCGGAAGTCGGGACCCTTTTCATTTTCGCCATCGGCCGGAGAGAACGTCACCGTCTTGACGTTGAGATTTAGGGTCTTGACCGAGCCGGAGAAGCCGTTCGCGGTGCGGGAGAAAGTGCCGATCGTAGCCATTGTGGTGGTTCCTTCTGTTGTTCTCGGGCCGCGCCCATCGCGGCCTCGATGGTGGTCGTGAGACCGGAGACGATCGGTCCGCACCCTGAAGGGGCTGAAACGAAGTGGAAGACGGCGACGCGAGGCTTTCTTGAACCGCGAGGAATGGACGCGCAGCGGACAGGGGAAGAAAACGCAGCGGCGGCGTTGCGGGAAGACGATCGAGACTGAGTGCAGCGAAGGCGGTCTTCGGTCAGACCCAATCCATTCGAGGACGCCGTGGGGGTGGCTTGGCGCAAATGGAAGGGAACACCACGATGCTACGTTGGATCCAATATCGTCCGCGCCGGGGCGCTGCTCAGTTCCTGTCAAAGAACAGGCCTCAAACGCCAGGAGAGTGTGATCCCTCGTCCATCAGGTGAAAAAGGTACGGCCCGATTCCCTTCATCTTTGGGCTGACCCTCCATCGAGTTTCGGGTGGCTCCGAAGACGACCGATTGATTGCCGAACGCAGCGGCTTCCAAGTCGCCAACCCTCGTGACGATTTCGCGTTTCAGTCGGCTGGATGCGAGCCCGGTTGAGATCGATGGCCAGGAACATTTCATCACACCCGATCCTCCACCGCATCGCCGAATGATCCGACTACGCCGACTTCTGCGCACGGTGAGGCATTGCCGGGAATGGGACGCATCCGCACAGGCACCTCATGCAAGGGTTTCGCGCCACATGGCTGGGCGATGGCACGCCGGGGAGACATTCGTGTCGGGGACGTTCTGGGTTCCACCGCTTGCAAAACTTTGTACTGTCGAGGTATCCGGCCGCGCCATTGGGGCGGCCGAAAATTCTCGGAAAGCAGGCCGGAGCGCGACGCGGCTCCGGCCTGCTGCGCCTCACTCTGCGGCGACGTTGAAAGACTCGGCTTCCTCGGTCGTGTCCGGCTGAGCGGGTTTCGGCTCCAATTCGGCGACGTCCGCCGATCTGGCATCTGTAACCTGGTCCTGCCGTTCACCGGACAGTGCACGTTGCGCGGTGCACAAGACCGCTGGCAGCCATCCGGTTCCGGCGAGCAACTGCTCGGCAGCTTCCGCCATTGGCTGCTTTTTCAGGTCCGACAGCCTCTCTGCCGCCTCTTCGCTGGCAGCTTCACGCACGGCGTCGAGAATATGTGCCTTGGTGATGCGCCCGAGATAAGTCCGGACGGTCGGCCTCCAATGTGCGGTCATGTCGAGATTGACGGCTGTCGCCAGCCTGTTCGCAGTCTCGTGGGCGCGAGGCTTGCGCTCACAAGGCTGCTTTACGGCATTGACGGTGAGCGAGGCGCAATGGGCGAACAACGCCATGACGCTGGCATGGTCGAGTGAGGCGATGAAGCCCCACAGATCAGCCACATCGCGAGGCATGTCCGCAGCCCATTCCGCATGTCGATCTGCCAGTGCCTTGCCTGCCGCCGTATCCTCGATGCCGTCCGCGTGACCGGCGAGATAGACACTGGTTGGGCGGATTTCGAGGCAGTGGGCTTCCGCACCCTGATAGAAGGTCTGCGCGGCAAGCGTATGGGTCACCGCGACAAGGGCGATGTCCGGCTGTTCGCCAAGCGCAAGGCGAAGCCCAAGCGTCCGATGGGCGGTCAAGTCGCGAATGAGAAGGTCCGACAACGGCTTGCCGTCGTCCTCCGCTTCTTCGTCGCTGGCCCCATCGGAATCCGAACCGCTTCCGTCTTCGATGATCTCGCCATCATCGTTGACGGCGTAGTCCTCGCCGTCTGACCGCGTTTCCGCTTCCGGTCCCGCCTGCTCATCCTCGGCGCGGATGAAGCCACGTTCGATGCGAGCCGTTCCGTCATGGGCAAGGACAACGAATACGCCACCACGCGCAACAACATCGGGATCGAAGGCGTGACGCAGGGCGTCGATGCGCTCGATCTCGGCTTCGAGCCTGCCGAAACGCTGATCGACATCGTCGGGCAGTTCCTCGGCGCTATCCCATTCTTCCGTGAGCCGGTTGAATTCGTCGGACGCCGCCGCATAGGCGGCTTGATCTTCCGCCGACAAATCCACCGGCTGCGGGTAAGTGCGACGCGAGCCGTTTGCGTGGGGGAAGTCGATATGGACATCTGCCCATTTCCAGCCCTCAGCCTGCCTGACGGTTTCGGAGATGCCTTGAAGCTTCTCGATCACCAAGCGGTCGAGCAAAGCGGCATCCTCGTAGAAGCCGCCTCGATCCTCGGTGAACAGGTCGCGCAGGATGGCGCCACCCGCTTCCATATAGGTTTCGGAGCCAATGAAGATGGCGCGCCGGTCGCTCGCCGCGACATGCGTCCGCGTCAGTTCGCGGCGGATGATGTAGGGCTCGCGATTGTAGGTGAGGTTTTCGAAAACCTGTTCCTGCCGGGCGTGGTCGTCAGTGATGGCAAACGCCATCAACTGGTCAAGCGTTAGGTCGCCGTCGCGATAGACCTGTATCAGCCTGGGGCTGACCGCGCCCAACCGCAGGCGCTGCCGCACGATATGCGCGGTAATGCCGAAGCGGGCGGCAATTTCCTCAGCACCCCATCCACGTTCCTCGTGAAGCTCACGGAACGCCTCGAACTGATCTGCGGGGTGCATATCCTCGCGGGTGATGTTTTCGTCCAGGCTGATCTCATGCGCATCGTTGACGGTGTCGACGACGCAGCGGATCGGTTCGGTCTTTTTGATCTGCTTGCGCTTCACGCGCAAAAGCTGCGCCAGCCTGCGGCCTTCGCCGATGCTGACGAGATAGAAGCCGGTTTCCGTCCCCTCTCCGTCAAGCTCCGGTTCCACCACAAGGTTTTGAAAGATGCCCTTGGCCGCGATGCTTGCCGCGTAGGCTTCGATGATCGCCTCGCTGTGCGGGTTTTTGCGCGCATTGCGGGGCGACTTCTTCAACTTGTTCAGTGGAATGAAAACCTCTGTGCCGCTCTCGCTGGCAGTTACGGTCTTTCCAGTTGTTTCATGGGTTGTCATGGTTCTGGTCCTTTCCCGTTACATACCGAAGGCATGCCCCTCGGCATGCCTTCCGGGGGCGCGTGAGCGCGCGGCAGAGAGGGGGGCGAATGCCGGCGAGCGAAGCTGGGCTGCGCGTCGAGCGGGGCGGATCGGGTCAGTTCAGAAGGTGATGGTTATGTGCCGCCTTGCAAGCGAGCGGCCCCGCTCTGCGCAGACGGCAATCGCGGGGGAGAGATGGCTAAGACCATCTCTCCCCTTTTGCAGTCTCCGATAACATCCTGAGGTCGACCTAGACTAAGGCGGCAGTCATCCTACGCCCGGCATGCCGGAAACCGGCCGCGTAGCCCTGCCAGAGCGACCCAGTTGCGACTGCTGAAATTCGTAATCTGCTCGGTCGGATTTCCGCGCCGCGTGAGACGCGCCCGCGACGTTCAGACGACCCGTCGTCAGTCGGCAGACCAGGCGCCACTGATCGTCAGCTCTCGACTTCCATGATCCAACCACGAGATCACACACTGACCCAAATCAGGAAGCCCGCGTCGAGCCGGCCCGACGATTGCACATTCCCAAACTGTCAGAACTCGCCATTCATCCACCAGAAGTTTCGACAGCGCGGCCTGATCGCGTTCGCGGTTACGGCGGATCTTCTCTACCCAGAAGGCTGTGTTGGTTCCCGGCGTAACACCTCGCGGGCACGCGTGGCCGTGCCAGAAGCATCCATGAATGAATATTACCGCTCGCCTGCTGGTCACCACTAGGTCCGGCCTTCCTGGGAGCCCCTTGTCATGCAGCCTGTATCGAAGCCCCCGCGCGAACAATTCTCGGCGCAACATCAACTCCGGCTTGGTATCACGGCCTCTGATCCGTGACATGTTCTCTCGACGCTGGTCGGGTGTCAGAGGGTCTGGGTTCTTGGCGATTCGACCACCCTTGACATCGTTTGCCACGGAACCCTCAACGCTCAATCGCGAGTCGAATACCAAAGGTGCGTGCCGAGGCGAGTAACCGGCGACCGGGGTTCGACGACAACTCTTTGCATCGGTCGGTAACGTCTCCCGTCACAATTAGCCGAGTTGGTGACGCCTTCCAAGTGAACGTCAAATTGGCAATTTCACTATACCTGGCCGTGTTTGGTACTCGGCGGCGTGAGCGCTGATCATCATCAGCAACTGCTCACGGATGCGAAAGAGCGGCGTCCATTCGACAGGCGGCGCGACCAAGGCGATTTGAAAACGAGCATTGACATAGAGATGCACTGGGCCCTCGGCGGGATCGATCAGGAGAATCGGGCTTTCGAATTCGGACTTTAGCTGTTCAAGTTCCTTGCGCTGAACATCTACCGGCACCAGAACGCCTAGCACATAGGGCAAAGGCCCAGTCTTCCGCTGCGCATGATCGCAGACGGCTCCAATCCTGACCATCACCGGTCTGGAGCGAGCACGACCGGGTTTGTCCAAGTGAAAGACCTGGCTGAGCAACTCGGCATATTTCACACCGAACCGTGCCATCATCGGCTGATCCTGCCGCTCTCCCGCGGGAAGGAGAAGCACAGCCCCCCAATCCTTTGGATCCAGAGGCTCTGCGGGCGGCATGCTGATATGAAGCATTCGATTCATCCGCCCGATTTGGGCGTCGTCCATAACGGGCAGATTGTTGTCGCGGGTGATCGCCTGGTCCCAGATGCCTGCAACCTCTGGTCGCTCGCGCGCATTCATTATTCTGTCCGCCAGGATCGGAGCCAGAGCATTGTTGATCGCGCCACGGCGATCGAGGGGTACATTTGGTTTGCCAGCGCTGGCGACCGCCAGCAGCGACAGGATGCCGTTCAGCTTTTCGGCGAAGCCATCGAGATCACGCTCTTCGGCAGCAATCAAGTCTGTCACTGTGACTAAGGTCGCGCCCGCGGCCGCAAGGACATCCCCCTCCCAACTGATGAGTGCGCGGATTTCGGGAGAGCTGTTTACCTGTGCGTGAACTGCCTTAGCGAGACCTTCCGGATCGCCTTTCCCATCGCCTTTCACAAGGAATGGCTTCTTGTCGAGTTCCAGAACGGCGAGTGGGAGCTTCGCCGGCTCTAACCGCTCGCGCAAATACGCGCGAAGCGCGCCGACCTGTTCGTCATGGCTTGTCCATAAGATCAGCAGATAGGGGCCACCGGTTGTCGGATCGATATTAGTACGCAACATGGCCTCGATAGCTGCGAACTGGACCTTCTGACTGGAGTTACCTGAAATGAGATACAGGTCCGAGAACAGCAGCCGCACGCCAGCGAATGCGCGCGGGTTTAGCGGCTTGCCGGTGTAGTGGACACCAACGCACGGCGCGCCGATGCTGTGAAGCGAATCGACCAGCATCCGAAGCTGATCCTCTTCATCGTCGACGACGACGTAACGCGCTGCGCTGAACATCAATCCACCCCCTTGAAAAGCAGCACTGCGACCGCGCCGGTGAACTCGGCAGGGATGTCCGCGTCGCCGTTCGCTGGCAGTTCCAGCCGACCATCGTTCAGCTGCATCACCATATTCGTGTAGTATAATCCAAGGCCCATCCCATCGGGTCGCCGACTGAAGAAGGGCTGAACGACCTCATCGGGCGCATCCGTGAAGCCAGTCCCGTTGTCAGCGACAATGACAGCGGGGCGGCCGTCCCAATCGGCGACGACATTGAGATACAGCCGGCGGCGCACGGCAGCGCTCTCGTCCGGGTGTGCGACCTGCAGCCAATAGATTGCATTGTCGATCAGATTCGTAAGAGCGCCAAGCGCCAGATTGAAGGCGAATACCGCACGAACTTGTCCCAATTCGTTTTCCAGAACTGGACAGGTCAGCTGAATTTGATGATGGCGAAGACGGACCAGCAGCAGATCGCGGGCGGATACAACGAGGTCACGGAGCGAATGAACGGCACGCTCGTTCTTTCGCAGCAGACGCGTTGACTGCTCAAGGACCCCCTGGAGTTGGCCGGATTGAGTGCGTACCTGTTCTAAGCTTCCTCCGCTCAGTATCGTTCGATGAAGCATCGCCACACCGCGCTCGACCTCGTGAAAGACGACCGCTAGACCGACGTTGGACAGCCCTGCCCTTAAAAAGTTCTCGCGGAGCTCTTCGTAATCCTTCTCAATCCGCCGGATGGACGGCTCCATCTGTTCTGCGACGCCATGCTGCCGGGCAGTTCGGCGAAGTTGCTCGATCGGCTTGGTAATGCCTTGTGGCCCGGCCGTTGCCTTGCCGGTGGCCAACCTCATCTTACGTTTATCGATTTGCCGATCCGCTTCGAGAACAGCCAACGCACCGACAACCATCTGGCGCAAACGATGATACGCGTCGTTGATTACAAAGCCTTCGCGGTTCGTCTTTTCCTTGAGCAACCCGCTGGTTTCAAGGCGTAAATCGATCGCTCCGATTATTATGTTACGGCTGATGTTCTTCGTCGGAGAGTTCACACGCCGAATATCGAGACCAAGCCAATCGTCATCTGCTTCGCCGTAATTGTAGACGCGAATGGTGTCACGGTAGACCCTGACACCGCCGTTTTGATCCAAGAAGCGCTCAATCAGCCGACGATTTGCGTAGCGTGACAGCGTATCGCGATCTCTATCATACACATAGAACGTGCCTGAGAACGGACCGATCCCACGGATGGTCCCGGGGTCAGCAGTAACCTTCTCAACCCTTCGTCGCGACCGCTTCTCCCCCGGATCGAGGTCGTCTGGCTGGGATTCGCGCCAGATTTGCAGTGGCTCGGATCGGGTTACGGTTCGGGGTTCAACGGCGATTCCCGGGACGCCGATGAACTCATAGGCGTACGTCAGTTCACGACCATTGAAGCTGAAGGAGAAGCGCCAAGGTGCTTCTTCAAGCAGGGTCGTGACATCGGGAAGGTCTTCCAGCCACGCCTTGCGTTCCGGCACTTCGAGCTTGATGTCGAATTTGTCCTTCCGTTGTCCAAACGGCGATGCGATGGACGTGAGTTGCCGCCAGAGATCGCGAAGATCGCGTCTAGTCCAGTCTGGTTCTCTCAGACTGGAGATCGTGATCCGCGTGCCGGTGCGGGATTTGGTGAAGACGGCGGGCTCCCGCTCCTTGACTGTTACCTTCGCTTCGTCGAGGAGACGGCTGCGCATCATGTCGCGCCAGTCGATTTTGACGACGCATTCACGTTTGCGGGCCGCGCGCGTCACCAGCTCGATTCGGTCACCTAACTTGTGAACAGCAAAGCGACCAACTCCCTTTTCCCCCAGTGGGAGTCGGTTGAACTTTGGCGAACGGATTTCATCCGCCCTTTCCAACTCTCTGTGATCGTCCGCGGGGACCAGCCAGATGTCTCGGATCGTTTCGAATGACATGCCATAGCCGTCGTCTTCGACCGTAATAGTCGGATCGCCCTCGTCCAAGCCGGAGATCCGGACCACTACCTCACTGGCATCAGCGTCGTAGGCGTTTTTGACAAGCTCGAAGACGGCCAGACGCGGGGATCCGATCAACTGGTCTCCCAGTAGCTGCAAAAGTCGGGCCCTGGGCCTGAAAGATTGCCTTACAGTGCGTGCACGGTTGGTCGCCAAGCTTTTGTCCTTAGTGCGATCGCTCCAAGGGCGGGCGCGACAGAGTGAGATGTTTTCGTCCCAATGCGGAGTTTCTGCAAGATAAGTTTAGGATATCTAAGCTCCACAGGCCTCAGAGCGTGACTCTGTCAAAATATCCAGCCATTCTCCAGCCGGGAAGCGGGGGAAGGTAAAATGGCTGTCATGAAGGTCTTTGCCGGCCCACCTGGCACTGGCAAGACGTGGCGTGCCGCCCGCGAGGCGGTGGAAATCCTCCGACCGGCGACGCCGGAGGCAGAAATTCAGCGCGTGCACCAAGAACTGGTCCAAGAAGGTCGCATTATCTGGGTCACGTTTCATCCAAGCTATTCGTATGAGGACTTCGTCGAAGGCTTTCGGCCCGAGGAAACGCCAAGTGGGAATGTTGTCTATTCGATAACGCCTGGTCCGTTTCTTCGAGCCTGCGAAGCTGCGAGCTCTGCCGTGAGTGCCAATCGCTTTAGCATCGGGCAAAAGCTTGGACCTTATCGGGTAACCCACATCGAAGCTGGCGGGTTGGTGCTTGAGTCCGTGGTTAAGAGAACAGACTCTGTTGCAACAGAAGAGGACAAACCCGCACAAGGCTTTGTCGATTTTTGGACCCTGAGGCGATTTGCAGAGCACAATCTGTCGGCCTCTGATTTTCGGCTTGGCGGCACGAAAAATGCGCGACGGCAGGTCGTTTCTCGCCTGACTGGTCTGCCCACAACCGAATTCACCAACGCCAGCCGACACGCCGCAGTTTACGAAGCACTGCAGGCGGAAGGCCTTCCGGTCAAGGCGACCGAGGTCGTACTCGTGATCGACGAGATCAATCGAGCCGACCTCAGCAGAGTGTTCGGCGAACTCATAACCTTGCTGGAGTTCGATAAGCGACAGGGTGCCTCGGAAGAGCGGCAGGTAAACCTGACGTACTCGGGCAAGCCGCTCTCCGTTCCAGCGACGCTATCTATCGTCGGGACCATGAACACAGCTGACAAGTCACTCTCTACCGTCGATCTCGCCCTTAGGCGACGCTTTGAGTTCATTATGGTGCCACCGAACCCGGAGCTGGTCGCCGCAGCCTATGGTGGGTTGAAGGTTCGAGAAATGTTCACGGGTATGAATCGGAGACTGACGGCTCTCAACGGCAGTGAGAACCTGATTGGTCATGCAGACTACTTGGAAGCGAAACTCGAGGAGCTGCGCCAACGGGAAGGCTATTTGGCAGATGACGCCGGGCGCCGGGCTGCGTTGGCGCATACACTTCGCAACAAGACCCTGCCGTTTCTGATCGATCTGTTTCGTGGTGAGCTGGGTCTGGTCAGGTTCGTGATCGGCGCCGAGTTGTTCGACGAGGATGCGCTCGCCGACCTGAGTGAAAACCTTCAGGTTTTGGGCAAGCTCGATGCAGAACCGGTGCTGACACCGGCGAAATGGTGGGACCCTAAGTCCGTTGCATGGGACCTCCAACGTTTCGCAGCGCGACTGGGCTTACCTGACTGATGCTGCACCGCATCACGCCCGTTGTGACGGCGGTGGAGTACGGACGCGTCGCGCTGCCGCCGGGGCTGGATACGCCGCGTACGCGCGAGCGGCTTGAAGCCGCCGGCTTGCGTGCCGGGCTGAGGACCTTCGAAACCAGGGGACGCAGCCTCTATGCGGTGGGGGTCGTCGGCGTCGTCGATGTCGGCAACGTTATCGTAGAGATTTTGCCAAAGACATCAGATGGGGCCACTGCTTCGAACGGCACCGCCTTTCTCAGCAACTTGCTTCGCTTCACGGACGCTGGGGATGCGCTGACACTGACCGAAGCGGCGATCGCCGACACCGACGGCAGCTTTCTCGAACTGATTTTGGCGTGGGCTGCGCGAACATTGGATCGGCATCTGCGAGACGGATATCCTCGTCGCTACACCCCTCGGGAGGAGCTTTCCAATGCTGTTAGGGGGCGGGTACAGTTGCGTCATCTCGCGCGTCTGAGGCCCGGTCGTGGCTTTGAACTGACAGTACGCCACGCTCCACTAGGAGACGACAATGTGATTGGTCGGACCGTTAAGTGGCTGGCCGGCGAAATTGCGCGCCGAACACGAAGCTTGCAGACGCGAATGCGTTCCCTTCATCTATTGCAATCGCTCGGCTCAGTCGGCGACACTCCACCGTCAGTTCGCGATCTCGATCGCCTTGTCCTGACACCGATCGAAGAGCGCTGGCGTCCACTCATCACTTTCGCGCGAACACTGCTCGCGCAAGGCTCACCCGACCCGGCGCGAGGGGGTCGTCTTCCTGCGGTCGCAGTCCTGTTTAGATTGCACTATTTGTTTCAGGCGGCCGTCCGACGCGTGCTGTCCGAGGGTCTTCAGAGACATGATCTGGTTCTGCAACGGGGACAGAAATCCCTTCTGGCTTCCGCCGGCGATGGTACCGACCTGATCCGCCTTCGACCGGATTTTATGCTGGCACCTAGGTGCTGTTCGAATCCCTCGGTCGTTGGTGATGCCAAGTGGAAGCGTATCCTCGAAGCAAATGGCCCTCCGCGACTGGGCGAGGCTGACGCTTACCAGGTCACGACCTATCTGGCTGCGTTAAAGGCGCACTCTGCCTTCATTGTCTCACCGCTCAGTTCGCCCGAGCTCGACGTGCTCCGCGCAGAGTCTTTTCTTGTGGAGGGGGTAGCGCGGCGACTGACTTTGATAGGCGTTCATTTGCCGACGCTGATCTCGGACAGCCTGCGAGGAGATGCATTACGGCGCAGGTTGTGTGTCGAAATTGCGAACGGAACAAAAACCGAGCCCGTCGCGGCGTGATCGTCA
Source organism: Mesorhizobium sp. M0848 (assembly GCF_040319805.1). Taxonomy (NCBI): domain Bacteria; kingdom Pseudomonadati; phylum Pseudomonadota; class Alphaproteobacteria; order Hyphomicrobiales; family Phyllobacteriaceae; genus Mesorhizobium; species Mesorhizobium sp. M0848. The sequence continues at coordinate 395,428 of NZ_JAMYOM010000001.1, read as the reverse complement.
CGCCCGCTGTCGACCTCGACCGGCACGCCAAGCAGCCTCCCGCTGACTGAGCACATGTGACACTCTGCCTGCGATGGCATAACTGAGCATGGGTGGCACCGCGTTGCCAACCATTTTGAAAGCGTCCGTCAGCGCTGCGTCACCCAGAGCAAACCAATCTGGGAAACTCTGTACACGGGCAGCTTCACGGGCAGAAATAGTCCTTGGCGCCGACGGATGCACATAGGCATAGGTATCCTTGCCCATATGACTAACCATGGTTTTGGCTGGGCGGGATGCATCCATCCTTGCCACCCAATCTCCATGATTGCCTTCACGCTTTGCAAGATATGTCCCGGTTAGAAGATGGTGCGGCGCGCCAAGTTTCTCGCCCACTTGCTCCAAAAGCAATCTTAACGGCAACGCGCCGTTGACCCGGCTCTCCAGTGCAATAAGTGACTCGCGATCCGGCAGCATTTCGCCGGCTCTTCGAGCGGCCCTTGCTGCTGTTTCATAGGCGCCGATCGGCATTGCAAGCAGTGCTTTGACAAGGTTGCCCAGGTCGTTGGTCGTTTGAGCGTCGTCCGCGCGATAGTCCATCCAACGCTTTCCAGGACCCATCAAAGCAAAGAACGCAGCATCGTCCGCTCGAGCCGCCCTGGCGGCGTGGGCGTCTACCGCCGCGGGAGGAACCGTTGTTCCAGGGCGCGGTTGACGAATCCATCGGATGAAAGGATGGTCGCCAATGGCCGCGTCGTCCACGATCGTATGGGCCGCCATTGCATCGCCGCTCTTTAAGTCACCGCCGACGACGCCCGGGGCTGGAAGTCCAGCCAATGCCAGCGACAGCGGCGCTTCGCGGGCGCGTCCCAGTGTCAGACAACTGGCTGCTTCCCTAGATGCACTTCCAGTGCCGCCTTTAGCCAGCACACCCGCCATAAAGTAGCGCTGACGTGTTTGGGGGATGCCAAACTTGGAGGCGTCCAGGATCTTCGATGCAACCTCATAGGTCGCTTCGCCCTCCGACATGTTGGCAATGGCCTCTGCGAGCACCTCGGTTGCCTGAAACTGGACCCCGTCAGCCTTTACGACGGACTGGAAATGCTGAACATTCTCGAAAAGGAAGGCGTCGGGCCTCAAGGCACCCAGCACCATCACGTACCGCTGAAACAGAAGGTTCCGTGCGTCCCCCGCCTCCGCGTTTCCATGAACATGGACTCTGGCCTCACGAAGGCTGCGGATTTTGCCGCGACCGATCCTACTGAAGCCTTGACAGGGCGGGCCGCCAACCAAAACTGAAACGCGCGCTCGTTCGTCGTAGAGGCTACGAACCTTCGTTGCAAAATGCTCGTCTTCAAAAAGCGCCCTGCGTAATGCGAGTCGTTGGGCGCGCCAGCGGACCCATACAACTCGAACGGCCAACATGGCTTCGCTGCCCAGAAAACTTACGAATCCACTTACACGGCGGGCTGATGCTGTAAGTTGACCACGTCCATCGGCGTCGCGTTTGGCGGACAAAGCAACAACCTCTTCGTCCCATTCCCACTCAGCCTGTTTTATACAGGTTGCTTCAGTCTTCGCCTTTTTTTTGCGAGTCTTTCCGAGACTGCTTTCCGGCTCGCCCCACAGCAGCGGGGGCATCGCCGCTACCTTTAACGAAGGTCGTGGCAGATGGAGCTTGTCATGGAAGCCAATGACGGACGTTTGGTTGAGCGCTTGCCGATCCAGACGCTCGCACGCGGAGCGCCATTCGGGCATTGATCGGACTGCGTTGAGTTCATCCAAAAACATCCGATCCACAGTGGCGATTGCATCGAGGAACGAGGGAAACGCACCGTTTTGCAGCCCATGCAACAATGCCTTCAGTGGGGTGTCACCCAACACGTTGGCCGCATGCTGTAAATAGAATGTTAGAAACTCAGCCTCGTTCGTGAACTCTGTCAGATCCGTAATGCGACCGATGGGGTGGTCTCCGTGACCGACTTGTACAGCATTGCGGTTGAGTGTCGCTATAGGGGCCGCCTGATTGTCGAGCGCCAGAATCGTGCGAAAGTATTTGCCGTCACCCAACAGATCGAAGCCGAGACTGAGCCCTCCACAACCCGAAAAGATGTCAACCACGAGACGGGGCTGCTTCGGTGGTTTCGCAGCTTCTTCATCGACTCCGTCGACTTCGATCTTGGTCCCGGCGGTCGGCAGCACGAACACGTTGGACGGCTCGCGTCGGCCTGCGAGCCAATTTTCATACTTTCGAGCGGAGTCGCTCCGTACATGCTCACCAGCCAGGTGGTTTTGGAGGGTGGCTGTACCCACTCCAATTGCAGCTGCCGCAGCCTTCAAGGCCGTACCACGCTTTTCCATTGCTTCGGCGACACGACTCATAAGTGAGCCGGGCGCCGGAGGCGTAGGATTATGATTCGTCATCTTCCCCATTTTCGCATGATACCCAACCTTTCGGGCCGGGGTGAAATTTTTTGCCGTTAAAACGGGGCTTTGCGAGGTGCCCCAATGGCGGGCGTATACACACTGCCAGTGTGTAGCGTATTGTGCGATCTGAGGCAAGATTCTGTATATGGGGACGAATGATGAACTTCTGGCTGCCGGCCAAGAAATAAGACGGTGCAGGATGTCTCAAGGCTTGAGCCAGGAGCAGCTTGCCGAGCGAGCTGGATTGCATCGGAATTACATTGGTTTCCTTGAGCGTGGAGAGCGTAACGCGAGCCTGAGAACGTTGTTGGCCGTGGCCACCTCACTTGGCGTCAGTCTCGGCGAGCTCTTCGCCAACGTTCCAAAAGCTGATACCCTCAAGCTGACCTCCAAAAATAGACGCAAGGCTTTGATTCGCCGACCTGAGCCAAGACAATGAACAATGCTCCCTTTGGGTATGCGATTTGGCCCTGATTTCATTCTGGAGAGATCGACCCGAGGAGATTCGACGGCTGGATCTGCGGCAAATACTTGCGCTAGCCGGAGACGGACATCTCTTGGACGAAACGGAATGTTCAGTCGAACTTCGAGCTTTTCTTTCAGAAGTTGAGGCCGAGGAATTAGAACGCTACGTGACTGAGTGTCTTGCGCCGACCGCCGGCAGAAGTCGCCAAAAGATCCGCCGGCGGTTTGATGACAGCGGATTTGTGCTTCAGGATGTCGTCAACGAAATCGGCCGCCGCCTTGATTTCGCGGTGACCAACGGCGTTTATCAGGGGCGACCTCACCTGACGGGGTTTGACGGGATATGGCGTGACGGGTCAGGTACCGACCTCGTCATCGAAGTCAAAACCACAGACACATACAGCATTTCTTTGGACACCGTGGACCGATATCGTCGCGACCTTATCGAAAAGGGCGTAATCGCTGACGGTAGTGCAGTGCTCTTCATAGTGGGACGCGACGACACAGGCGCCCTTGAGGCTCAAATCCGCGGCTCGCAACATGCGTGGACGATGCGTATGATCGGCGCCGCCAGCCTCATCCGACTGCTTCACGTAAAGGTCAATGCCGAGTCGCCATTCGTCGTCGACAGGATCCGATCGATAGTAAGGCCGATCGAATACACACGTGTAGACCGAATTGTCGACCTGATGTTTGAAGTGCGCGCTGATACGGATGATCCGGCGCCGGAGCCTGAGAGTTCCGATATCATCCAGTCCTCCGACATCCAAGGAACTTCACCAAGATCTCATCGGGCATCTGCTCCGACAGCCGGAATCGAGTCACTCAGGCAGGCCGCCGCCGACGTGGTTTCTGAATACCTGATTGTTCGTCTTACCAGGAGGCGGCGATCATCTTTCGAAACCGCAAATGACGCCGTGCGAGCGGTCGTCTCGGTCTCCAAGCGATATAATCGCGACTACCAATCTTATTGGTATGCATTCTACGACACCCAGCGAGCTTACCTGACTGATGCGACGTCAGGATATCTCGTCCTTTGTGCGGCCGATACTGGTCGCGTGTGGACGGTGCCTGTCTCCGTTATCGAACCTCTTGTGAGAAGTATGAACTCGACCACCCGGGCAGATGGCCAGATATACTGGCACGTGCTGACCAAGCTGGCCGGCCATGACTGCGTGCTGGTCGCAGGAGATCAGGAACTCACTCTTACGCCCTACGAGGCCTCGCGGTAAGACGCAAGCGGAGTTTGAGTACTCGCTTGTTCGGTAACGACGGCTACAATCTGATCGTCCTTAAGCGAGTTTGGGGCGACCTGCAGATCCGAGCCGCCGGCCTTGCGCTTGCACCCGGTTTCCGCGATCCTGACAAGATGCGACGTTCACCTCTTGGATTTTTGCTGGCGCTGGGAAAAGGACGGTTGGCCCAAACCGGAGCGGAGGATTGGGAACCGGTGTCGACGGTCGCCACAGGCTGTGTTCCCGAGGTGTACTACCCGCCAGAGGAGTTGGAACGGCAGCGTGAGAACACGAGGCGAGCAACCGAACACGCCACCGCCTACATCACCGCAGAATTGGAAAAAGGCAAAAGGGCGCAGAGAACGGCGCCACAGCAGATATGACCCGCATATCCTTTGCCGAGGAGCTTGAAAGCGCCGCAGATCGCATAAAGGACATGTCGCGGCCGGATCTGCAGATCATCCTTCGTCGCGCGGCTTTGATGCTCGGGAATGTTGCTGGCGTTTGCCTGGAGCCGGCGACTGAGGATGCACTTAACGACATAGCTGCCGAGATGAAAGTGGGCCGATCCGACCTCATACAGATTGTGTTGCGCGAGTGGCTGGAGACGAACGCCTATCTCCCCGTGCGCGCCATTGACGAGGAGAGCGAAACCGACGGAAGTGCGTAGTGGTGATGGCGCCATCCTCATTCGTCTTGCCGGACGACGCGTGCTCACTGGCTAATCTCCGCGCCGGCGATCGGCGGCGCTCTAAGGAAGAACGGCGTATAAACCGCAGTCCTGCGCGCGGCCGCAACAGCGGATCGCTGTCGCGCGTAGGACGGAGGAAATTCGCCCCCGCCGCAGGCGGTGAACGGGACAGCCGTAGGAGCGTCAGCATAGCGCCGGCCGCAGGACGGGACGCGGGACCGACTGTCCCCGTCCGCGGCGGTCCGCATGTTTCTTGCGTCAGGATGGAAGCCGACCGGCCGAGATCGCGCAAAGTTCCAGTTCTCGACAGTCCGGTCGCTGATCGGCGACGATGCGATAGGATTGACCAGTACCACCGACGGGTTTGCAGAGAAGAAATCGATCGGGTCTTGCTCCTCTCAATTGCGTGGCAGCTTATGAATTTCCAGCCTGACAGGCCCGCCCCTGTCACAACTCGTGCAGAAAAGCGCGCGCTCGACCGAACTGAACAGAGCGCCTCCTCCATAGCGCTTGATGAGGCCGGCAGGCTTCACCGTTGCATGGTGCGAACAGGATCTGCACCAAGCCCGCAACACATGCCATTCGCGAAGATCTCCGAGCGCCACATCGAGGCCGGCGTGAACGCTGCCGTCGATGATGGTCTGTGGCGAGATCTTCATCTCGCCTGGTGTCAGGATTTTCTCCATGACATGCCGACTGTTGTAGTGGATCAGCAACATGCCCGGCCGACGCCGGATGGCGGCTTGCCAGGCTGCCTGGCTGACCGTTGAATCGGGGGAACGCGAAATGGTTTCTGCCAAAGCCTGCTCCTCGCGATCCCAGACCTCGATCCGAAAATTGTCTTCCGCTGTTTTCGCCATAGCTTCGCCGGCCAGCGCGATTGACGCCGAGCCATGGTCCTTTGCTGCTCCAGATCACACTGAAATAAGGAACATATTCCTGTCTCGTCAAGGGCGCGCTTGACTCTTTGTTCTCATTTTGTTCACATTGGCCGGGTTAGACCATAGGAGGCGAGCCATGGAACTTCGCTTGAACATTGAGGACGCAACACCCCAAGAGCTCGCACGCGGCATCGCGGCAGCCGAAGCAGTGTTTTCACGCGCCGGCATTACGGCTTTGCAAGGCGCGGAAGGGCTGTTTGCGTTGGAAGGGTGGGATATCAAAGGCTTTCCGGAAGACGACGAGCCTACCGAGGACGAGAACCGGGCCGCCACAGTCTGGCTGGAGGCCGACGAGGCTGCGGCGGCGGCATGTTGTGCGGGCTGGCCGGAGGACAAGGTTCCCCACCATCAGGTCATGGAACTGATCAACGTTCCCCGCACGAAGTTGCAAGCCGAGGCGATTCCAGACACCTGGCCAGAACGGAAGCAACTCTATCCTGACGTCGTCAAGCGGCTGGAGTTCACGCCCGGCCCCGACCGCCAGATCGATTTCGATATTGCCTTCGTTCTCGGTTGGGTTCCCGAGCGGCCGACGCTGGATCGCGTTGAGCCCCTTTCGGAAGATGGAGACCGTATCCCCTTCTTCACCAGCGACCTTGCCCAGGTCGAAGAGATGGCTCGCAAGGCGCTCAAGGATTGGACAATCGAGATTGACCGGGATCCCTGTGATGCCCACGTTTTCGACCCTGCGGCCGGCGATGACGATGATGAATTGCGCATCGCGGCTTGGCGTGATTTCGACGGCTCCTTGCATATGGAGAAGCCGCCGGCAAATCCTGCAGTCGCGCTGACGCTGGCAATGATGCGCGGCCAGTCAATGCATTTCGAATAGTGGTCAAACGCAGTCGGGGCTCACCAACGCCATCGGTCATAGACCGCGACTGGCCACATCAGGTTGCGCTGCCGGATGACCTCTGCACCGACCCGAACTTCACCATGATCGCGACGTTCTGCCAGGAACGAGGGCTTAAGCACCAGACGCGGCATGTGCAGGCGATATGGCCGAACGGCAAATATGAAACCTATCGGCTCCATTGCTTCACCGATGCGGCATCAGCAAAGGCGTTCCTTGATCACTTCGAGGGACTGATGTTCGATCCGAGGCGGGATCGGGAGAATGGAAAGGTGCGAGGCGTCTGGCGCCGCACGGGCGAATACACGCCGGTTCTCGACCTCGGGCCGCTCAGCGTGCCGGAGATCTTGCGCAGCTAATGCATGTCGCCCAAAAGTGTGGCCCGGGTTTGCGGCAACGACATGCACAAGCAAAGACCCAAAGCGTGTCCCCTGAATCCGTTCAAACGCGATGCGCTTTAAGTCACGAGCTTTCGGGGCGAACTGTCTCGACCGAGAGCGATCCGGCCGGAAGCGGCCGCAAGAGCTCAGCCTCAGGCTTTGTCAAATTGATCCAGGCCGCCCAATTCTCGGGCTGAAGGACCACAACCTGCCGATTGTGATATGGCACGACATCCGGTCCGGGATCCGTTGTCAGCATGGTGAAGCTGGGCGGCTTGTTGCCGACAGCTTCTTGCCAAAGCCCTGCGACGGCCATGAACGGAGAGCCGTTTAGCGTGAAGCGATGTTTCGCCTTCGGATATTTCGTGCCTGTAAATTCGAAGAATGCGGACGCGGGAATGAGGCAGCGTTTGCTGTTTCCGAATTGCCGGCCTTCGGAGCGGAAGTTGAACACGGGGCCGCCCTTTGGTCCGGCAGGCGGAAATCCGAACGTCATCGAGGCGAGTTCGATCGCATCGCCGGCAGCGCGCATTATGGGTGCCGGATCATTGATGCGGACGTCGTCTGCCTTTGGCAAATCGAGTTCGCTCTGAGAGCTGGGGATCTTGAGCGCCAGGGACGCCATCATCCGGCAATACTCAGCCCAAATGACATGCTGTTCGTAATCGTTGCACATGGACGGCTCCAGAATGGGGCGATTCACACTAGGGCATACTGAGACGCGATGGAAAGCGGCTGGCACTCAACCCCACGGATCCCGTTCAACCAGAATATCGGCCTCCTTTGCAGCCTCAAGGAAGGCCTTGCGAGCGTCGCGGGTTTCTTTGAGCCCCTCGAGAACGCCAAGGCAGGCTTTGCGGGCTGCGACATGCCTCTTGCCGGTTATCGCCGGCCATCGGTTCAGCAATATGTCCGCTGCCTGGGCTACTCGCTCAACGGTATAGACCGTGTTCCGAGACCTGCCGAGGGCCACGCGTACAGGCTTTTCAAACCGTTGGCCTTGCATGCAACCTCCTGAGCGCGAACACGACTCAATTCGCCATCAGGAGATAGGTTCCTGTTCTGGAGCGAAGCCGACACAGTACGGCTCGGTAGGACGCAATTGACGTCGTGCGCAGGCCGCTCTCTGCCATTTCCTGCGATGCGCACAGAACGGCCCTGACTGGTCAATTGCCGACGGATTGTCTACCAGCAACCTGATTGGAGGGGATGGCCATGCGATGGGATGACAAGAAGACGCCGGCGCTGTGGGGGTTGTTCTATCGGCTCGGATCGGGTGCCAGCCGAGGCAAGGGGCGCAGGATCATTGTCTTCGAGTCAGATGCTGTTTCCACCGGGCTCGTTCACGAGGCAATCGACGAACTTCGCGTCGAGGAGAACTTCAGGCTCGCTACCGCCGAGGACCTGGTTGCTATTGCTGCCCTCGTCGGGAGAGCAGTAAAGAACGGCGACGCCGCGACGGCCGGACTGATCAGCGGACTGCAGGGCGTGGTGAACCAACGATGGGACCTCGCGAGAGAGCTTGCGGCTGTTTCCTTGGCATACGGGCAGCGCCGACGACAGGTGATGCTGGCGCTCCCACAGCTGGTAGCCTCTCCGGAGATGCTCGATGCGATTTGCGACGTTCTTGAGGATGACGATCTCACCTATCTGGGCAGCGATCTCAACTTCGCCTCGCTTTCGGTGCCGACACGCGATCAGATCCGGCGCTTGCTGACACTTGCCCACAAGGAAATCGGTCGCGATCTCGCCGCCGTCGCGATGCGTTCGATGAGCAGACTCCAAGGCTGGTCCTCTTGGTTGAAGCTCCTCGGTTTTCTCTTCATCCATCCGGAGCTTGCTGGGCCGAGACGACCGATCAAGCCCCACTATGACACCGACCGGCACAATGGGCCTCTGCCGCCGGCGATGTCGGAGTTATGGGACGTACTGATCTCCGACGCACGGGTGCGAGATGTCGCCCGAATGGTGCAGGACCTTGATGGCGTGCTGAGGAACGCACCACCAGATATGCGAACCGTCTATTCGAACGACATGCTTTCGCTGATCGGGAACAACGGCGACCTGCGCAAGGCCGCGATCGAAGCTCTGTTATGGTTCGGAAGGGGACGGAGCGGCGACTTCGCCCTCTACACCGTCACGGAGATGGTACGTTCGGACGACGCTGCGCTTGTGCAGGAACTGACGAACCATCCCGATCGCGAAACGCAGTATCGCGCCAAGCAGGTCGCGCTGGCCATCGATCAGGAATTTGGTGAGGGGCGTGCATGGCCCAAGCCGAAACGGATCGGGGTCGCCGATCGCCTCTATGGCCTAACCCTGTCGCAAAACGACGGAGCGCAGAATGGGCGCACATGGTTGGGCGACAATCTGCTGGAGAGCATGATCGAGCGGACGGTCTTGGATCTCGAGACGCAGGTCGCCAAAGAATACCCTCTTCATCACGGTGTCGGGGAAGAGAAGCTGATGGAGCGCTTCTTTACTATGCCTGTCGGATCGGTTCGAGGCTCTCGATCTGGCCTTCCTGGACACAGCCAGAGCCTTGGGTCGTGGACGACGAACGAGCGTCCGGCTGCAGTATCGCTCGATCGACAAGTCGGAGGAGGGCAAGCCCGGCATAGCCAGAGCTGGGCAAGAAGGACCATCGAAGACTTTCGCGGCGGATTTATGCTTGATCATCGATCCGCACCTGAACGGAAAACCGCTAGGACGACGTGCAACGCTTGTGCAGGCGAAGCGCCTCTATCCGCGTGATCGAGCCGATGCGTCCAAGGGCTGGAACCACTCGTACCAGTTGGATACGCAACAGACCACCGATCTCGTCCGTCAGACAAATTCGTCGATCTTCCTTTTCCAGGGGCCGGGGCTCGGCGGCCGCGGTCTGCCCGTGCTGCCCGCCCAATTGGTGAGCGACCTGGCGTACAACCAGAGCGCCACAGGAAACGTGCTCGCCGCGGATGCCGTCGGCACCGCGTCGCGGTCGTTCGCGGACTGGTTCACCTACGACCTGCTGGCACTGCGTGTCGGCGACCCGTACGCGCCTCTCGTGGCCAAGGCTGAAAAATCCTTGGGGTCCATGCCCTACGACCTTTTCCGCTACGGCGCCGTGGAAGTGCAGGTGATCGTGGACGAACCAATCAAGGGCGGTGACATCGAATCATAGGCGGTGCAGATAGCGCCGGAGGCGAGCAGATCGCGAGCCTGATCTGGGTGGGGTGCAGATAGATGAAGATCCCTGGCAACAGTGCCAAGCGGCGACCGCTGTTGCGCGGATCTGCTCAGCGTGCCGCAGCGTGTCACTCCCTCTAACTCACATGTCTATTTGGAGCATAGGTATGGTCGGTGAGATCGATTTGGTGAATGTCGGGGCGGCGTCTGGAAGGTTCTTTCGGCTCTACCACGCGCACTGTGTCTCACCGAATCCTGATACGCTGTTTTCGTTGCTTGAGGCCGGACACAGTCTGAACGATCGACTGAAGGTTGGAGTAGACCTCGATTTCTTCGATGTTCAGGAATTTACGGCGCTCAAGTGCCTTAGGAACTACTTCCATCACCAACAGGAATTGCGGCACGTCATCAGGCTCGTTCCGATCGGGGACTACCCGATCGTGGCGGATTTGATGACATTGTGCCTCGTGCCGGGCGATATCGTCACCGCGGCGATTGAAGAGACAAGAGGACGGCGCCAAGAAGAAACGCGGCAAGCCTGTCATGACGTGTTCCACTGGTATGGCACGCTCGTGAACATCAACCCGTCCCTGTTCAACTTCGTAGTCTTGGCTTACGAGCGTCTGAAGAATCGAGGTGTCCCACTAGCTGGAGAAGCGGTTGAAGAATTCGAGGCCAGTTATCACCGTGAAGAAGAGAATGGCCTTCCGCACATTGTCGACGGAAGACTGGCGACGCTGGCTGGAGACATCAACGAACTCTTGACTGACATTATGAACACTAAAGGGTTCTAACGGCTGGAATAACGTTCATTCGCGCGGCGCGAACGGCTCCAGTTCACCTGCGGTCGCCAAACCGCCCAGTGCGCCGACAAATCAGGACTCGGAGGCCACCAGATTCGAGATTCGGCCGCGCCATCGTTCCGAGCCTGCGCCGGCCAGGCTTGGCTAGGCGCATGCTACTATTTCCAGTCGTCGCCCCAAATCATCACCGTTTGACCGGGCGCGATCCCGCGATACTGCCACACGGGCGGGAAGTACGTGATGGCCGACACGTTGGACCACGGTCATGTCGTTTTGAACAAATAAGCTTGGCCCATCTCCGCTTGTAGGTCGAGCATGAGGTTGACCACCTGGGCGTTGGGCGAATTCTCACTGTCATGCCCAATCGAATTTGTGCTTCCAACCAAGCATTCGCGAACTAGTCGGGTCGTCAGGGTCTGGCAGGAACTGTGGACCGTGTCACCTCGCCCTAATCTTTAAGCGTTGGCACCTTTCGCGGGGCTCGTAAGATTGCTACTCGACTATGTGGCGTTCTTGCTTGTCCCGTTGAGGGACGTCGGGGTCTTGGCGCTGCCAGCGGTTGGGGTGTTGCCGTTTGTTGGAAGACCTCGGGGGGTAAGCATGCTGAACGCGGAAGAGGTGACGGATCCCTCGAAGCCTATCACACTCAATTACGAGGCGGATCTGCTGGGCAACATCCAGCAGGCTTTGGCTGGTCTCCAAGGCTTCGGGATCATGGCGCTCGAGCTCATCCAAAATGCGGATGATGCAGGAGCAGATAGTCTGGTCTTCGACGTGACTGATGGAGGCTTGTTCGTCCGGAACAACGCGGAATTCTCGACATGCGGTCTTCGCGAGATCCGTTGTCCGTGGGAGCGGGACGGCGACCCTGAAGACCATAAACGCGCGTGCAATTTTCACGCGATCTCGCGCATGGGTAGCCGAAACAAGATCCGGGTCGCCTCGCAAATCGGACGGTTCGGCATCGGCTTCGTCTCCGTCTATCAGGTAACCGATGCCCCTATCGTGCGGTCGACAGGGATCGAGATGCAGCTGATCCCGATTGACGGCTCGGGCGTAACGACGGTGATTCCCCGGAGCCAAGGAACCGAGTTCGAATTATCATGGGCCGCCTTAGCGTCTGACACGCGCAAGGGCCTGAACGCATCGCCGACACCCCCTGATGTCGTCCCGCTCGTCGTCGATGCGATCGCAGAGGTCATGGTACGGGGACTCTTCTTTCTTCGCAGTCTCCAGAGGATCGAGCTTTTCAGAAACGGAGACCTCGTACGCTCTGCGTCCATCGCCCGGGATGGGGGTGTTGTCGACCTTGAGATCAAGCCGGAGGGCCGACATGAGAGATGGAAGATCCTGACGCGCGATGCGTCCGACCTGGCGACTGAGCGGGGAATATTTGACGACTTTCCGACGCTCCTTGAGCTGGACCGTTCGCCGATCGTAAGCATCGCCCTGCCGATCCACGAGGAGCCGGTGGAGGGCCTGCTCTATGCCTATTTGCCGACAGAGCAGGCGTCCGGTCTCCCGCTGCACATCAATGCCGACTTCTTCCCACATCCGACAAGGCGCACCATCACTTTGACGGGAGAGCAGCACGAGCGGTACTGGAACGAGCTGCTCCTCGATACGGCCGCCCGGGCACTAGCGGAGAGCTTCGAGGCGGTACGGGATCTCATCGGCCCGCGCAGGTTATGGGCGTTGGCCGCCTCTGCGTATGGCCTGAAGGACAAGCCGTCATTCAACTCCTTTTGGCTGGAGATGCAGGTGGTCGCGAAGACGTCGCGCAGTGTGCTGACCGTCGACAACGAAATGGCACTGCCGAGCGAGTGCCATCTTCCAGAACAGCTTCTCGCTGAGGGCCAGGCCGCGCTCGCTTCGATTGGCTTGAAGCTCCTTCATCCGGACCTCCGTCCTTTTTGGTCGGTATTTCAGACTCTGGCGGCGTCGCCCTTGCGTCTGGCCGCACTCGTCGCCGCCCTCGAGACTGCCGAGATCACAGCAGAATCGCCCCACCTCCGGAACCTTTGGGCTGCCGTCGATGCAATTTTGACCCAATCGAAGGGGCGCCCGGACCTTCCGACGCTGGTCGGCCGGCTGAAAGCCGTCAAGTTCATCCTCGACACCGAAGGCATGCCCGCTTCGATCGCCGACCTCTATCGTCCGACGGTGGGCATCTCGACGAAGCGAATCCATCGGTTTCTTCCACGAACGCCTCTGGTTCACCACGACGTCCTCGCGCTCGAGGCTCTTGCGGCATTGATTGACGTATACCGCTTCGACGACTTCGCCCGCGATTTTGCGACAGCGATCCCCGACGAAGAGACCGCAATCGCCGTGATTGGCCTCGGCGATGACGGTCAGCGGGAGCTCTACGATCTACTGCCCGCGTTCGTTCTGGATGGCGTTACCACGGCCTCCTGCGCCCGCGTGGCAAACACACCGCTCCTGCGAACACGTTCGGGATTCGTGGAACCCTCGCGCGGGCAGCTGCCGGGCGGGTTCGTAGATCCGGTCGGATATTTCGAGCTCGTCGACACGCGCTTGATGTCCGACGCCGTGCAGGCCTTTGCCAAGGATCATCTTCGCGTCGATGTGCTCACATTCCAAGCATATATCGACGACCATCTCGAGGACATCCTCAAGGAGGAACCGAGCCAGGAACAGTATATTGCGCTGCTGAATGAAATCCTGAAGCATCGCGCTGAACTGGATGCGGGTGGTGGCCTGCGGTCGCTAGCTGGCCTGCCCTTCGTCCGCACCCGGACCGGAACATATGTCCGGCCATCCGAGTGCTACTTCTGGTCGCCGACGATCGATGCGCTGCTGGGTGGCGACGAGCGATATTTCGTAGACGAGAATTGGATGCCTCCCGGCCAGGCTGCCGCTCGATTCCAGGATGTTCTGGAAGGCCCGCTGGGCATGCGCAGGACGGTCTCCATCGAGCATCTCGTCTCTCGCATCGATGCTGTAGCTTCGACTGGCACCATCGACGAGATTGCAGACCGGACCCAGCCAATCGTCCGCCATATCCTGGACCGCTTCGCTCGCCTGACCGCTGAAGAGCGCACTGCGCTCGAGCAGCTCAGGACGATCTCATGGCTGCCAGCTTCGCTGAACGGAGAGCGCGTTGGCGGAAACCGTTTTGCCCCGACTCTGCTCTATCGATCGTTCCGTGCCGCGGGCTATGCGTCGCAGGTAAACGTTGTTGATTTGCCAATCCTGCGAGGTGGTGGGCAGACCAGTCGTTCGCTTGTCGACTTCCTCGACTTCCTGGGACTGAAACCCGAGCCTCCGACAGAGGTCATCGTCGCCCACCTTGAACACTGTATGGAGAACGGCACTCCTGCGTCCGACGTCGTCTACGCCATGCTGAGCGAGCGGCTGGGCGGCGAAGGTGCGGCGTCCATCGATAGGCTGTCCGGAACCGCGTTCATCTACGATCCAGAGTTGGACGAGTATTTCCGTACGGATCAGGTCTTTTGGGAGCCGACCTATTTCCGAGGTTACTGGCACGCCCCCAGCCCTCGAATGCGGTTGCGCGAACCGCTGTATCGTCATCTCGGTGTCGAAGACGTTCCAACAGCCGCGAACTATGTCGCACTTCTAAAAGGCATCGCGACAAAGGCGATCATCAGCGAGATCGACGCGGATGTGCATCGGCGATGCCTCGCATGGCTCGCCAACGCGCTTGAGCGGGACGACCAGGATGCTCTGACGGAACTCCGGGCCGTCGGTCAAGAGCCTGTTCTTCTCAACCTGCTCGGCGTGACCATCTGGCCTGATGAAGCCGCTTGGCTGGATTCGCCTGTCCTTGTCGAACCATTCGCCGGCGCCCTCGACGAGCGACTTGTGTCGCCGCCCGCAGTGTCACGGATCGCGGCTACGCGCCTCTATAGGGAACTCGGAGTCGCCGGGCTCTCGGAAATCGCACGCCTCGCATTGGCCGAACTCCCTGATGGGATTCCTGCACCAGAGGCGACGGAACGTCTGCAGGCGCGCGGCGACCTTCTGCTTTGGCTGGCACCGAACGTGGAGTTTCATGATCGGCTGCGAAGCATCCTCTCTCGTATCGAGGTACAGACGGTAGAGCGGCTTCAGGTTCATGTTGAGATCGTCGAATATGATCCCGTCGTGCGTTCCCCCGTGAGTCAGGCCGACGCCTATTTCGACGCTAAATCTTCCATCCTCTATGTCCGGGCTGGACCAGGAGAGAGTTTCGACTGGTCGGCCGCCTTCAAGGCAATTTTCTCGCCGTTGGAGCAACTCACCATCGGGGTCGACATGCCGCCGGTGATCATGACGGCAGCCTATCTTGTGACCATGCCGACCAGAGATGGCGCGGAGCGTGCACTCAGGAATGCGAACTATCATCCGCCAGAAGGGCCATACGAGCATCTGCCGGAGACTGAAGAGCTCCGAGACACCCAGGACGATGACGTCGTTCAGGTATTTGAGGACGATGAGGAAGCACCCGGCTCTGGGGAAACGCAAGGCCCTGTCGACGAAAAGCCGTTCGACAAGGGTGCTGCAGGAGAAGGGGCAGGTGATGGTCACGCTGAACATCTATCGCCGCAGAAAGAAGACGAAGAAGCCCAGACTGAAGAGGTCGCGGGCACCGATGGGACGGGCGATGCGACCGGCCCGGAAGCGGCGACGCCGCCTCGTACCGGTGAAGGCGGTGACGCTGAATCCGAGGACGCACCCTTTTTGTCCAAAGCCGATCAAGGCGGGTTCGGAGCTGAACCGGGCGAATCCTCGGACGATGAAACATCTGGCGGCAGAGGCTGGGGGGCGCGACCGCGCGACCGGCAAGGTCCTTCAAGGGCCGAACGCCAGGAGCGGCGGTCTCGCCTGCTATCCTATGTGAATGCCACGCCTCGAGAGGACGGTTCCGGCGACCAACGAATGTCGGCCGAGGACATCGGTCCGCTGATCGACGACGGGGCAATCGAAGCAGTCCTCAGGTACGAGAAGCGGGCGGGCCGCGATCCGATCGAGCAGCCGCACAATAACCCGGGCTTCGACATCGTGTCGGATTTGCCGCGTCGTCTGATCGAGGTGAAAGGCCTCGAGGGGGAGTGGACGGAGCGTGGCGTGAAACTGTCACACGTACAGTTCGCGATGGCCCAGGCCTATCCGGGTGAATATTGGCTCTACGTGGTGGAGCACGCGCGTGATCTCAAGAACCAACGGGTTCATGCGATTGCCAATCCCTTTTCCAAGGTCGTCGAATACTGGTTCGATCATGGGTGGAAGGGTGTGGTCGAAGAGGTCGTTGCGGCGGCAGACCTCAACCTGGAGATTGGCGTCAGGTTGAGGCATCCCCTGTGGGGTATCGGCACCATCGAACAGATCAATCGCCACGGGCTCGCGATCTCACTTCTGATGAATTTCGGTGATGAGTCAGGCAAGCTGATCCCATTCAACTCCAGTCTCGAATTCGTGGACTGACGATGGCGATCTGCATTCCACCGCTTGATGATGCATCGACCGAATCCTCAGGCGAAAGGCAACTCTATGAGGGGTTCCGGAGGGGGCTGGGTGACGACTTCCTCGTTCTTCATTCGGTCAAGTGGATCGCAAAACCGCGCGGAACGGGGCCACGCGACGGGGAGGTCGATTTCCTCATTTGTCACCCGCGCCACGGCCTTCTGATCATCGAGGTGAAGGGCGGCGGTGTGGTCCTTGACTACGCGACCGGCCGCTTCACGTCGGTCGATCGGCGTGGTGAAGAGCACGCGATCAAGAACCCCTTCGAACAGGCAATGAAGGGGAAATTCGCGATCCTTGAGAAGCTTAGGGAGAGCCCGTTCTGCCAGAGGCTGGGCTTGGGACGGTTCTCGCTGGGGCATGCCGCGTTCTTCCCGGATGTCGACCGTGTCGACAGGCTCGTGGGGCCAGACGCGCCTCAGGAGATCATCGGTGGCCGGCAGGACCTGTCTTCGATATCGCAGTGGGTCGAGCGGGCCTTTGCATATTGGCAGGATGCCGGCAGCCAGGGGCGATCTTCGGAGTTGGGAGCACGTGGCGTCGAAACCTTGCGGCGGATATTCGCTCGTGTATCGACGACCCGACCGTTGGTGTCGGCACGGCTCGCCCAGGAAGAGCAGAACCGCATCGAGCTCACAGCGCGACAATCCGCGATACTGGACGTGCTGTCGCGGCAGCGACGCGTGATGATCGCGGGCGGAGCGGGTACTGGAAAGACGCTCATTGCCCGCGAGAAGGCGGTACGATCCGCTGGAGAAGGCCTGAAGACGCTTCTTGTCTGCTACAATCGCGGGCTCGCCGATCATCTTCGCGAGCAGTGTGCGGGCATCGAGGGGCTCGACGTCGCCACCTTCCATCAGCTCTGCAAGCGCTGGATCGACAAGGCGAAGGCCGAACTGGGTCGCGATCTGATGGTCGAGGCGCGACACGACTATCCAGGGGGAACGGAGTTCGACCATCACCAGCCAATCGCCCTGGCGCTCGCCATCGACGCATTCGGGCCGCACTATGACGCGATCGTTGTGGACGAGGCCCAGGATTTTGGTGACGAGTTCTGGATGCCGATCGAGATGATGCTTTCGGATCATGCTCACGGTCTTTTGTACGTGTTCCTCGATGAGAACCAGGACATCTATGGCCGCTCGGCGGCCATACCGATCCCCGGCGAACCGATGCTGCTCGACAGGAATTGCCGCAACACCACGACCATTCATGCCGCTGCATATCGATATTATCGCGGTGCCAAGATCGAGGCCCCGAGAATCGAGGGAGTGGACGTCGAAGTGTTGGCCGAGCCGGACGTCACTCGTCAGGCTCGCGCCATCGCCGCGCTGATTACTCGCATGGTCGCGGAGGAAGTCATTGCGCCACACGACATCGGCGTCCTCCTGTGCGACGGCCGGGCGCGCTCGACCTTCGAACGTGCGCTCGCGGCGACTACCATTCCGAAAACCGCGCGATGGGGCCATATCGAGGGGTATGGACCGGGCTCAATCACGGTGGATACTGTGGCCAAGTTCAAAGGGCTGGAGCGGTCGATCATTATCCTTTGGGGTCTGGATGCGTGCGATCCGGTCGCCGACCGAGAGACACTCTACGTGGGCATGTCCCGGGCGAAGTCACTGCTTTTCCTGTGCGGTACCGTTCAGGCCTGTAGCCGGGCACTCAGCACCGCTGCGACTTAGGCGGCAGCATGCGGGCAACAGTGGCACCGCAGGCTGGGGCGAAATTCAATCCAGACATTGCGCCCCAGCCTGGATCGATCACTGCCCTGGCGTCACAGCGCTGATGAGCCTCAACATGCTGATCGAGACGGAAGGACGCAACTACACGCCGGCCAAATATTCGGCGTGGCTCGATGAAGCCGGATTCCGGCACATCGAGACGGTATGGTTCGACGCACCCGCCGCGAACGGCGCCGTGATCGGCCGCAAATCTGATTGAACAGTCGCACGCGTGATCTTCGAAGGTGAGCTTTCAGGAATCAGCAAAGCAATCTCAACGGCCGATATGAGGGCTTCAGATAGGCAGCTTTGGGCCGAGACCAGTCCGTCCGTTTTCGGACAAACACTGGCTGAAGCGGACGGTCCGCTGACGCCGAGATACGAAAGGCATTGAAGAGTGCGCGATCGCAGACCGCGAAGCTCGGCAACAATGGTTGTGGTTGGTCGCGAGCCGCCGCCAAGTATTGCGACATTCAAATTCATGGGCGCCGCTCAAACGCCAAGGCGGCAACGTTTTCATTAAACTGTTCGATACGATTGCAGAGCTGCGCTGCTTCGTCTCGGGTGTAGCTGCTGGCAGGATCTCCTTGTAAAATGCGTTCAATGTCATATCGAATGCCCATTTTCCCGAAGGGCCCGTACAGAACGTTATCCAACCTATGAGAAAACGCGATGTTTTCCGGCTGACCGAGCATCATATCGCGAGCCGCTGTGAGACTCGCGATTATCACCTCAACTTCTTCGTCCGTCTCCTGCAACCCGGACGCCAGTGCGGCCATCGTAGCGGAATCACCTTTGCCCTCAGCGACCTTGCGCAGTTCGCCCCACATACCGGTATGAAAGAAAGAGAGCAGGCCTGCTTTACCGGCGTGCTCGTAGTTCGCCTTAGAGATAACGAAGCTCTGCAAATCACGTAGCGCTATTTCGTGGGCTTCGAGCGTACTGCCAATGCGGTTCACACTTCGCGTTATTCGTTTCTCCCAGCGCTCGCGGATGCGATCAGCTAGCGGGGGATGTGAGTGTCGGTAGAGTTCGGTTAAGCCAGAGCCCGCGACAGGAATAAATGTTTCGATGGCTGCCTCTACCACACGGCGCATTATGCCACGCCCAAGAAATGCGACTTGAGGGGGTACTATCGGTCGGTAATGTGGACCGGGTATAATTTCTGGCTCAACTGGCTTTTGCGAGCCCAAAGTCTTCGGGAATGAAACCTCTCTAGCCATAGCCTGCCCCATTTATGATGAAGGACATTATCATGGATAGTTCAACTGGCGCCGACAATGTCCGCCTCCGAATACCCGAATGACCGAAATGAGGTGCAAACCGGCCACATGGCGGCCGGTTATACCAGCTGCTGCCTGTTCAACGCTTCCCGCACTTCGCTCCGTCCGAGTAACTTGCTGAAGCGACGGTAATCGCCATAGCGATACTGCCAGCGGCCGGCAGCAATGGCGGGATGTACGCCTGCCCTGTTTGCTACCAGCCGCAGATCGTCCGCAGTGCTATGCTCCGAGATATGCTCGTTCCAGTACTTTTCTGGAATTAGCGCGTTGCTTGCAAAGGCGTCAGCATGCGCTTCGATCCCGTCGACAGCGCTTACTTCGAGGTCGTCCAGAATGACTTTTCGTTCTTCGCTCAAATGGCAGCAGACATGGGCGAACTCGTGCAGCAGGGTGAACCAGAAATTGTCGACCCTATCGTGGCGTAGGGTAACTGCAATGACAGGCGTTCCGTCGCGGCGACACATAGCAGCTCCGTCAAGATAGGTTCCAGGTAGATGTTCGAGAACGACGAAGGCAACACCCAGACTCGCTAACTTGCTCCTCACTAGAGAAGGCCAGTTGGGCTCGGCGCTCACCTTAGCCAACTGGCGGGCAGCTGCCGCGTCGAGTGTCTTGCGGGGTTTCACCGACACCTTGTCTGCCATCACCAGTACAGCGGCACACCACGCTTCGACCGCCCCAAAATCGGTTTTGGCGTTTGTGCGCTCGGTGCGTGTCTTCCGAAGCATCGCAACAGCTGGCCCGAGATTGCCGGCGCGCGAAACAAAGGCCGAGAGTTCCTCCCTCGCCTTCATCACCCCGAGTTTCCGAAGCTTTTCGACCGCCGCAACCGAGGTAGCGGAAGGTCGAGACTTCGGCTCATGGCGTGTCGGCCCGATCAGTGACTCCACTGGAATCGATAGATGCTGGCTCAATGCCCGTATCTGGTCGACAGTCAGTTGCCTCTGGCCGTTCAGGACCTCGGAGACACGCGATTTTGTCCCCAGATAGGCAACGAGGTCGCGTGGCTTTAGCCCGGTCTGCCCCATGCGGAAGCGAATGGCATCGGCCGGTGTGACCGCCGCGACAGCATGATGTGTCCGCTCCCAGTTTTCCACGAGCACCTGAAGCACATCGAGCTCGTCGATGGAATCCTGGTCGTCGCGCACCATGAGTACGCGCGCGCGCGCCATAGCCTTGTCGTAGTCGCCCCTTGTCCTGATCGGTCGTATCGTCATGCCGCTCGTCTCCCTGTTGTGCCGGTCTTGCGCCCAGCCGTCGCCCCCGCAAAGGCAACCAGAACCATACCGGTGTCGTATTTGATGATGAGCTCGACACAGTGAGCCTCCCCCATGGGAATGCGCACCCCATCCGTGCCGCAGCTCGCGAAAGGAAACTGGGCTACGAACTCGGCTTCGGTTCGCCACTGCGTGACAGCAAGCTCCGAAAGCAGCGCCGAGACGGCGCCGGCCATGCCGTCGACCCCGCATTTGGCGAGGCCCTCCAGCTTCGCGATACCCATCAGCCGCATTTGACGATCCACATGGTTCCCAAATAGGGAACGATCACTTGCGCCGAGCGTGCAGCTGTGGCATACCCAGACTCATCGTTCCCAGTAGTGGAACGAGTAACACCAACCGGGACGCGAGCCAAGCTGGTTCGCGCACCAGACTCACAAGCCTAACATTCGTGCGAGGTAACCAGTTATGGCCGGAAAGCCCGAGAAGACAGTCACCATCACCGTCAATCAAGACGATCATGAGGTGGCGAAGGAGAAGATCTCGTACGACGAGGTCGTCGCACTCTATCTTTCAGATGGAGGGGCTGGCTCCAACGAATACCTGATCAAGTACTCGCGGGGCCACTCCAACAATGTGAGCGGGACGCTCGCGCCAGGCAACGAGGTGATGGTAAAAGATGGCATGCGGTTCAGAGTTTCGGGAACTGGCGAATCGTAATCGGTTCGTCCAAGACCTTGAAGAGCAAGGCTACCTACTCGATTTCGTGGGCGGCTACTTTCTCATCTACGGCCTGCCCTATTTGAATGAGCGGGGCGAACTTGCGTATGGAGATTTGGCAAGTCCTGTCGATCTGTCGGCGGAAGGAGTTCTCGATCCACCAAGCAATCACCAGGCTTGGTTCCGAGGGGCGCGCCCGCATGATCAGAACGGTCGTCAACTTCGCCTTGGTGGAGGGGCAGACAAGGTCAAGGTTGCCGAGGGCTTTGAGACGGACAGTTCGTTCTCGTACAAGCTCCTCGACCCGGCGGGTCAGATGCGTTCCTACAACTCGTTCGAAGAGAAGGTGCAAACATATATCGATACGATCACAGGCCCCGCATTGGCAGTTTTTCCGGATGCGACGCCGCTGCGAGCCATCGAGGTCAAAGCGGCCGAGCAGGGCACACCTCTGCGTTTCCCTGATACGCTGTCTTCAAGGTATCATATGAACGACGTGTCGAGGCTGCTTGAGGGAAAGAGAGTCGCCATCGTCGGGCTCGGCGGTACGGGCTCGTACATTTTGGACTTTATCGCCCGCACGCATCTGGCCGAGATTGCATTGTTCGACGATGACAAGGTGCACGTGCACACCATTTTCCGCTTTCCAGGGTTTATTCCGCGAGCGATCAGGTCGCGAAAGGTCGAGGCCCTTGGCCAGCAATACGGACAATGGCACGCCAACATCACAGCTGTCCCGGAACTGGTGACCGAGGCAAACATAGAGCGGCTTCGAGGCTTTGAGTTCGTGTTCGTAGCAATTGACCACGGTCCGTCCCGCATCTTCATCGCTGACTGGTTGAGCGCCAATGGGATTCCCTTCGTAGACTGCGGGATGGGGCTTAACCGGGTACCGGTCGGTTTGAACGGCGTCGTCAGGGTCACCGGCGTAGATCGGGCGGCTTATGAAGCAACCGCGCGAACGGTCTTCTTGCCTGGTAGCGATCCAGAGGGAGGCGAATATCGCCGGCAGGGCCAGATTGCAGAATTGAACGCTCTCAACGCTGCTTTGGCAGTGGTTCGGTTCAAGCAGCACTTTGCGATCTATGACCGTCTGGATGAGGCTGCCTCGATCATTTTCGAGACATCATCCTTCGAGATCGACCGGCCGGTGACTGCGAAATGAGCTATCGCTATCAACTGGTCGACCGCATCCCCACTGATATGCGGGAGAGCGTCGTCTACCATACCGAAGAGTTCGAACTCGCCGGGTTGCTGTGCGCTTGCGGGTGCGGTCATCGTATCACCCTTCTGGTGCCTGATAGCCATCAAGTCTGGGGCGAAGGTGGTTTTGCGACGATTCGACCGTCCGTTGGCGTCTTCGACGCGCCGTGCAAGTCGCACTACGTTATCAGCGCTGGCGACGTTCAATGGCTCCCCGCCTTCACCGGAGCCCAGGCGGCCAG
This sequence comes from Mesorhizobium sp. M0848, assembly GCF_040319805.1. NCBI lineage: Bacteria > Pseudomonadati > Pseudomonadota > Alphaproteobacteria > Hyphomicrobiales > Phyllobacteriaceae > Mesorhizobium > Mesorhizobium sp. M0848. Next base: position 372,610 of record NZ_JAMYOM010000001.1, on the reverse strand, counting down.
GATCATGCATTCACAGATTGCTCGACATGTTGCGTGCGACGCTAAGCCAGTCTCGCGGTGGCAAAGGGCAAAAACGGCAGTGCTCAGCCTGCTCAGCAAAATGCGGGCCTTCATCGCAAGGTGACGCTCCCAACGATTTGGTAGCTTGGGTGAGACGGTGAGCGGCCCCTGATCAAAGTGTGGGTTCGGCCGAAGCCATTGTTCCCTATGAGGCGATTTTGGTCAGCTTGCCCAATGAACGGCGGCTTTCGTGCGCATTGACCATCCAACTATGCGTCTTGAATCGAGGCGCAAAGCTGTCGTTCACATCGCGCCGGAGGAACACATTGTTGAACGCGCTTTGCCCGCTAATGCATTCTCTTTCACGCTTCGCTAGTCTGCATCATACTGCGTTTGAACGTCGTGTTCGGCCGTGAGGAAATATGACGGACGGCAAGCGGGACAGCGAAAACGGACTTTGGCCCCACGCGGGAGAGGTCAGCGTTAGCGATGCGGACATCCTTGCGGATATGATCGCGCGAGTGCCGCTCGGCGAGGACACAGCCCTGACGGCCGATTCCATTTACGAGGCGTTCGTCGAAGCCAAGAAGGCGAGTGACGCGTGGATTATCTATTACATGATCTCCGTGGCGCTGCTGCTCATGGCCGCTGCCCACGCGATCACCAAGCTGCCCTTGCTAGGCGTCGAACTCAGTGGCCCGTTCATCGGGCCCGCGGCGATCCTCTACTTTTCCGTGTGCACCGCAGTCTACACCAATCATGAACTTAAAATGCGGCTCTATCGAACCTTCTTCCAGAATCGGCTCAATGCCGTAAGCGGGCCCGATCGCGCAAATATCTTGTTGCGCTATCCGCTCGCCTTTTATGGGGGTGAGTATCTGCCTTGGGCCGCCCGCCCGAAAGGCTTCGTGGTCGGCTGGAAGCACATAGTGGGTTCCCTGCCATCGCTGGGGATCTCGGCGCTCGGCTGGCTGCTTGCAGTTTTCGGCCTGATGGCGCTTCTGGGCTATGCCCTCTATGGTGTCTATAGTGACCCCGTTCTTCCGCTTCTCGTAAAGGTCGCAGTCGTGGCGATGTTTTTCGGTTCGGTGACGGTGAGCGGCCAGCTTCTGCGCCCCGCGAAGGTCAAGCATCCCTATCGACGCTGATCGACCGCACGAAATTTGCCGAGTGGCGATAGCCCTCTTTGCCGCCTCGGCTCAACTCCGGTGCACATTGAAGCGTTCTAAAAAAGCTGGAAAAGGATCGGCTGGATCTTGGCATATGAGAGTGTAGGCCGCGGTCCTCCCGCAGCCATGTCAGCTTCTGGATGACTACAGAAGCCGGCGGAACGGCCGAGATGAAGCGCTGAGATTGCCAGGCGGCTTCACCTACTGCATCACGGTTTGTTGATCGCGTAGATGAGAGCTAAGCCGAATGAAAGGGCGAGCAGAGCCAAACCGGCGATGACGGTTCCGGCCGCAGCCGCGTAGCCGCCCATGCGGTCGCTGATCATTTCGCCCTCGAGCGTGTCGACGTCGCCGCTGTCGTCCTCAAATCCCGCACGCGGGGCAGACTTTGGTTTGCGCGTTATTTTGAGCACGACATCGTGACGTCGGCGCTTGGGAAGTTCGCCGACGAGCGGCCAGGCCAGTACGAACGCCGATAACAGGCCGCATAGGGCAGACAACCAGTCGGCATTGCCCGTGACCCAGGTCCAGACCGCTGTCACGACGCTAGCACTTCGCCGTCCTTGAGCAACTGCGTTGCCGGCAAGGCAAAGACGACCGAGCTTTCATTGCTCGTATTGCCGACCTCGACAGTGCCGGTTCTGCTGACCAATGCGACGCTGTCGTTGATCAGCGTTTTCCCACTCCCCTCGCGCAGTGCCACCGCGCGTATCTCGACCCCGGCCCCGACGACCGCGATCACGACAAGCGGATCGTCGGTGGCCTTGATCCTCGTTCCAGAATGCGGCGCCAGCGACAGGAAGCGCGAACCGACGAGGCGCGTCGGCAGCTTGTCCAGACCAAGTCCGGCATTGCTTAAGGCGGCTCTGAGCCACGTCGTGACCTCCTTTGAGAGCAGACTCAATGCGACCGCTGCAGCCGCCTCACCGAGATCGGCTTCCCGCACCTTGGCCTTGGGTCCCTTTGACGCCTTGAACATCCGGACCTCTACATCATTCGCAACGGGCTGGCGCGCATCGGTGGGTAGAAATGACGGCTCGATCCCCAGCGCTTCGCAGATACGCGAAACGGTCGTCCAGGTCGGACCATCACTTCCCCGGCCGTTCTCGATCATGCTCAGCGCATTCTGCGAGAGGCCGATGCGCTTGGCGAGTTCGTCTTGGGTTAAAGCCTTCGCCAGCCGCGCCTGTTTGAGCGTCAGTCCGAGTTCGAGCGATGGGGCGGTGATTCCATCCTCAGTAGAGAAGCCAAGCTCGTTAACGACGCGGTCAAGCGAGATGCGCAGCGTCTCGGTATTGCCCGCCCGGTCTGCACGTCGGGCGAGCGAACGGCGCGCCTTCTTGGCGCTCGCGGGAACAATCTGGTCAAGGTCGGTCATGTCGGTCATCTCAAATCTACTCATAGTTGCAGCACGCGCGGCCGCACCACGCTCTGCCACCATTGCTCGTCCGAGCCGGCCGGAAAGCGGTCACATGCCGCGAGCGCGATGAGCTCGACCGTGCCATCGGGCGCCACGGAGGCCGTGAAAGCGACGCAAGGCTCGTCCACTGTCCGAAACACCGTCCAGTCCTCTTCCTCGCGCCAGACCGCGCGGGTTTCGAGATAATCGATAAGCTTCTCATCGCCGCGCGCCGGGAGCTGGACCTCCAAATATTCGAGCCATAGTGAGCGCAGTCGTTCGCGATCGGCATTGCGCCCCGCCAAGCTCGCCGCGCGTCCTGCAGCGACGACATCGTCGGCGAAGCCTCCCAAACCGGTCTTCTTGAACCGCCGCACCTCGACCAGGTCGCCCTCCTAAGATATATATAGTTCTTAATATTGCAAGCAGGGCTACGTGGCGCGCTGTCTCTGCCATGGCGCAATGGTACCATCATTCCCGCCAAAATCTCGGTCCTGTTTCATGACCAGAGCCGGACATATCTACTGGCCAGCGCCACGTGACAGATGACCGAGGAGACAATTCCGATGAGGGCAATCGTAGTAACGGATCAGGCTGCGGGAACGGCCGGAATGAAGCCCGCTGAGCGGCCCGAGCCGCAGGCAGCGATAAACGACGTCGTCGTTCAGATTCATGCGTCGGGATTCGTCCCGACCGAACTGGCGTGGCCCTCGACCTGGACTGATCGCGTTGACCGTGACCGAACGCCGTCGATCCCTGGGCATGAGCTGGCCGGAGTGATTACCGCCCTCGGCTACGGCACGACGGGACTGTCGGTGGGCCAGCGGGTGTTCGGCCTCACCGATTGGTATCGCGACGGCACCCTAGCGGAGTATGTGGCCGTCGAGGCCCGTAACCTCGCGCCACTGCCAGGCGACGTCGACTTTGCGGTAGGCGCTAGTTTGCCGATCTCGGGCCTGACTGCGTGGCAGGGTCTGTTCGACCACGGCCGCCTTCGGGCCGGGCAGAGCGTCCTTGCGCACGGTTCGGCCGGCGCAGTCGGATCGATGGTGACACAACTCGCACGAGAGGCCGGCGCCTACGTCATTGGCACCGGACGCTCTGCCGACCGTCAGAAGGTGCTCGACTTCGGCGCGAACGAGTTCGTCGACCTTGAGAACGAGGCCCTGGAAGACGTCGGCGGCGTCGATCTGGTGTTCGATGTCATCGGCGGCGACATCCAGAAGCGGTCCGTGGGCCTGATTCGAGCCGGAGGAACACTGGTGACCGTCGTCGGGCCACCCGACGCGCAGCCCGCCAATGGCCTGGCGGTCGACTTTGTTGTCGAGTCCGATCGTACTCAACTGAGTGAGATCGTCCAGCGGGTGCGGGACGGACGACTGCGGACGAACATCGGCAACATCTCGACCCTCGACGATGCCGTTTCCGCCTTCAACCCGACCGAGCGACGCTCGGGGAAGACGATCATCCGCATTCGTCCGTGAGCGACATTACCATCATCGGCATCAAATGCGCGGCCTCCATGCATGCGCCACTACGAGGAACTTATGGATCGACCACATCGGCCATTTCCAGATAGCGGCAGAAGCCGTTGGCAAGCTGCATCTGGCGCGGCGTCCGACATTCTGGTTCGAACACCGCCGGATTGGCCACGAGAATGCACAGGGCCTTGGCGCGGGAGGTGGCCACGTTGAGACGGTTCGCGCTGTAGAGGAATTCCATGCCACGCGGGGCGTCGGCATGACTGGAGGTCGTGATGGAATAGATCACGATGGGCGCCTCCTGTCCCTGGAACTTGTCAACTGTCCCGACCCGCGCGCCGGGGAGGCGCGCCTGGATTTCAAAGACCTGCGCGTTGTAGGGCGCGATAACCAGGATGTCTTTCAGGGTGAGCGACGCCTCATTGCCCTCGCGGTCGCGCCAACGTGCGCCCGAAGCAAGGATCCCCAGCACAATGTTGCGGATACGGTCGGCTTCCTCCGGGCTGGAATTCTGGTTGCCGCTGTGCTGCACCGCGACATAGCGCAGGCCGCTCCCGCCAAGCGGGCCGTCCACCAGGATGGCCTGGTTCTCGAGACCGGGACGGGGCAGGAGGCGGCTTTCGTAGAACAGTTCGGAGGTGAACCGGCAGATGTCGGGGTGGAGGCGCCAGGTCTGGTCAAGGAACAGGCCCTCGTCCTCGGCGATGGTCTGCCGCCCGCCGAGAAGATGGTCGAGGGCAGAGACCTCCGTACCCTCGGGGTGCGAGCCCTGCATTGGCTGCTCAAGCTGCTGCGGATCGCCAAGCAGGACCAGGCTGGCTGCGGCTGGCGATATGGCAAGCACGTTGGCTAGCGACATCTGCGCGGCCTCATCCACGAACAGCACGTCGACGAGGCTAACTGCATCGGGCCGGGCCCACAGGAACCCCGTGCCGCCGAGGACGTTGTAGCCGCTTGCAAAGGCGCCGAGGGCATCGGGGTTCTTCGTGGTGAAGGTGAGGTACGGGACATTGTCTTCCGCATCCGTGACCTTGTGCAGGCACTGCAGGTCGAAGCCTTCCTTCGCTGCTTCCTCGGCGGCCTTCACTAGCAGGTTGCGAATGACCTTGTGGCTGTTGGCGGTTACCCCGACGCGAAGGCCGGCCCTGACCAGCGCAAGGATTGCGTAGGCGCCGATATGGGTCTTGCCCGCGCCAGGTGGTCCCTGGATGGCGAGCACGCCCTGCAAGGCCGGGACGAGGCGGCAGGCCGCATCGACTGGGCTCTCGCCCGGATGGCGCAGCGCCGCGCCGCCGGCATCGGGCGGCCGCCGCAGCAGCAGATCGCGCGCCGCCTTGTAGGCACCGGGGCCGCCGATGCCATGATGGGCCACGTACTCGCCGATCTGCACCAGGGACTCGGCCAGGACCGCCGTGTCGATGTAGGTATGGGCGAAGATCGCTTCGGGGTGAAAACCGGCCGTATCGCCCCTTTTCTTGATGTCGATGAAGCGATGTTCCAAGTCGACGGCCTCGACCTTGCCGAAGCGCTCGCCGCCGACGCTGCGCAAATCCTCCCCGCCGCGAAACTCCGCGTCCTGCGCGGGAAATCGATAGCGGTTGACAGGGGCCTTGGCGGTTCCGCCCACGGTATCCACGAATTCGAGGCCGGCGATGCCTGCCCGCTCGTCCTCCAGCTCGTCCGCGGACAGCGCCGCCAGCCGGAAATATTCCCACCAGGTGGCCTTCTCTTCCCGGCGATGCCAGTCGAGCACGTTCGCCAGCACGTAGAGTGCCTGCTGCTCGGCGCTACGCTCCGCGGCGTCCACCGGAATGCCATCGGTCAACTTGGCCACAACTGCGTCGATCCGCGCCTGCCAGGCTGTAATATCCGGCGGAGCGTCCTCTCCAGGCGGTGCCGGCCGGGGAATCTCCACACCTGAGGCGATCGCGCCAGTCCGCAGGCCCTCGAGCCAGTCCCGAAGCCGCTCCGTCGAGACACAGTCATCTTGGTTGTAGCCCGTCACGACGGCCTGATCTTCCGCATTGATGCCGCCTGCATCCCCGAGCTCCAGGCGGGCCTGGACCTTGCTCAAGGCATAGTTGGCATCGGGCAGCGACACCGCGCGCATGAATTGGTAGAGCGGCTCCAGCTTCTTGATGGAATAGCTCTCGACGCTGGCGCGGATGGCGTGGCGGACCACCGCGTAGAGATCGACCAGGACCTGCCCGCGCAGCAGAGCGTCGATCTCTTCCTCGCGCGTGGCGTAGCGCCCCATCAGGCGTTTGAGCGCGCCCACCTCATAGGCCGCGTAGTGATAAATGTGAATGCCGGGATGGTGCGCTCGCCGCTCGATGACGAAATCGACGAAGCGTTCGAAGGCGGCCTTTTCATCGGCCGGCGTGAGACACCAGTCGGCGACGTAGGTGAGCGCGCCCCCTGCGTCCTTGAAGGCATAGCCGAAGAGATATTCAAGGCCGCCTTCGCCGACGAAGGGGTCGCCTTCGAGATCGAAGAAAATGTCGCCGTCGTCCGGCACCGGCAGGCGGCACAGGCCAAAGCCCGGTTCTATCGGCAGCGCTTCATGGAGCACCTGCCCGGCCGCGCGCCCTGCGACTTGGATCCGGGCCTGTTCCCGGATGCGATTGTAGGACGAAGCGGCGCCACGCTCCGGCTTCCACGGGAGCGGCAGGGTGAGCTCGGCCAGCGCGGTCATGGTGGCGACGTCGTGGCCGGCGAGCTCGCCGCGCTGCACGGCCGTGATCCCGGCCACAAGGGAGAGGTGATCGTCCTGGTGGCGCTGGTCGTCGCATCGGCCGCGCCAGCGGCAGACATCGCAATGAGCGACCGGCTCCGGATAGGTGCCGCCGTTTCCGTTCAAGGACGCGACGAAGCGTTCGCGGACATTGCGGTAGTAGGCGGCATAGTCACTGGCCCGAAAGGCCTCCGGCTCGAAGCCGGTAAGGGGCGCGACAACGTAGGCGTATTCTGGCACGAGGCCCTGCACCTGCCCGACGAGGTCGGAATAGAGGCAGAGCTGCAGCACCGTCCCGCCCTTGGTTTCGCGGGCGAGCTTGGTGTCGACGACTTCATAGGACCAGTTGCCGAGATCGCTTGGCGTCTCGACGCGCCGGAGGATGTCGGCCCGGCCCGTGAAGGGCGGCGCGCGCAGCGCGGCCTGCACGACGATCTGCGCGCCGGCGCGCATCGCCGCGATCGTGGCGGCCACTGAGCTGTCATCAACGCCCTTGCCCTCGATGACCGTGACCATAAAGCCGGACGCCCGCAGGTGATCGACATAGGCCGCCTCGTGCGCTGCCCCGCGCTGCTGCAGGATCTCGAGCAGGGGGTCCCAGATCTTCGGCTTCTCAAGCGCGCCATCCGCCACCTGGAGGTCAAGCGCCGTCAGGTGGCCGCAGTTCAGGTGGCCCACCAGGTCGGAGGCGCTCAACTGTAATTCGGAGCCGATTCTCAGCATGAGCAAAGTCTACGCGGATTGGTGGCAGCCCGGCAATTCGGCTGGTTTGCCACGATCGCCGCGCCGTTCCCCTCCGGTCTCGCTACGGCACCGGCCGAAATCAGAAAACAACTATGGCGTTCCTTGAGAAATATATTATCATTGCAGAAAAACAAATTGGAGGGACCTTACTGGAAATATGAATTGCCAGCAAAGGGGTGGATACTGAGCATTATAGATCTGCTTGCAGCGCGAGCCGTTGTTTTGCCTACGTGGCACCTCGGCGGTTGATTCAAAAATTCACGTAGGGTTGCATATCGGTCGCGATATTGCGGTATCGTCGCGCAACCGTAACTTCGTCTCGCGTAGTAAAAATAGAACCAACTGGTAGCAGGCCACTCGCATTGCACGAGTTCGGGGAATTGATCAATGGAAACCCCTTATCTGTTCCCATGGATGGCCGGTAGCCCCCGGGACCAGCTGACCGAGCCGGAAGACATCGCTACAGAAATCAGGGCAGCAAAGGCCCGGAAATTGCCGCGGCTTCCCAACATTCCAGGATGCCGAATGCTCCGCCCTGGAGACGTCGGCTATGCCACTCGGCTCAAGGTTTATAACGCGAGAACCCAGGTGGCGCCGGCATTATTTGCCGTTTGTTCAACTGTCGAAGCGGTCGCCGCCGTCGTTAGATGGGTGAAGGACAATGGTCTGGCCTTCGCCGTGCGCAGCGGTGGGCATTCTTACGAGGGCTACTCCAACAGCAGCAGCGTTGTCATCGACATCCGCAGTCTCAACAAGGTCACGTTCGACAAGCCCAATCTCACCGTTACGGTCGGGGCAGGCGCCACTATCGGCGATATCCAAAATTTCCTGAAAGGCAAACGCGTTGCATTTGCAGCAGGTTCGTGTCCGAGCGTCGGAATTGGCGGCCATGCCCTGGGGGGAGGCTATGGGTTGCTTTCCCGCGCTTACGGGCTCGCCAGTGACAATCTTCAATCCCTGGACATGGTCAGTGCAGCTGGCGCAACTATTACGGCCACCAAGACAATAAATCCGGATCTCTATTGGGCCAGTCGCGGCGGCGGCGGCGGCTCGTTCGGCATCGCCACTGAGTTCACCTTTTCGGTGCATCCTATTGGGTCTGTGATCGTCTTCGGTCAGTCGTGGTCACTCCCGGCCAGCCGGGCGCTTCGCATCGTCGATGCCTGGCAGCAATGGGCACCAGTGACCCATAGAGGGACGACCGCATTGTTGAAGATCGCGAAGATTGATCCGAACACCGTGTCGCTGCGCTGCCTTGGTCAGAGTATTGCGCCAGCGGACATCATTGACAGGGATCTCCGGGCGCTCGAAAGAATCGAACCCCTGAGCAAACCGCGCACATTCAGAACAATGAGTTTCTGGAACGCCGTGCAGTACTTTGCCGGCAGTGACCCAGACCCGGCTTACCAAAAGGAGAAGTCCGATTTCGTGCCTGCCTTGACGACATCAGGAATGACAATGTTGTTGGCCCAGATGACGGGGCAATCCTCCACACATATTGCGACGATCCTGAATGCCTATGGCGGCGCGATCGACGCTATGGGCGAAGGCGAGAGCGCTTTTCCTCACCGAAGAAGCATCCAATACATGATCCACTACTATTCCGGGTGGGATAGCACTACCAGCACCCAAGCTCGCGTGACCGAGGCCAATGCCTTTTACCAAGCAATGCGTCCCCATGTGCCCGGGAAAGCCTACGTCAACTACATCGATGCCGATCTTCCTAACTGGCAGAACGCGTATTGGGGCCAGAATTTTGGACGACTGAAGGCCGTCAAACGCGCTTTCGACCCGACAAACCTATTTCATTTCGCGCGAAGTATCCCGCTGTCAAAGAGATAATTGGCTTCTTAGACATACCTGGGGGACAAGGACATGATGGCGAGGACAATTCTACCGTCACCGGACTTCAACTGTACCGCACCTGAATGTATCTACAAGGCGGGGGTCCGCCCATATCGCAAAGGGTCGTTCAGACTCAGCGCAGAGACGATCGGGCCCAAATTTGTAGTCCACAACTATGGTCATGGAGGTGCCGGGATCACCATGAGTTGGGGATGCGCAGACGCCGTTGTGAAGATCGTAGGGCAACACGCCGCACCGGGCACACGCGTGGCGGTGGTCGGCGCCGGCGTCATGGGCCTTACGGCCGCGACGCTTCTGACGAAAGACTACACGGTCAGCATCTATGCCGATCGCCTGAGTGGCACGACATCAGACGTCGCGGGCGGACAATGGGCGCCCTCCGTGGTCGAATTTGACCAATCGAATGCCGCCGCGAAGCAGCAGTTCGAGGATATTCTTCGCGTTGCGTATCGAATGCACGAGCAACGGATTGGCCAAAATTTCGGCGTCTCATACCGGACCAACTATACCAAAAAACTGAGCGCGACCTTCGACAAGGTGCCAAAGGACATAATACCCGCACCCGACGACTACCCGCAATTGCCGTTCGCGAAGCTCAAGTCCAAAGGATACGGCTACAAGACACTGCTTGTGGAGCCTCCGGTGTTCCTCACTCGGCTGAGAGCTGATTTGCGCACGGCCGGCGTAGTCCCACAACACAAGGTCTTTGGCAGCGCTGCGGACGTCACCAATCTTGCAGAGCCGACCATCATCAACTGCACAGGCCATGGTGCCGGCGTATTGTTTCACGACAAGGACATCGTGCCGATCAAAGGCCAGCTCGTGCTCCTGAAAGCCCAACCGGGGCTAGATTATCTTTACAGCACTGACCAGACCTATGTTTTCCCGCGGTCAGATCATGTGGTGGTCGGCGGGTCGTACGAATGTGGAGTCGACGATGAAAATCCGGTTCCGTCGATGTGCGAGCATATCCGGAAGATGGCCGAGGACGTTTTTGCTGGCCTCGCATTCACTACAGCTGACGATCGCCCATGGTTGATGCGCAACAAGTGAGGCCACGCGGATGGTTTATACAGTCGCCAATTATATTATCGATCGTCTGAAGAAGCAGCAAGCAGACGCGCTTTTTGGTGTCCCCTCAGTCTATTGCGCTGACCTGTACGATGCCGCCGAAAGCACGCCAGGATTCTCAGCAATTGTCACTAGCAGCGATCTGGAAGCTGGCTATGCCGCGGACGGCTATGCGCGAATCCGCGGACTCGCCGCTGTCGCAGTGTCCTATGGCGTTGGCACCCTCAGTCTCGTCAATGCCATCGCCGGAGCCTTTGTCGAACGCAGCCCTGTTGTTGTGATCAACGGAGGGCCGTCGGAAAGGAACATCAGCGATCAGACCAGCACGGGAGTTGTGTACTCCCACTCGATGGGACGAGCTCATACCGATCTCGACGTATTCCGACCTGTAACGGCCTTCTGCGAACGGGTTACGACGCTCGCGGCGGTCCCCGCCAAAATTGACCAGGCGATCAGCACTGCCATTACCCGGAAGCTGCCTGTCTATCTTGAGATTCCACAAGGTGTTCTTGCATCCGCCTGTGCGCCTCCGGCAGGAAAACTGAATCTCACAGTTCCAGCGGGGGTCGCTGCCAAATCAGCCAAGGCAATCGTTCAGGCCATAAAGGCAGCCAAAGCACCTGTGTTGATCGTCGGTGTCGAGGTACAACGATACGGCATTGCCACGACCATGCTCTCGGTCATCGACAAGCTCAAGATCCCGTGGACGACGACGCTTCTTGAGCGCACAGTTTTGCTGGAAGCACATCCGCAATTCATAGGCGTCTTCAACGGCGAAAAGGCACCATCACCTCTCAAGGCCGCCATAAGTGGCGCCGACCTGATCGTGTCGCTGGGGGCTGTCTTCGGCTCAGGCCATGCCAGCATCATGATTCCGCAACACAAGAAGACAATCCGCGTGTGGGATGGCAATATCTATAGCTTCGGCGGCGCCGCAGAGCAGCTTAGTTTCACAGAACTGCTGGCACAGCTTGACAAGAATACGATGATGGAGACGGGCCAGCCAACGGCTCCGCAGTCCGGGCCCTACAGGGTGCGCGAGCAGGGCGAGGCCGCGTGGGACGGCGATCGGGACCTTGTCCCGCAACCTCCGCGCGCGCCATCTGAGCCCGCGCCTGTCATTGCATCCGCAGCAAACGGCATGACCTACGACGATCTATTTCGTGTCGTCGAGCAACTCGCTGGCCTTGATCCTTCATACCTGACGATTGCAGATACTTTTCTTGGAATCTATTCGGCCGCACGTATTCAGATGAGTGGCCAAGATTGCTTCATGGCGAACGCAATCTGGGCCTCGATCGGGCATTCCGTTGCAGCAGCGGTAGGTGCTGCCGTCGCCAAAAGAAAGCGCCCTCTCGTGATATGCGGCGATGGCGGCTTTCAAATGACCGCACAGTCTTTGTCGACGATGGCGCGCCTGAAACTCAATGTCATAGTCTTGATCGTCGACAATGGTCTTTACGGTTATGAGCAGTACCTTCTCGATAGGCGCTACTATAGCGATCCAAAACACGATCCCCTGCCCTTCTCTGTCATTTCGCGCTGGGATTATCTCGAGCTCGCACGTGGCATGGGTATCGCGCAGGTTGCAAAAGCGAATACTATGCCCGAGCTGAAAGCCGCGATTACCGCGGCCAAGGCCCAACCCGGCTCCGCAGTCATCCAGGCGATTGTTCAATCGCGTTCGTTGCCAGTAGGTCTCTAGCGCAGGATCTTATCCCGACACAGTTCAAGAAAGGCCTGCAACCTTATGTACCTGTTTGTCACCTTCGCCCATGATTAAGACACGCAATCCTTCGATAGAAAGGGCAAGTGTTCGCAAGACTCTCCCAAACCAGAACTCTGAATGCCTAAGCGGTCTTCTGCCCTATCTCTCATGCATACGCTCCCTGACCGCTCGGGAGAGCGTGGATCGAAACGGCGTGATGCAAATGCATAGGATAAGGCGCTGCACAGCCCGTCGACCTCTGAAGCAAGGGTTGTTAGTATCAGCACACTCTACGAGTGCTCAATATGTTCTAGAACATGGGAGGCGACGATGTCGACGGATGTGTATCGGTTTAAGCTGACGGAAAACGTCGGCAATCATACTATTTTGATTTTAGTCAATGACTGGCCCGGTCCATTCAACGACTGGGAGGAGGGGAAGCCGATTTCGGGCTGCCTCATTGAGGGGGGAGGCAAATTGAAGACCGATGACGCAGGTCAGCATTGCGTCGCAGCTGGGTCAGACACAGTTGATATTCTTATTCTGCGAAATGCGTCCTGGGACACAAAACCGGGAGATCAGGGCGACGCCGAATTGTTTGCCTACACGAATTCATCGCCCTACTACACTTGGGAATTGATAGACATCACTCAAAAATAGAGTCAGCGTTTGCCGATGGGACAAGCGCCCAGGCGAAGTTTATGCAGACCGCGTGAGGGCTAGACTAGCGCCACGACCTGCCGGCCGGCAACTCGGCACTGGGTTCAGCTATGGAGTGGGAGCGCGATAGCGATCCGCGATCAGGCAAAAATGACTGTTTTATCTAAAAGGAAATACACGAGCATTAGGGCATCCCGGCGCGCTTCAAATGAATCGCCGAGGGCGCGATTTCGCTGAGAGTCAGTACCTCAGAAGCTGCCAGAGCGGCATCCGATCCGAGACGCCTGTGGCGACGGCGATAGTTCGAGTCAGAGCCCCAATGAGAGGCACCCTCGGTTACCTACTGTCCGGCCTCGACGCAAGGCGTGCCCTATTCGCCTATCTCGGGCGGCGGCTTTCCGACCGTGGTCTTCAGTCGCGCAAGCGGCATACGGACGAGGAAGCTCTCTCCAGCGCGAGCCGAAGGCGCCTCTGTCGCGGTCCCGTAGCGCGGCTCGTCAGTATAGCTTCCTGGCCGAGAAAGCTCCGTCTCGGCGGCAGTGACGAACCATTGCTCGCCGGCTTTGTCGTACGCCGCAGCCGGGATGACGAATGAGCGACTCCACTCCGCTCTCGATCCGGCACAGCAAGGCTCTACCTCCGCCCTTTGTACCTCACTCTCCGAGTGATCGCCCTCGCCATCCGGACGGCGACGGCGAAGGGCGAATTCCATCTTCGGCAGAATTGCGCTGTTGTCCGTGATGCCAGACACCGAGGCCTGGATGCGCACCATCTTGGTCGCCTTGTTCGTATACCGCTGGCCTGTAACGCGTAGCTCGCGATCGGGAAGGATGCGGACCCATTGCGTTACCGGTTCGGAGACCCGCAGATGAGGCGCCGCATGCGGCTGATACCGGACGAGCCCGAGACGGACGAAAGGCGTGACCGCTGCGCAGGGGTCGATCCGGATATCGGCGTACCATGTCTCCTCCTGAGGATCGAAACGCGGGGCGAACGTGAGAAGCGATACGATCATCGTGCGCGCCGGCGATTGGCCTCCTGCACCCTCAGGAACGGGGAGCGGCATCACGACGTCGCGCACGAAAACTGCCGTCCTGGGCGAAGCCGGCCCGGAGAACTGGTCCTTGCCATCGTCCCGGGCTGTCGGCAGTTCGGGGAAATTATCCCGTGACATGAGCCAACCCTTCAGGCCGTCATCTTGTCGAGTCGGATCAGCACCCCATCGCGTCACGTAGGCGCCGCCGGGCCCGAGATCCGCATCCTGCAGATAAAGTTCGTTTGTTCCGTCGCTAGGCAACTTGAGCAGGTCGATAGGGTCTCGTCCCGGAGCTAGATCACGAAGCGTGTCGGCACGTAGATCGGCGGAAGCGAGCCAGGGCAAGTTCGGTGGCCAAGTCACCAAACCCAATCGCTCCCCATCTCCCGACGAAAACCAGGGACGTGCAAGTCTGACCCGGACCATCATGCTCCGGTGTGCAATGAGAACCTCACTAGCTCCCTCACTCTCGGGGCTTGGCGTATAGTTCCAAACAAAGGAAGGCTGCGGCTCCCGGCCGGACGGCCTCGAAGGCCTAACCGTTGCATTCAGCCATTGCGCCTGGATGGGCCGCGCAGCGACTGCGGCCGCCTTTGCGTCGTCGCGCTCACCAGGAAGCCGTGGGGGCGCGACGATGTTTGGCACCGCTTCGCCGTATCGAGTGGCAAGCATGCCACCATGCGGCGTAGCCGCCTGCGCGTAGATGCTGATGTAGCGCGCGCGCGCGTCGGGAAAGGCAGGCGGCCGCTCTGCTCGCAATCGCTCATCGCCAGGCTTCGGACAGCCGTTGTCCGCGAGACGGGCGCGGCGCTGGACATCCAGGAGTTCAGGCGCGGAGTTGGGTGAAAAGCCTTCTATGCGGAGCAGTCTGACCGTCTCGGGACGAAAGATCGGATAACCGTCGGCATCAAGAGCAAATCCATACAGATCGCGAACGCTCATCGGTGTTACACCGTCTGGCCGTGGCCAAAGTCCGCGGGCAATGTCATCACGCGAGCGCCCGCGGTCCGGGTCGTCAAACCGTCCCCGTGCCGCAGCGGCGCCGATCGCTGTGATCTCGACCGCCCCAACGGTCGGGCCGAGGGCACTCAGCTTGCGCTGGATCGACGTTCCGATGAGACCACTGAGCAGGACGGGCGTTGCACCGTCCTCGTCGGTCGCCGGAATATCCACAACCACGGCGGGCGCGAGACAGGTTTTGCCGCCAAGCACCGCTTCTATTGTGTCGGGATTGAGACGGCGTATGACCAGCCCGGCGGCGTCGGTTGACGGCAGTGCTCGCGGCAGATCGACGGCGTAGGTGGCATTCAGCATTGTGACTGCCGCGACTTCGCGTATGGGCTGCTTGAGCATCGACGCGAGCATTTTTTCGGCGAGGACGACGAGGTCGGCAGAGTAGCCGACAGGAAGCCCGCCGAGGCCTGTGATAGCCCGCTCGCCGCCACTGCCTCCTCTCGTCGCGAGTGCCGCGAGTTCTTCCAAGATGGATCCAGGCTTCTTGATAGGGGACAGGTCCTTGGCCGTCGTCGCGAGTGCCAGTAAGGTTCCAGTGGCTTCAAAAATGTGTGCAAGAAAGGCTTTGCTGGGAAGCGCCCAGACCCCGATCGAGAGTTCCTCGCCAGGCGCTATACGGACCTCAACATAAGCCGCCTTCAGGGTTGGGGCGCCCTTATAAGGTTGGGTTCCGGTGACGGCAATGCGGTCTTTGCCTGGCGCGACTTCCACGCGTACAAGGTCGAGAACCAGCGGCAAGGCATCCGGATAGCCCTTAGGGACAGGCTTGCTGGCCGCATCGGTATCGCTCGGATAGAGCTTGACGGGGACTGTCGCAATCGGCTCTCCGTTCTCTGCGCCCTTGAACCAAACCGCGACTATCAAGCCGGTTGCGCCAGGGTCAGGAAAATACGGTGTCCGCTCAGGCTCCGTATAACCTCCCTTCGGCAGGGCTCGAAAGACGGCCGCTCCAGATGGGGCGTTGACCGCGGAAAAATGGATCGTCCGTTTCAGCGAAGGATCATTCTTGAAGATGACGATTTCGTCATCCGCGCGGCGCAAGATTTCGCCTTGATCCGTTTGCCCACGCCATGGCACGACGCGCTTGCCAGGTGCTGCCTTGGGGGCTGGCTCGGCCGCTGCGGCTCGAAAGATCGGCAGGCCACCCCAGGCCGCCCGATAGTCGAAGCCCTTGAGCCCGCCCTTGGGACGTGAGGTGACTGCCAGTGCCCGCCAGGCCACGCGCTTTTCGACCCAGACCGCCGGTTGAGCGTCCGAGCCATCGTGAGGCGCGGAGGGAACGATCTCCGGGGAAAGCGGGCGAGGGTATTGCTCAGCCTCGTCAGGTGCGGTCACCTTTTCGTCGTCCATCAGCATCCGCGGCTCGGCAAGTTTTAAATTGCGATCGACGCCATCGTTCTTGAGCGTGTCGAAGGCACCATGCAGCCCCGCGACGTCCAGCGGCACTGCGGGAATAAGCAGCACTCGCCGGTCGAAGCCAACGCCGGCGATGCCCTTGTCCGTCGCCGTGTTTTGCGGGAGCGCCGCGACGAGACGATTTTCAGGATCCGTGACGGCACGCACGACCATGGTGGCGGCCTGCGGGGCGGGGTACCGCCCAGCGAGCAGCACGGATGTCTTCTGGCCTGCCGCAGTCAGCGTGCCAAAGAGTGCGTCCGGCACAGCGATCGCGGGCGCCTCGATGCGCTCGTGACGTTGAAACCTCTTCCCTGCGTCGCGGGCTTCAGGCAGAACGAGGCTGCCGTTTCCATGGACGATGCGACTCAGTTCGTAGTGGCCAAGCGCGCGCTCAAGCGGCATCGACACACCGCCGAGAAAGACCGGGCGCGCCGCCAGGTGGTAACACCAGCCGTAGCGAGCCGGCGGCGGTGTGAGCGCCCCGCCAAGCTCATTGCGGGTCGGAAGGTCATAGGTGATGTTGAAAGGCAGGTCGGCGGAATCGAGCGAATGCGTCTCGAGCCCACACGCCAGCCCTGGTGGATCGCCGCGCCACGCACCGACGATGTCCTCGGCGAAGGCCGTTGCCGTTTCAACTCCGCTTTCCCAACCGGGCTCCTTCTCAGCCCATTCGCGCAATGCCGCTGGCGCATGGAAAAGGCCGTCGTCGGCCTCCCGGCGCGCATCCGCGCCGTCGAGGTAGAGAGCGTTGATTCGCCTTTCCAGTTTGGTTCCAGAGAAATCGCTGAGCCCGGACTCGGTAAGTGCCAACGAGTACTTGACCTTGCGATGCATCAGGGTATGCCAACGGCTTCGCGCGCCAGCACCATCTTTGGTTGAACGCACGCCGACGTCGAGCTTGTAGCCGACGGTCAGGTCGGCAGCGTCGAGAACGAGGAGCGCGTCCTGCTTATCGCGCTCAACTTGGGATTCACTTGCGCAATAGCGCGCAATTGCGTGAGCTTGCCGACGCCGGTCGGCAAGGGCCAAACCCGCAGTCCGCCGCGTCTCGGACGCGTAAGCCAATGTCGGCTGTTGTCTTGATTTGTTGTCGAGCGCGCCCGTACTGGTAATCGAATCAAGCGTCAGAATTTCATAGCGAGGGGCGGCGTTGAACGGTGCGTTCCTTTTGCCGAATGAGAGTGTTTGCCGTAAATCGATGATAGCGTCAATGCTATCGCAGGCACCAAGCTCGCGCGGATCCTCCTTTGCAGAAAGAGCATCGAACTCCTCGCGATTCGAAGGATAGAAATGTCCCGCCTGGCCGCTGTCACCGGCCTTGCGAAGACGCTGCTTTGCTAAAGTCCAGATCGTGGGCGGTACCGCGACAGGATTTCCACGTCCCGCACTCTTGAACTTGAGCGAGGCGCCCAGCAAGGCGAAGCGCGCCTCGAGCTTGCGCGGTTGCGGCATCTGGCCCAAATCGATCGGCGTGCCGCCATCTTCGGGCAGGAGATCGACGATGTTTTCCTCGACAAAGGGAACGGCTGAGCCAAGCAGCAACCCCTCAAGGTCGGACGCGAGACATTCCGCGTCGACGACGAAATGAAACAGACGCCCGAGCGAGGGGTTGCTCTGGAGCGCGAAGAACCGGCGTCGCGCCATCTCGTCCGTCGTGAAATCCTCCGGGGCGGCGCCTTCCAGTTTCGCAGATCGGCGGGTGTCCGCCTCATGCGTAGCGGGCCGCGAAGCCAGGCGAAAAGCAGCGACGGCTTCGGATGGAAAGAAGCCGGGAACCGAGTCTGCTTCGATTGCCTTCAGAGCCTCCTCCACCATGTCGGCTGCCTGGCTTTCGCCGGTCTCCATGACGGCGACAACTTGCTTCAGCGCGGCTGTGGCGGCCGTCGAGGTCGAGGCTTTTTCGTAATCGCGGCGAGCTGCCGCGATCGCATCCGCACGCAATCGGCTGCTCTTTAGATCTGCCCATGCGTCATCATTGGCTTGAGCCTCGTCATATGCGCCGAGCGCACGAAGCGTCAGGTTTTTGGGATATGGGCGCGCCGGATGCCCCAAGGCCTTGCTTCGCGGCAGTGGACGACCGGGCCGCAATGCTCGAAAACCAATAACCGCGGCACGTTCAACCGTCAGCCCCATCGCAACGTCGGCTCTTCCCGTGCCGTGGATGTCCGGCGTACGTTGGGTGGCATTGGCGTCCTCGGGCTTGCGCGTCAATCGATCGCGGGTTGCGTTGTTGCCTTGATCCAGCAGCTCCTGGATCGCCACCAGGCCTGAGGCGCCGCGCATGGCTTCCTGCCAAAGGACCGACAGAACATCGAGGTCAGCCGCAACTATGCGCGTCTCCATTGCCAATGGCAGCGCAGCAGCATCAAAATCACCAGGCGTTGAAGAAAGAGCCGGGCGCCACCCCTTAACCCCCAAGGGCGCAACCCTGATCGAAATTGGCGGCCGTTCAGGCGATGCTGACGTGATCCCGAGGAGGTTGGCAATTTCTTCTGGCCATCTTGCGAGGTCTACTGTGTTGATGTCCGTGTCCGTGGCGGCCATAGGGGAGAAGGCCAGCGTGACGCGAGCCTTGTCGCCAAAAATGCCCGCGGCGACGACCTGGCACGCGACTCGGACGTTGATCGATTGCGCGTCAGTCATTAGCGAACCCCGAGATGTCGTTGGCGAAGTAGGTGAGATATCGAGCCCAGTCCTCGACCTGCGAGACCGCTTGGCAAGCGACTGTCGCGATTTCGGCGTCCGCTCGAGTACCGGCCATACCGACGATGAAAGGCGGGCGTTTCGCGAGACGGAGGGTATCGCCGCTGCTACCCGCCCCGCCTCCTCCGCCAAACCCTTTGCCGATGCGGCGCGAGACACCGACTTTGAACTCGACTTTGGTGATCCCAAGCGAGAATGAGTATGTGAACGTCGCACGACCGACGAGATTGCCGCCAGCGTCTTGGCCTACCCGCACAACAAGCGTTGCGGCAACGCCAAAGCAGGCGATGTGCGCTTCGCCGCCAGCGTAGAAGAAGCCGTCAATGACGACGAAATCCTGATCGTCCTGCATGTATTTGCGCAGATAGATTCCTGTGGAGATGCGTCCCTGGCCGCTCAAGGGCCCGAATTGGAATGCGCCGCCGCCACCAAATTCGAATGAGGCTGCAAAGCCGGTAATTCGCTTGGCGCTCGACGTCAGGGACAGGAAGCCGCCGCCTGTGTATGGCAGGATGGAGAGCAGAACAGGGCGGTCTTCCGCGCCGATCGAGGCAGTAAACTCGGCCTCGCTGTTGTCGAACGGCAAGCTACAGGAGGCCCGGATAGCGACGTTCGAAAACGACATCGCGGCGATCGAGATGATCCCGAGATCCAACGTGTAACCCGCTTCGATGCCGGGACGACCTGCGAGCGGTCTGACGAACGGACCGCTGGCACCAGGGTTCATGAGCGCTTGCAGTGGCTGCAGGAACGCGGCCGTCGGACCGAGCTGGAAATCCTTGTAGGTAAGGTCGAAGTGAGAGCCTTGCTCGCTCCCGCTGGTGAAGCGGGCGCCATCGAAGATTAGCGTCACAATATCAAACAGATTGATGTCAAACGCTTCGATCCGGCACTCGGCCTTCAACACGGGCGCCCGACCAGCGTCGAGCAGGTCGTAGACCGCGCTCGCTGCGATGACGAGCCGACTTTGATCTCCTGGAATGAAGATCGGCTTGGATGTGGGGAACGGGGAGAGGTCGGATTCGAGGTCGTACTCGACCGAAATCTGTGACGGCACGAGAGAGCGAAGCCTCTCGTCAATGACGCGCCGCGCTCCTTCGAGATCGACGAGGCGCTTGAGGTCTCCGCTCAGCACGACGTCGGCAGCCTTGCGAAGATTGTCGAAGAGAAGAGCAGCCGAAGAGCGTCCGTGCCCCCAATCGTCGAACAGAGCTGCTGCTTGCTCGATTGCATTGGGCGGGTTTCCCAGCCAAGCGGCCACGTCGGGCAGCTGGGCGAGACGGTCGAGCTCTATCCTCTCGGCGCGAAGGTAGTCCCTTGGATCCGCCTGTTTTGGATCGTTCTCGTCTGGCAAGCCGGCCCGTCGTGACTGCGGATAGCCGACCGCAAGCAGCTCGCGCAGCTTCGCCTTGGTCAATCCAGCCAAATCGTTCAGGATTTCGTCGGGCGTTGAGCCGGCGTTGGGGGTGAACGGACCTCCGCCGAGCGACTTCCAGATGCCGTCACGGGCGTCGACGAGCCGCGATTGAAGGTTCGCGAGCACTGCCGTCGCGGACGAGAGCACCACTGCTCCTGCCGCGAGCAGACGCTCGACGAAAGATCGACTGGCTGCGAGCCGGAAGGCGACCGCGTCTATAACGGGTCGCTCGAAGCCGGCACAGATCTGGTCGGCCAACGTTATTAGATGGCCCTCAACTAAAGCGGACGCGTCGCCAAGCGCCTGAGCGAAGCGCTCGATATCACCGATTGTTTGCAGTGGTGGGTTTGCGACGGCGCCGGACAGCCCGGTCTGCAGGACGGTCATTGCGTCGGCGAGCCCCTGCGTTACCATCGCATCGAGCGTTTGCTGGAGCGGTGGAAACAGCTTGGCCGCATCCCGAGTCGCCCGGAGAATGCTTTGGGCCTCCGATGCCTTGAAGCGCCCCAGTGCCGTCGCGTCCTTTGCCATGTCGGCCGCCGCCTGTACCGCCACCGCGACTGACTCGCATACATCCTGCGCCGCAGGCCAGGGTGCGGACGAAAGCGAAGCAACATCCTTCAGCAGTTGCGCAAGCGGCGGCGTTTGTGCGGCCACCGTTCTGGGAAGCGCTACCAGCGCCTGCACGAGCGCTACGCGATGACGCGGCAGTGCGACCAGAGCATCGAGTGCGGCGCTGAACTGAGTCGGATCGGCGCACGCGTATGCTGGCATAAGTCCTTTGATGATTGTTCCTGCCTGGAGAACGCTGGCCTCCAGTGCCACCGCAGGCGCCATCGCGCCGAGGAGCGAGCCGCGTATGGTCCGCGTCGTGGCTGCGAGGGCTGGCTGAGGTGGGTTGAGCCCCTCCAGTTCTTGCGCCAATGCTTCCAGTTTGGCGGCCACGTCATTGCGTGCGGCTGCGATGAGTGCCGTGGTTGGCAAGAGCTCATCCGCAAGCGACTGCATCACCCTGGTTGCCGTGGCGCAAATCTCGTCGATCTTGTCGAGCGCTTGATCGGCAGCGGCGCCTGCCGCGTTGATTGCCGCGCGGCCCGCGTCGACGGCGGCGGCGATCACGGCCGTCGCACTCGCCTCGGCGGCCGCCTGCAAGTCGGCGGCCGCGGCCAGCAACTGCCCGACCATGTTCAGACCCGCCGAAAACATGGTTCCCGTGATGCGCTCAGCGTCGGTCATTGCCCCAAGACGCCATTCATCGAGTGCCTGAGCGAGGGCCTTCTGGAGATCGGTCGTCTTTGCGCCGATGGCGTCATTCATGGCTGCGATGAAGGCCTGGGCGATGGGCGCTGCGAGGTCGTCCGGCGAACGTCGGGCGCACAGGCCTTCCAGGATTGTCACCGATGCCGCCGCCAGCGCAGTCTCGACTGCGGTTTCGAACGCCTCGACTGTGGCAGAACCCATGTTGACGCCCTGCTGGCCCGGCAGCGCGAAGACGAGGCGGCGCCAAGCGCGGAATTGCGTGGTGCCTACCGCGAACAGTTCGCTGACCTGATCGCAGACACGCTTCTGAAGATCGCCCAGCTGTTGCTTCAGTGCACCGGCTTCCGTGCCGGCGATCTTGGCTGCCTGCGCGGCGAGACCTTCGAAGGCGACGTTCACGGTATCGCGCAGCGCCGCAAGCGCCGGAGAAACGGGATCGGCCGCCACTCGCTCAATGGCCTCGAGAAACAGGCGGCCTGTCGCATAGATGTCGGCGAAGGCGTTGAGAAGCGCCGAGGCACCATCAGCGGTACCGGCGACAGCGATCGCATTGTCGAGTGCGCCAGAAAGTCCCGTCCACGCCTTGGCGAGGTCCGGATAGAGGTAGCCCAGACGCCCCACCATCTTCCGCTCGGTCGCCGCATCGAATGGTGTCTGATCGGTCCGCGTAGCAAGGTAGAACTGGCGTGCCAAGTCGGTGAGTGCCTCGCGCATCGGCAGGAGGACCAGATCCCTGACCTTGGCGGCTGCGGCGGCACGGGCGTTTGCGGAGGTGCTATCGAGATCCTCCGCGACCGAAGACACGTAGTGAGTAAGTTCCTTGAACCTGGGTGTGTCGCTCAAAGTCGCGGTCAGAAACGATATCACTTGGCCAATCGTGAAGATCCCAAGCAGCCTTGACGATTGATCGAAGAAGGTAGACGGGTCCGGCGTATCCATTCCGGTGGAGGCCGGTCTATTCAGCGCGACAGCTTTCGTGGATGTGGACCCGCCGCCAATTGGTCCGCGCGATCGCGAGACGCCCTTGAATGTCGTGTCCGGCCGCGCTGGTCCGCCGATGCGATCACCGGCGCGACGGATGTCGAGCTTGGTTTCGCCACGGATATCAATATAGATATCCGTCTTTGCGGCGCGCTCATCCGCACCAGGTGTCGCCTTAGCCTTAAGGCGGTCATCGGGCGGAAAGCCAAAGGCACGATACTCGTGATCGAAGATTATGGGTGTCCACGACACGCCGCCGCCCGTCATGCGTTCGATCTGGGTTATGCGGACATTTCCGCTCGCCATGATTGGATAGAATGGCGGCTGGTCAACGCCGGCCATCAGTGGCGTGGACGTGAACGTCTCGTTGTGGAAGCCGAAGCCTTTTTCGCGATCGACGGTGATGAGGTCTGTTTGACGACCTTCGGATTTGATCGTCCAATCCAGCGTCTCGAAGCTGGTGGCATCCGGCTCCTGTTCGGCCGCGTAGCGGCGCTTCGAGCCGCCAAGCGGCAGGACCGTGCGCCAGTTTGGCGGTGTGACGTCGGCAAGACCATTGTACCAGACGGTGAGGGCCTTAAGGGCTTGCTCGTCATTTACCGCCGTGTTGTCGACGAAGATAAGCGGCATGCGCGCCGGCGTTCCGCGTTGGTCAATCTGCAGTTCGAACTGAACCTCACCGCCTTCGCCGGGTGAAACCCGTGGCCAAAACACGAGACCTGGAAGCGTTTGCGTGGGTTTGTCTACCGGTCGCAAATAGATACGGCCGCTGCGGGTCTCGTGGGTGCCGTCCTGCTCCGGGCTCGAATCCGCGGGGTCCAACAGATCGGGCGTGACGCGGGTCAGGATGTCGACGCGACCGGGCGGCCAAGTCCGGCCGCCGTTGGGCTGACCAGCAGCCGGATACTTTTTATCGGGTTTTCCGATGCGCAGGAAGAACCGCTGCACCAGAAAGGCAACCGGCGGTCCCTTCGGCTCGACCGGCATCATGCGCCGCTCTGTCAGTTTGACAAGCGAGGCCCTGTGACCGAGCGGGAACAGAAATCCTTTGTAGACCGCCTCGACGCGGACGTCGCGCCCAAGCACCGTGGCCTGGCTCCAACGCTCCAGCGCGAACGCGTCGAACAACGCACCATCCTTAACCCGCGCCGAAGCCGGCGGCGAAAAGTCGGTGTCGGCGACGAACGTACCGCCAAGCGCTGTCAGAGAGAGTTCGGTAACGCCCAAGGCCTTCGGGCGGTAGATTGTCGACCAATCACCAACCGGGTTCGTGCTGCTTGCCGGCTCGCCATTGAGTGTCTCAAGCACAGCGTCGCGCAAGCGGAAACCCGAGGGAACGGGCGCTTGGCTTGCATCGAGAATCGCACCCTTTTCGTCCCGTGCACCGAGGACCGGGAGGCCGTAAAGGGAGGACAGGGCGACGATCTCATGGCGATCGCCCGCATCGAGACCAGTGCGGAAACGCTCAGGTGCGACACAGTCGCCCGGATTCTGGGCGCAGTAGTCATCAGTGGCGTCACTCCCGCCCTTGCCGTAGAGCGGCTCCGCGCCCCCGTACGGGTCGCGTGACGTGACCGATCGTGGCATGGCCCACGGAGCCCAAGGACCGTGAGGCGGGGCACCGCCTTGGCTGTCGACAAGGGCCTCAGGTCGAAAATCGGGCGACCAAACGGCCCGCACGCTGGCGGCTCCTGCAGCCTCGTCGAGCCAGGCAAACCAGAGAGGAACCGGGCCATCGGATCGGAGCTGGAAGTCCGCCCCCGCCCCCGTCACCGGCAGCCGCACCCGGAACCGGGCATCCTGAGCCGGAGATAGCAATACACGGAAAGGCATCTCGATGGCGGTCTCGTCCCAGCGCGGGGCTTTCACGGACGCCACGATCTCCGCCATGCGCAGACGACTCGTAACCGTGCCAAGTCGACCGAGCGCCGGTGGACAGTACGCGTCGGCGTTAAGGGCCCGGTTTTCGTCGTGGCGGACCGCCCAGCTGTCGCCTCGCGTTAAGCCCTGGTATAAAAGTTTTGCCGCCTCGTCGCGCGTCTCAACGCGAGCCCATGACGGCGGGAGTAAGCCGCCAGGACCAGCCTCCTCCGTCGATGCCGCCCAGGCGGCGAGCGGTTCGAAAAGGCGCTCTGCCCGCCGCACGACCGCAAGGTCGAAAGCGCCCCAGTTCGTCAGCGCCTCGAAGGTGAATGGGAAACCGCCGGCCGGCTCGACAGTCGGCCCAGCGTCCGGTCGACCGCCATCGAAATCATCGAGTGGAACCCGAAAGACGAGTCGCGAAGGCCCAGACAAGCGCGCTTCTGCAGGTCTGACAAACCCCTCATCCATCTGTTCACGAGCGAAATCGAAGGCCTGTAATGTGGCGAGGATCGCCGCGGCCGTGGAAGTGTCTCCACCAGATCGTTCGAGACGGGCGAGCGTGCCGCTTCGCCCAATGTATCGAGACGTAGCGAGTTTCGGATTGGTTATGCCCGGGAGCCAGGTAGGCCCCGCGCTAATGGCGGCCGCGATGTCGCTTGGCAAGTTCTTGACTTTCAAGCGCTCGGATTTGGGCAAGCTATAGAAAGCATTGAAGGCCGCGTAGTCGGGATCGCGTCGATCGCGCGCCTGTTCTCTCGCGACGATGAAAGCGAGCTGTACTTTATCCGTTGGCGGATCGGGCACGTCAGCGGCGATACCTGCGGGCCAATCGTGCGGTGCCGGCAGGGGGCCAGGTCCAGGAGAAAGTGCGTGCATCAGTGCCGATGGCAGTTCAACCTGCGGCAACCCTCGCAATGCCTGCGCGCGCTCATCGGCTGACTGAAAGTTTATGTCTTGCGATTGTCGCACGATCTTACGGGCAATGCGCGACGCCTGAACGTCTAGCCAGTCCGGGCCGATGTAAAGGCGCTGATCTAAAGGGAGCTTTTGTGCATCATAGTCGCTCCCGAAGGTCTTTCGAAATTGCGAGAATTCCGATGTCGGTACAGCATTATCCTGCGCTTGACTGACACGGTTTCGTGCGTCCGTTCGTTCGGCAAGCGTGCCTGACCGCAAAGCACTGGCTAAATCCTTGACCTCCTGTGTCAACGGCGGATCGGGAAGGTCGGGCTCGGCAGCAAAACGGCGCAGGAAGGCGCGTTCCCCTATGTGCTGTGGCGGAAACTCGACGATGAGCAACGGCCGCGGATCGTAGGCGGAACCATAACGCAGCGGCGAGCTTCCAGAAACCGACGGATCCTCGCACAGTCGTTCCTCCTGCTGTTCCGGTAGGGGCCGACTATACGGGACAGCGGCGGCGAGGCGACGGTCTGGGGTGACGCGCCAACCTGCCTTCCCGCGTTCCAAAATCATATCACGGAAGCCGAAGCGGAGCGAGGCGAGGTCTTCCGGCCGCCTTACCCGCAAATTCGCGCGGTTGAGCGCTATCCGGACAGGGGCGCCGTCGGTGGGCGCTCCACCGATCTCGACCAGCGCTTCGGCCTGAGGCGGTTCGAAGGCGGGGGGCAGGGAGTCGGCTGCTTCTTTTGTCCAAGCTCCACGTAGCGATAAGCCGCCGATTCGGAAAAGGACCTCTGCCTCGTTGAAACTAAGCTCGCAGATCGGTTGCGTGAAGGCAGTTCGGGGGCCGGCCGGCTGCGATCCGAGCCAGTCGGGCGCGCTTTCCAGTGCGAGTTGCGCCACGAAGTATTCGAGTTTGCGAGTTGTTCCGGTTCCCGACGCGCCCAGCCGGATGGGTGGGACGCGTGGACGAACGCCTGGGCGCGGCGCAATAGCTGGCAGAGGAGCGATGAAGAATTCACCGTAGCGTGTTTCGACCGGCACCTGACGCGCCATAGGCGTCAGGGCGGCGGCTCGACGCGGCGTTCCACCCAGTCTTTGCCAGACAATTCCAAGGCAGCGGCCGAACACCGTGTTTTCAGACCCCTTGGCCGCACGACGAACTACGAGCTGCATCGGGGAGCGAAGGGCGACGTGCAGATCCATCGTCGAAGTTCGGCGCCACGCCATGTGCTGCCATGCCATCCAGCCGTCGCCCTGGCCTGGCAGATCCAGGACAAGGGTCGCCGTATCCTTCGCGGCGCTCTGACCCATTTGCACTTCGCCCGTCCAAAGGGGTATCGGTCCAGGAGCGGCTTTGACGCGCGCGATCCCGTAGAGGGCACGGCCAGCCTCGGCAGGCAGCGGTGGGGGGGCTTCATCGCCCTCGAAGAGGCTGCGGACGTCAGCTGTTTCGCTTCCAGCAGGGTCTAGCCGAAGCGGCACAACGCCGTTGGCCGGCCCGGCCGCCAACACACCGAAGTCTATCGCGCCGACAGCTGCGTTAAGCTTATCGCCGAGCAGCAGCAAGATGCTTCCCTTCTTCGGCGCGATACTCCACGCACCGGTGCTCTTGTAGCGAAGTGTCACCTCTGGTGCTTTTGCAGCAAATGCGACGGTGTTATCGAAAAGCGCCTGGAGGAAGGCCCGCGCCTGGCTATCCTTCAGCGTCGAGGCGATCTCCTGGTCGCTACCGCCGAAGAAATCCGAAAGGCTATCGGTCCGGAGGACGATTGTGCCGAGCGTGGCATTCGCGAATTTCAACGATATCGAGAGCGACGCGTCGACCGGAATCTCATTTGCGATCGGCTTGAGCGCAATCTCGACCGAAAGCATGAAGCTCGGGCCACCTGGGAAGCCGCATTCTGCAATCGTTGCGCGCCAGCCCTCGCGCGTCCGAGCAAGGACAAAACGCGAAAGCCTTGCGGGGTTGGCTGGGTCGGCGAAACTAGATGCAGGGAGAATCAAACGTTGGCGGTCAGCGTCTGTGAAGGCTTGATGCCGACCAGCACCGTTGCCGGATGATTGGCCCGGGCGCGTCCACTCAACGACAAGAGCTCGCCGTTCTTGTGTTTCATAGAACACGTCTACGGGTGGGACGGAAATGACGTTTGACAATGGTTGAGCAGCGGCGGCCAGAGGCACTGAGGCGGCGCCAACCAGAACGGCTCGACGAGTGATTTTAACGGAAGATTTCGTGCCGTCATTGTTGCTATCGACGACGCGTGATTTGTCGTGGCGTTCGGACACTATCTTGTCGTCATTCATAGGGCGCGTTCCGGTCGAAAGACGGAAAACAAAAGGCACGCACGGCTCTGTCTCCTAACAGAACTATGCTCTCTGAAGCTCTGTACACCAACGCAGGACAATAGTTATTTGCGATAGTCCTGAGCATCGGCAACGGCAGAAATACTGGCGGCGCTGTGCTGATGACATCGCCTGCTCAATAGGGACATGCGGTATGTCAGACCCCCCTAATGTTTATAAGAACACGAGTCATCAACGTTGCGCAAGACAAATTGACGTTGGGGAAAGACGCAGCTCTGTTTGCACCGGTATTGATTCGTCGGCAGGAAGATCGCCAGATCGGCGAGGATATAGTCGATTTAGATCGACATCCCTCGCCTTCGAGGATAACCGATAATTTCGCAAGACACTGCTTTCACAAAAGCAATGCTGACGCAATAAATCCATCCCCATCTGAAGTTTATTCGGCTGGTGTTTTTCTAAATTAATTTACAAATCCGACGAATTTTGCTTTTAATGTGAATGTAATCCTTGATACACCAAAAATTCATTCATCTAGTCGAAAAAATATCTTGGTACTGATTTCAGCTCGGATGCAACAGGCGTCCACTTTTCACCCACCTCATATTATCTTGGGTGGGGAAAGGCGGTGGCGCCGAAACGGATGTCCAGAGGAGACAACAGATAATCCGTAGCGACAACGCCCGGTGCGGGTAAGGTCGCCCTATCGATTTGATCGACGAGGGCAGCTACAACTGGCGCTGGACAACGACAATATTCAGGAGAATTATGATGACCAGAGATGACGCCCAGTAGATATTGCGGATACTTGGTCGGAGGTGCGACGTGCGTGTTTTTGCGATAGCTGCGATTCTCGCGTCTCTTATGCCGGCGTGTGCGCTCGCACGCGACATTACCGTCGTCACGTGGAATTTGGGTTGGCATGTCGATCGAGCCACTGCAGCGACTTGGATCTCGAAATGCGATGGTCTGTTCGAAAAGAACGCGACTACGGGTGTTTGGACGCCCTCGACGAGCGGGGCTGGAATTCCGGGTTGGCAGGTCAATTTTCGCGAAAAGGTCGAATGGGACTGGACAAGATTTCCGGTCTGCGACGTCTACAAGGATCGCACCTTCAATACGGTGCCTGTGACTGTTCGCGCATATGACAAACGATTACAGCAGCTGAACGATTTTCTCCAAAACACCATCCCTGCAGACATCTATGCATTTGAGGAGGTGAGTGGTGAGCAGGCTGTTCGAGACGCGCTGCCGGATGGAGGAGCGGGATACCAAGTTTGCACCTTCGTGGATTTCAAGGTTCAACGTCTTGCCGTCGCATGGAGGGCAGAGCTAGGTGATTCAGTCGCATGCACCGTCGAGCCCGCGCTAAGGCTCCCTGACAATCCGGAAGAGGACCAGCCACGTCCAGGCCTGTCGGTTGACCTGACGATCGATGGAGAGTTGGTTCGTGTCTTGGTCGTACACTTGAAATCATCCTGCGTTTCGCCGCTGGAGGCCAGCGGAGACCTTACCGACGATCAGGACCGCGACTGCAGGATTTTGCAGCAACAGATCGTGCCATTTGAAAATTGGGTCGAGGACCGCTTCGGCGGGGCAGATAAAGTAATTCTGCTCGGAGACTTCAATCGGAATTTCTGGCACGAGGTGCATGAAACAGGTCCAGTCCGCACGGATGGCAGCTCACCGCACACTCCGCTGCCTGCCGGAGTATTGGCAAGGGACCTGTTCGGCGAAGTGTTCGATGATGACCCGGCCACCACAACGGTGACCCTGCTCCCCGAAGAATGCCCGGTAAACGCTGCTGCAATGGCGCTTTGTCTGAAGGGTGAGACCCAGATTCTGAACGCAGCCGAGAGAAAGCAACTCGGTCACTCTGAGAATCTTGGCTGCCGCAATCCCTTGGGTCTCGATCATATCCTGATTAGCCGAGGGATCAGCTCCGCTCATGCGGCCGAGCATATTGCAGTCGGCGTGTTTGGTGGGACCAAGCCGGCCAGTACAGCGCATCCAGATCCACTGCTCGCCATCTCCGACCATTGTCCAACGCTGGCCAGGATCACGCTTTAGCATTACTCGCCGCGAGCAAAATTGGGGTGCCTAAGTCGAAAAATCGCCGCCCCCGGTCTTGAAGGGCTTGCGCACACGCCTTGGGCAAACCATTCCCGGCATGCAACTCTCTGCCACATACGCGGGTTTAGGACCGGGCTCGTCACCAATCGACCGGGCGGAGATCGGGCGACACGACGGTCCGATGGCCGTATCCGCACTGAACAAAGTAGGCTTACGTCTTCGATTCGGGCGAGCAGATTGTGACGTCGACGCAGGCCCGGACAAGAATGCCTTCATTGCCCCCGCCGTTTAGAGACAATTTGACCATGTCGATGCCTCGCACAGCGATGTCCTGATAGCTATTGGTCCCCGGCACAACTACGTTTGCGACTGTCGCCCCGGCCGAGTTCAGCGCCTGGATATCGACTCTGCCCGCAAAGGTGCCGATCCGCATCTTCACCTCGGACACGCTAGTAGGGAGATCGATTTCCGCTCCTTGGTCAAAGAACTGCAATCCGATCTCAGCAGCTGTCGCATTCGCAAACCACTGGCTTGTGGAGTTGGAGTGGAAGTGAAAACCGCCCAGGTCAAAATCCGGGGGGAATGGCGCGTTGTCCGCCATGAAGCTGAAATCCGCACAAAGCGGGCGCACTACTCCCGGCATCAAACCCTCCATGTTCTGGGCAAGACCAAGCAAATCCACCGAATGATGCCCAAGGTCATGTGGAGGATGAGCTCAAGTATGCAACGAGTCAACTATCATCGAAAGGAAAGAATATTCGCCGAAATATTTTCCTCGCCCATATCACGGCTGGGGGTCTTGCCGTCCAGTCCCAGGCGACAAAACCATCGAGGGCCAATATTAAATTGTCAACGCAGTTCACCAATACTTCCCCACTCAAGCTGCATCGAAGGCCATCAGCCACGCGTCAGGGAGTTGCCTCTTGGTGCAGTAGCGCTGCAAGCGGCCGCGAGTCTTTTCCCCGTGACCCAAGCCCAGATACCGAACGGCGTTGCGCCAGTAGATGTTCTGCAACTGGCTCGCCGTGAAGCCGGCGAAGCGAAGTTGGGCGTCGAGATTTGAGAGATAGTTGTTGTTGTCGAGTTCCTTGGCGATCATGGTCCAGTCGGTGCCGTACATCAGGTGACGCACGTCTGGATCGTAGGCACTGCGGAACGCTTCCAAACGGCGGCGAATCTCAGGCCGCTCTTCTTCTTGGCTATCCGGGATAGTCAGTTCGCTGAGATAGCTCAAATCGGCGAACAGGAAGTCACGGCCATCGTCCTTGATAGTCTCGCCGATGATGTCCTCCCAAACGGGCCCCGAGTACTTATCTGCCTCGCATCTTAGTCCTTGGGGCGCATTGTCCCCAATGTCGAGTGCTTCGTCGAAGCCGCCGAAATGGGCTAGATTGATTCGAAGGCGAGAATATTTCGGGATAGCCAGCTGTTTCCGCCACCACTTGGGGCTTGCACGCTGCCCATAGCCGCAGACTGAACCAAGGCTATTTTCCGCATGCGCCATGATCGGCACGTCCTCGGCCGCGCACCAATCGTATAGCTCCATCAGCGCGCGTTCAATTCGCTCACCGCTTGCGCCCTTTGGCTCTTTCGGAACCTTGAGATTGCCGTTCTCAAGGGGCTGAAATCCCATCGGCGGATAGAGTTTGACGCCGACGAAGCCGCAATCGCTGATGGCATGCTTAACCAGCTTCAACACGTTGTGGTCTTCTGCCGAGCGGCGCGGGTCGAAGCCCACCATGCTGTGCATGTGCATACCGGTGGTGGATTGCGCTATGGTAACCTGCAGCGCATCCATGACGTCCACTTGTTCGGTGATGGACGAAATTGGCGCCCTGCCTAACCAACGATGCATATCGAGAAAGCTCGGCGTGATCATCTGCACGCAGCGCTTGTCTGCGAAGACCCGGATATATTCCCGCGCAATAGCCTCGCGGCTGCCAAGCAGAAGGCGGGCGAAGTCTATGTAACGTGCGATTTTCGAACCCTTGCCCTTTAGCGCTCGGGCCACCTTGACCGCTTTGGCTTTGTCGAGTGGCCCTCCACGTGCCTTGGCCGTCACAATGCCGGCTTCGGCGTAGATCTGGTCGAGCAGCGCAGGATAGTCGGGGACGGCCTGGTCGCCGGCGATCGATTGAACGACCTTGTTTGCGGTTCGCTGACTTTGATCAAGTGCAAGCAGAGCATCGGCAACCGCCTCGGTCTGGCGATTTTCCATGTCCTCTGGCTTCTCCATCGGCTGACCGCGGCGCAGATTGGCGGCTTCCTGCTTCGCAGTAATCGTACCAGCACTGAGGATCAGAACCAGCAGCACAACCAGCGCATCGACAATACCGCCGGCCTCGGCAACTTTTAGTCCCGGGAAGACCTCTTCCCGGTGCTCACCGAGCACGACATATCTGACAAATCCTTCAACCGACACGTCCGAAGCATTGAAGAGGTGGCAGTGGACATCGATGATGTTGCCGCGCCCGTCTGCAACGCAGCGTCCTGGGGGCAGCGGCCACGATGCGCAGGCGGGCAGGATCGCGGTGCTTGCTGTACCACCCAGCCACTGCAGCAGCACCCGTCGACTTGGGATGCCCGCAGCGTCCCCAGTCAAGTTGAGCATTGGCCGCCCCCATTCCCCATGCGCGTCAGAAAAAGCCTGTTGTCGATCTATGCAATTGCTCAGCACCCATCTTCATGAGTCGGTGAGCCATTGGCAGTTGGATGTGATCAATTTGTCTGACATGAACCCCACAATGAAATGCGACGCTCGACTGTAAACGACACTCTGCCTTCAAAGCGCAGTGTCGCCCCCGACGTCAAATTCCCACTGCCCCAGAACCGCGCCATCACCGTCAATGGTCATCAGGGCCTGGACGACCCGGCCGGGTAGGCGCGCGCACCGTCGCGACCTGACCAATGCTGACGCTCGCAGGCGGGTTGACCGATGTGAGGCGGCTCGGCCGAATTGGAGGAGACTATTGAAAATAGTCGGCCCAGGAACGCTTCCGGTACGAGGCGAAGTTTCGTCTGCGAGCCATCCTAGCCGAGAATTTCTGTGGAGCCTTCAAAAACCCCTTCAAAATCCCCCACATGGTACAGGACGCGCAAAGTCTTGAGATAGCTGGGCCGCCCGGAATCCGGCGGCGCAATGGCAAACGTCTGATCAAAGTCCGGGTGACTAGTTGAGGTGACGTGAAGGCGCGTCGACGGACAATCGGCGAGGTTGACAGTAAAATCGCGTGCTGCGTCTCTTGCAATAGGTTCGGTAAGAAGAAAGGACCCAATCGGCGCTTCGATTGTTAGTGTCAGGTCTGGAGACCTGTTAACAAAATGTATGGTCGAAAATTGTACGGGCATGCTGTCCTCCTTTTGAAGTGGACTTCACAAACGCTCCTCAAAAAACATAGATCAACCGTCACGCTGAGGCTATCGAAAGTTACTAGACATTCGTATATTTCTAGGCTCGCGACCGCAGGAGCTCAATGCGTGCATCGAGCATGGGCAGCATGTAGCATGGACAGAGTACTTCGTCGCCGTATCGTCTGTGCACCAATCTTATGACAATTATGCAGTATTCCCGCCGAACGAGGTCGGTTTTCCCGCATCCTTGTTATAGAAGGGAATATTATTGTTTGAGGCTCGTCAAGACAGGGCCAGAGAATAGCTTGACGGGCCGCGCCAACGATCAAGCATGATTGCCACGCGGTCACGGAGCGTTGAAGCTTTCATGTGGAAAGGACAACGTTTCTTTTGGCTGTGAAACGGGTTCGAAACAGGCTGGAGCCCATCGCGAACCGAGGCCGAATATCTTCTTGTCAATACATATAAAAAGTGCTCAACTTCAACTACCCAGATAGCTTATAATTCTTCGCCAGTGTACATCGAGCAGGGATAGCTATGGCCATCACTTATCTTGTGATTCAAGACTACCTTAACAAGATTGCGGCGAAGGGAAACCTGGATCCCGAAGGCAGCGGACATGGGGTGTTTTGGGACGGCGACTACGCCTCTTTTAGCACTGGAGTCGTGCCTGGCAAGAAGTGCTCGGGAGTGCCGGTGCCAATCCTGAACCAGACCGATCTAGTCAATTCTGCCTTCTACCAGATCCTGAAAGCAGGCTGGTGCACGATGCCGGCGATGCCGCAGATGCCGCGCAAGGGGCCCTACGTGACCGATACGGGCTATTCGATCAAGCTCGACAACGGAACGGTCGTGACCGGCGCGCAAGTTCTTTCCGACATCGAGGACTGGCTGAAGGCAGGGGCACCGGAATTCGCCAGTGTTGGGAAAGGGACGTCGTGAACCGGAAATTATGGAGCTTCCTGGCATGTGCCCTATTCGCGGCCGCACCCGGCCTGGCTCAGGCAGAATGCATGGCGCCGGATGAGTGGTTCGCCGGCGCCACGGTGCCAGAGCCGCTCAACACCGAGCCGCGACGTGGTGAAGAGTGCGAATTCTACCAACGTGCCTGGCAGCACTTCCTTTATGCAACACAGGGCGACTTGGACAACCCCGCCTTCATCTCCTACCCATCCTATACCGATGTGTTCGGGGAGGACCGTAGAGCTGGGCTGTTCGCATCTGTTGACATTAAGGCGCATGCCGGGCCGCACATCATGTCGTTGGCGCCGCGGCTGATGAAATCTAAACAAGCCAACAACGCCGAAGACATCTTGCAGGCTGGGTCGAACCAGCTGCTGATCGACCAAAACGGCCATCCAATCTTCTACAACATCTTTATGAACAAGGCTTTTGCCAACCTGATCGAGACCAAGAAGTACAACACCGCAGAGCTGCAGAAGGCTGACCCAAAGGAGGAACTGCCTGCTGGTGTAGTTGAGTTCAAGGCGGCCTGGCAGATCGTAGATGAAAAAAGCCCACCAACGGATCGTATCGTCGTAGTGGCCAACGTGCCATGGTTGATTGCCGATCCGAAGAAACCCGGCAAGCTGATTGTCGACGATACGCGCAAGCTGCGACAGGTCTCCGTCGCTTTGATCGGCTTGCACGTCGTCTTCGTCACCGACGAGCACCCGGAAATGATCTGGGCGACTTTCGAGTATGATCGCAACGCTCCATCGAGCGCGGGAAACCCGACCGCCGTCGACGCATCCTATTGCCAGAACTCCGAGGAGCCGAAGGACGACACAATCGTGGCCGACGATCAGCCCTACATGCTTTACCAGACAGGGGCTCAAGGGTCCGACGTAAACCAGAAGCCGCAATCCATCACCGTGACCGACGACGCGATGCAGGTGTTTGCGGTGACGCCGAAGACATCGATCGCCCGCGCGTTTCCGTTCTCCAGTTGCGCGCCAGGGTTCAACCCGAATATTGCTGTGACCGGACTGGATGAGGATGTTTTCGACCTGAACAAGAGTGTGAGGTCAAAGAACAAAAAGCCATGGCTCAGCAGCTATAGCATGGTCGGCACGGTTTGGATGGACGAACCGCGCAATCCGAACGAGGGACTGGCTTTTGAGGAGGGCCAAGCGCTCGACTATTTCCAACTGCGGGGCGAAAATCGGCTGTCCAGCGTGTCGATGGAATCGTTTACTCAGACGAGTTCTCCCAACTGCTTCAGCTGTCATGACACCAACAGCAAGGGCAAGCTCGGCCCGATGCGGATAAGCGTCTCGCATATGTTTCGCAGGTTTTCACTGACCCTGCCGGATCAATAGATTCCAAACGGTCAAGTTCGCGCCCAACGCAAGCGCTCGTAGAATGGATTGAACGCACTGCCTCGCCAAAGAGTGACGGTGGCCAATTTCTTGAAAGCTAGCGTTAGCTGTGGCGCTCCGGCGCAACAGATCGGCTTTTGACCTCCGAGCGTAGTCGGCTTTGTCGACGTCGAGAGGTGAGGCTGTTCAACAATGCGCGTCAAATGCCGCACACCGTGCAGGTTTTAAGCCGCTAATCCTTGCCGCTCACCAGATCAGAAAGCAAGCGCTTGCTTGGAAGTGTGAGCCAGACGCATGTGCAGCGCTTAGGTTCTTTCTGTCGCGACCGCCCGGCTTCGAGCATCCGACGCGAGATGGCCTCCTGCTGCTGGCGCAGGTGGTCGCTCAGCAGTTTGTTTCGTGTGATGTAGCCTGCGTTAACACCGGGGATCGAGTGGTTCATCAGAAGGTGAACGTCCAGATCCGCAACGCCCGCAGTTTGGGCGATTGTGCGGAAGGTCTGCCGCAGGTCATTCCCCCATTTCGACAGATCGCTGCGTTTCTCCTTGTGCTCGATGATGTGGCCGCTTTGGCTATCGGCTGGGAAGAGCCATTCACGCGATTGCTCGCCATAGAGAGCCCGACCAATGCGCATCACTCGAATCAGACAGCGGACCATTGCTCGCGAAAGCGGTATGTCGAATGCTTTGACCTCGCCGCCTTTCGGCCTAGGTATGTGCAGGACACGGGCGCGAAAGTCGACATGCTCGACCCGCGCCTTCCTGATCGCTTCAGGGCGATGGCCCGAGAGCAGCATGAACAAATGGAGCTCCCGACGAACTGGGTTCTTCAATGCTGCGAGTTGGGTGAACCAGCCCTCGAGATCCGAAAGCCCGAGCGCGGTATTGCGCCGATGTTCGGCATTCCAGTCTATGGCTGAGACCGGGTTGTCCGCCGGCAGTGTGCGGGCGACCTTGCGAGCGTGATTGTAGACGGCGCGAAGCGTTCGCATGCAGCCGTTGGCGATGTAGGCGCCGTTCTCCTTGGTGAGTTTCTCGTGCCGCACGGTCACAAGGGAAGGATCGTCGCCGAGCTTGGAAAGGGGCTCGTCTAGCCAGGCGACCAAGAGCCGCTCGATGTGATCACGATAGTTGTTGATCGTCCCATCGCTGCGGCCTTTGTTCTTCATATGCCCGTCGCGATAACGCTCCCAGGCAGTGCGCAGCGTGGGGTTCGAGATCGAGGGTAGATCAACCTCAGCAGTATCGCCGCGCGACTTGCGCGTCGAGGCGCGAGGGTCCACGCCGTTGGCGATCTTGCCGAGAATATCCTTGGCCTTCGCCCGCGCCGCACGCGTTGTGAGTTCTCCAACTTCGGCAACCTTCATCCGGACGGAAAGACGCTCGCCCGCCTTCATTCGATCACCCTGGACGACGAACGTTTTTTTGCGTTTGCCTACAAGCACCATGAAGCCCGGCAGGTCGGTGTCCCGAGCAAAATATTGACCTGAAGCCGCCTGGTGAAGGCATGCTACGGCGCGGTCTGTAAGGGCGATTCTAAGGTCTACCATGAGAACTAGTACGGGATTAGTACGGCAATTGCGCCATGTTCGATATGTTGGTTTCCCTACGCTATCATAGCAGCGCAGTACGAAAACTACAACAACTTGAATAAGTTACACCACCAGAAATCGCACAACGACCGGCATTGGGAAACAATAAGAAAGACCTTATGACAAATTCGTAGTTAGAATCTCTGAAGATGTTGGCGTCTCGCCCCGATTGGAACGCGAGGCACTCACTGTCATGTAGCGAGTACTCCCCTTGCCGTGCTAACATAACGCGAGATGTTCAGGTTGAAGACGTTTACCTCAATCTCGTCCATGCTCACGCGCCTAGCATAGCGCTCGATGCCATCTTCTGGGCGCTGTTTCCCGTTAACAAAACGACCATACCAAAGTATGGTGAGCTGTATCCCCCGTAGAATTGCTGCGGGCGTCGAAGTGTCTACTGTCGGCTGTACAATAGCGCTCCGCGTATGGCGGATTCGGTCGGAGGGGACTCGTGCCGCAGAGGCCTGAGACTGTCGGGCGATGGGTCCGTTTGCCACGGTGGAGGGATCCGATGACCGGGCGCGCGAAAAAAACGCGCAGAGAGAAAGAATATGACCCAGTCGTTTCGGATCGTCGGCGAGGAACACGTTCGATTTGTGTGTGGGGACGTAGAAGTCGCCCGCCACTGCGATGCGACCGGCACAGCTTCAGTGCTGATCTTCTCAGCTGCCGCCGAACGTATGGCTTCTGCCCTCTCCCGGCACTTCGCCCACGAATTTGCCTTGCGCGACGAGCTCGACCCCGCCTGGGCCGTGCGGCCGCTCGCGCTCGATCACGCCCACGGATCGACCGCGCTGGTGCTCGAAGACCTCGGCGGCGACTTCCTCGCCCGCTTGATCGACGGCCCGATGGAGACGGGGCGCTTTCTGACGCTCGCGGTCGGGGCGGCGCGGGCGCTCGGCGGAGTCCACCATCACGGGCTGATCCACAAGGACGTGAAGCCAGCGAAGATCGTCGTCACCGCGGAGGGAGAGGTCCGCCTCACCGGGTTCGGGATCGCCTCGCGGCTCGGTCGCGAGCGGCAGGCGCCGTCGCCGCCCGAGACCATTGACGGCACGCTCGCCTACATGGCGCCAGAGCAGACCGGCCGGATGAACCGGTCGATCGACACGCGCAGCGACCTTTATTCGCTCGGGGTCACATTCTACCAGATGGTCACCGGTGAACTGCCCTTCGTGGCGCCGGACCCTATGGAGCTGGTGCACTGCCACATCGCGCGACGGCCCGTGGTGCCGCACATGCGGGTGGCGACCGTTCCGCCGATGGTCTCGGCCATCATCACCAAGCTCCTCGCCAAGACGCCGGAGGACCGCTACCAGACGGCCCTCGGGCTCGAGCGCGATCTCCTGCGGTGCCTCGCGGACCGGACCGCTACGGGCCACGTCGAGTCATTCCCGCTCGGTGCGCACGATATCCCCAACAGGCTGTTGATCCCGGAGAAGCTCTACGGCCGCGAGCAGGAGAGCGAGGTCGTCATCTCCTCATTCGAGCGCGTCGTCCGCACCGGGCATCCCGCGCTGTTGCTGGTCGCCGGCTACTCCGGCACGGGCAAGTCAGCCGTCGTGCACGAACTGCACAAGGCGCTAGTGCCGCCACGGGCGTTCTTCTCGTCCGGCAAGTTCGACCAGAACCAGCGCGATAGTCCCTACGGCACGCTGGTGCAGGCATTTCGGCAACTGGTCCGCCCGCTGCTTGGCAAGAGCGACGAAGAGCTGGCGTGTTGGCGCCAGGCCTTTCTCGATGTGCTCGGCCCGAACGGCCGGCTGATTACAGACCTGATCCCGGAGCTAAAGCTCATCATCGGCGAGCAGCCGCAGGCACCCGAGCTTTCGCTTCAGCAGGCACAGGCGCGATTCCAGCTTGTCTTTCAGCGGTTCATCGGCGTCTTCGCGCAGCCGGAGCACCCCCTGGCGCTGTTCCTCGACGATCTCCAGTGGCTCGACATGGAAACGCTTGATCTCATCGAGGATATCCTCACAAGATCGCAGCTGAAGCATCTCCTGTTGATCGGCGCGTATCGCGACAACGAAGTCTCGGCCAGCCATCCGCTGATGCAGAAGCTGGCGGCGATCAAGGCGGGGGGCGGGAGAGTGACCGAGCTCGCGCTGGCCCCGCTCGGCCGGCCGCAGCTCACGGAGATGATCTCCGACACGCTGCATAGCCCGCAGCACGACTGCGCGCCGCTCGCCGAACTCGTCCACGAGAAGACCGACGGCAATCCGTTCTTCGTGATCCAATTCCTCTCGATGCTTGCCGAGAACAGCTTGTTAGCGTTCGATCACGAGCGGTCGCGCTGGGTGTGGGACGTCACGCGGATCAAGGCGCAGGGCTACACCGAGAATATCGTCGATCTGATGGTCGAGAAGCTCGGCCGGCTGCCGAAGGACACCCAAGCTGCATTGCAGGAGCTATCGTGCATCGGCAATGATGCTGATATGGCGACGCTGTCGCTGCTGCTCGGCGCCGATGCGGAGCGGATCGACGCGATCCTCTGGCCGGCCCGGCGTCTCGATCTGATCCAGCGCACAGCGACCGGCTATCGCTTTACGCACGACCGGGTGCAGGAGGCGGCCTATCTCCTCCTCCCAGAAGCCGAGCGCGCAGCGGCGCATCTTCGGATCGGACGGCTTATGGCGGGCGCCGCCCCCGTCGAGGGGCGCGAAGAGGCGATCTTCGACATCGTCAACCAGCTCAATCGTGGCGCGGGGCTGATTACCGCCGACGCCGAGCGCCAGCGCGTCGTCGAGCTGAACCTCGTCGCCGGGAAACGCACCACGGCAGCGGCGGCCTATGCCTCGGCGCACGCCTATTTCGAGACCGGCGTTGGCCTGCTGACCGTGGACGATTGGACAGTCCGACCGGATCTAGCCTTCGAGCTCACGCTTCATCTCGCCGAATGCGAGTTCGTAACGGGCAACCCATCGCTCGCCGAGGAGCGGCTGGTGGCCCTCCTTCCGCAGGCCACCGGCCTCTCCGATCTCGCGGCGCTGACGCGCCTGCGCGGCGAGATCTTCGTCACTTTGAACCAGCAGAGCGCGGCGGTGGAGGTCGCGCTCGACTATCTGAGGCACGTCGGGATCGACTGGTCGGCGCATCCGACGAAAGCAGAAGTCGAGACGGAATACCGGAGGCTGCGCGATGCGCTCGGCGATCGGCCGATCGATTCCTTGCGTCACCTGCCGCCGATGACGGATCCGGTCGCCCGGCCGACGATGGAGGTCCTTCTACAGATGGCGTCGCCGTCGGTCCCGACGGACGCCAACCTCCTTTGTCTGGTCGCGTGCCGGATGGCCAATCTCACCCTCGAATACGGCAGGAGCGACATCTCGGCGGCAGCCTATGTCTGGTCCGGCATGGTCCTCGGGCCTTATCTCGGCGACTACAAGGCGGGCTTCGAGGTCGCGAGCCTGGGGCTCGACCTCGTCGAGCGGAGCGGGCTGGCGCGGTTCCGCGGGCGGGCCAACATGCTGTTCGGCGCGCACGTCAGCCCTTGGACGCGGCCGATGCGCGATGGCCGCGTGCTCTTGCGGCGTGCCTTCGAGCAGGCCAACGATGTCGGCGACGTCATCTTCGCCGGGTTCAGCTGCGCCAACCTGCTGTCCAACCTCTTGGCGTCTGGACACGACCTCGAAGCCGCTCAGCGGGAGGCGGAGGACGGCCTGCGGTTCGCACGGGACCACCAGTTCAGCTACGTCGTCGACCTGATGACGCCGCAACTCCAGCTGATCCGCGCGCTGCGCGGGGCGCTGCCGGCGCTCGGCCGTTTCGAGGCGGACGTTTTCAGCGAGGACGCGTTCGAGCGTCGGACGCGATCGCTGCCCATCGCGAACTGCTGGTACTGGATCCGTAAGCTGCAGCTCGGCGTCTTTGCGCGGGAGCATGCGTCGGCGATCGAGGGCGCGGCGAAGGCTGAGCCGCTTCTCTGGACGTCGGCGTCCTCGCTCGAGATCGTAGAATATCACTTCTATGCGGCGCTCGCGCGGGCCGGAATTTGCGACGACGCCGGGCAGGAGGACCGCGCCGTCCACGTGGCGGCGGTCGCCTCCCATCACGGGCGGCTCCTCGAGTGGTCCGATCATGAGCGCGCGAACTTCGAAGACCGCGCCACGTTGGTCGGCGCCGAGATCGCCCGGATCGAGGGCCGGGTCGTCGATGCGATGCGCCTCTATGACCGCGCGATCGACCTCGCCCAGAGCCACGGGATCGTCCATCACCAAGCGCTCGCGAACGAGCTGGCCGCGCGGTTCTACGCGAGCCAAGGGTTTGAGACCATAGCCCGAACCTATCTGCGCGAAGCGCTGCAGCACTATGGTCGCTGGGGAGCCGCCGGCAAGGTTCGCCAGCTCGAGACGACTGCGCCTTATAGCCATGGCGACGGCGACCCCGCCGAACGTCCGACGAGCACGGGGGCGTCTTCGGTCGAAAGCCTGGACCTTGCCACCGTCATCAGGGTGTCTCAGGCCGTCGCAGGCGAAACGGACCTCGACCGACTCATCGACACGTTGATGCGAACCGCGATGGAGCACGCCGGCGGCGAAAAAGCGGTGCTCCTCCTGGTTGACGGGCCAGAGCATCGGGTCGAGGCCCAAGCCTCGGTCGACGCGGACGGGGTGATCGCACGCTCGCGCGACAAGACGGATCTCGTGGTCCCGTTGCCGGATTCAATCCTGCGCTACGTAGCGCGCGTACGCGAAAGCGTGATCCTCGACGATGCGTCGAAGCCCAACACGTTCTCGAACGACATCTATCTCGCCGAGGGCAGCGTGCGCTCGCTTCTGTGCCTGCCTCTCGTCAACCAAAATCGGCTGATTGGCCTCCTTTATCTCGAGAACAATCTCGCTCCGCGGGTGTTCACCAGCAGGAAGGTGGCCGTGCTCAAGCTCCTGTCGGTGCAGGCGGCGATATCGCTCGAGAACGCCCGCCTCTATCGCGACATCGAGGAGCGAGAGGCAAAGATCCGCCGCCTAGTGGAATCCGACATTATCGGCATTCTGATATGGGACCTCGATGGACGCCTGATCGAGGCCAACGACGCGTTCTTGACTATGCTGCAATATACCCGTGAGGACCTGCGCACAGGCTTGCGCTGGTTCGACATGACGCCGCCTGAATGGCAAGAGGAACACATTCGGGTCGAGGCGGAGGAATTGCGGACTACGGGCGCGATGCGGGCGCGGGAGAAGGAATTTTTCCGAAAGGACGGCAGTCGCGTGCCCGTCCTGATCGGCGCCGCGGCTTTCGAGACGCAGCCCGACCAAGGGGTCGCCTACATCCTCGACCTGACGGATCTGAAGCGGGCCGAAGCCGATGCGCGCGAGAACGAGCGGCGCTATCAGGAGGCGCAGATGGAGCTGGTCCACGCAAACCGCGCCTCCACTCTCGGCCAGCTGGCCGCCTCGATCGCGCACGAGGTCAACCAGCCGATTGCCGCGATCGTCACCAACGCGCAGGTTTCGCTCCGCGAGATCCGGGGGGGCGCGCCGGATCTCGCGGAGGTCACGAGAGTGTTCGATAAGATCGTCAAGGACGGCCTCCGTGCCGGCGCAGTCGTCGGCCGCATTCGCAACCTCATCCGCAAGTCTCCACCGATCGAGGACGCGTTGCAGATCAACGCCCCTGTGCGGGAGGTGATCGAGCTGACGCGCGACGAGCTGAACAGGCATTCGATCACGGTCGTGACCCGCTTTGCCGAGGACCTGCCCAACGTCATCGGCGACCGCGTGCAGATCCAGCAGGTTATGCTCAACCTCATCATCAACGCCGTGGAGGCGATGAGCAGCGACGACGCGACCTCACGCGAGCTCCTGGTGAGCACGGGACTGATCGCGGCAATTGATGTGCAAGTGACCGTCGCAGACACCGGCCCGGGCCTCGCGCCGGACATCGACGGCAGAGAGTTCGACGCCTTCGCCACGACGAAGGCCGCCGGCCTCGGCATGGGACTGTCGATCTGCCGGTCGATCATCGAGGCGCACGGCGGGCGGATCTCGGCCAGTTGCAACATGCCGCGCGGTGCGGTGTTCGTGTTCACGCTGCCCGCCGCGCGCGACGCAGAGCTCAGGGAGGCGTCGCCAGCGCCTGCTCGATAAACCCGGTTAACACCTCCGCGTCGAACGGTTTGCTGATGAAGCAAACGGCGCCGGCGGCCATCGCCCGTGCTCGCGCCTTGTCCTCCGGGTAGGCGGTCATGAAGATGATCGGGATCCGGTACCCCTTCTCGATGAGGTGGGCCTGCAGGTCGAGGCCGCTCATGCCGGCCATCCTGACGTCGGAGATCAGGCAGCGCGTGTCGTCCACGGCGGCCGAGC
This sequence comes from Mesorhizobium sp. M0848, assembly GCF_040319805.1. Taxonomy (NCBI): domain Bacteria; kingdom Pseudomonadati; phylum Pseudomonadota; class Alphaproteobacteria; order Hyphomicrobiales; family Phyllobacteriaceae; genus Mesorhizobium; species Mesorhizobium sp. M0848. The sequence continues at coordinate 329,255 of NZ_JAMYOM010000001.1, read as the reverse complement.
ACAGATAGTCCTCGCCCGAGGCGAAGCTCTCGACCGGATAGCCCGCCTGACGCAGCAGCTTGCATGTCGCGCTGCGGACGGAGTCGTCGTCGTCGACGATCGATATGAGACCCTGATGAAGCACGTCGTGGACCTAGTTTATCGCATCGCCATACGCACGATCCGCGTCTTTAGGCGGAACTGCACGGCAAGTGCTGCATTCGCAGCGCGTCTTCGCGGATCAGATCCAGGCTGTCGACCATTCGCACGAGCTCGGCAAGGGAGTGCGCGCTCATCTTCCGCGTCGCCTGCCCCCGGGGCATCTTGATCGTCGCCGCAGCGATCCCAAGCTCCCACGATCTGCTTGTTCATCAAGCTGTCGGTGGTAAGGAGCATGACCTCGCGCTCCCGGCCGGTCAACGACTGGAAGCGGCTGCGTCGCGCCTTGAGCCCGCTCGCCTCGGCATGGGAGGCGCGGCTGCGCTCGATAGCCGCCGCGACTGCGTCGATAAGGTCTTGATCCCGGAACGGTTTGGTCAGGAAGTCCAACGCGCCGCCCTTCATTGCCCGCACGGACATCGGGACGTCGCCATGCCGGTCATGAATATGATCGAGACCTCGACCCCCAGCCGGTTGAGCTCGTTCTGCCGGTCGGGGCCACTGCGGCGGATACCTTTGAACTGAGCAAACGCCATGCCAACCTTGTTTGAATAGGAATCGGCGGCAGCTCGCCCTCTGAGGGGCCACGGCGAACAGGCATTCTGCCAATTTGGCTCTGGCCGATCGCGAATGGAATCATACATTGGTGTGGTCATTCTCCGGCTTTCATGCGTCCGAGCGCTTGTGCCATGATGACCAGTTCGGCGAGCGTTCTCGCGCCCATCTTCCGCATTACATTACCGCGATGGATCTTCACGGTGATTTCGCTCAGGCCCAGCTTGCCGGCGACCTGCTTGTTCATGAGCCCGGCGGTCACCATCGCCATGACCTCACGCTCGCGGTTGCTGAGCCTTCCATAGTTCTCGTCGAGCGCTGACACCGAACTCAGCGCAGCACGTCGTTTCCGGTCGTGCTCGATGGCAATGTTCACCGCGTCGAGCATATCCTGGTCTCGGAAGGGCTTGGTCAGGAAGTCGACCGCTCCCGCCTTCATCGCCTGTACGGTCATGGGGATGTCGCCATGGCCGGTCATGAATACGACGGGCATCTCGATCCCCGCACTGCTCAACTCGCCCTGGATATCGAGACCGCTAAGTCCCGGCAAACGAACGTCGAGCAGGAGGCAGCTGGGGACATCCGGCAATTTCGCCTTGAGCAGTTCGGCGGCAGATCCGAACACCATTGCGCCCAGACCCACCGAACGAAACAGGCGGATCAGCGCTTCGCGAAGCGACTCGTCGTCTTCGACGACGACAACGAACGCTTCTTCGGAGGGATCATGCGCCCGCATCAGACGCCATACCGTATGAAGCTGGAAACCGGTCTGTTCATGCCCAAAGTTCTCAACAAGATCGTCCGTTCGCAATCCCGTGATCGGCCGCGATGAACGCCGTTATTATCCTAACACGAACAGTCCGGCGGCGCCGGCTAGAGAGTGCATAATACCCTACGCCTCTCAGGCCGTTATGGGCTTCTAGTATCTCTAAACTTCTTTAGTAGTTCGGGAATTAAAAGTGCGGGGATAGCTGACTTATGACATATCCTTGTATCTCCGTGCATCCGTGTTCACGTAGAAAATCCAGGTAGTCTTTAGTCTCGACGCCCTCTGCCTTTGTCGTCGTGGCGCTGCCATGTAGAACCTGGCCCATAGTGCCTCGTTCGATTCGGAAGAAAACAATGCACCATCAAAGAACGGGATCAAACACCTAGGCACCAGCCCGGGATCAATCTGCCCCGGCGTGCGCGCTGCGGGTTCAGTCGTTGCGGGTAAATTCTCAGAAAACGGACCACCATGCAATGCGGTACCGGCACAATCCGCTCGCCACATCGGTTGCTGGAAAAGCTCTGGGAGGCGCTTAAACCGATCCCCAAGCGCGCCCAGCCAGCTCACGGTCTGATTTCCGGTTGGTTTCACAGTAAACGTCGCGGTCATACCGGATACCAAGAGAATGCCGTTGGTCACTTCGTCAATGGCTACACGGACCGGAACGCGTTGTGCAAGCTATCCTGCGCCCCTATGCGGAACACGTTCTTCCGCCGCGACGAAGTTCAGGCGGGTTCAAGTTTCAGCCTGCAACACCGGCGAACAACTGGGCTCCGTGCCCCAATGGGATCCATGACCTGGAAACGGACTCGAACTCGGCGGTCAGCACAATGCCAATCGTTTCTCGTTACGCCGTCGCTGCCTGAGGTTGTGTCGGCCGCCGTGTCGCCGGCACAAGTAAGGCAAGGGTAAACGCTAAGATCATGGCACAAGCCAGCATGGCCCACGCCTCATCAATGGCTTGGGTGAGCGCCGCCTTTTGGATAAGTGGCTGCACGATGGCTTCGACGGCGGGGGCGACATGCTTTGAAACGGGGCCGGTCACGAATCCGGGTGGCAGACCGATGAGCGTCGCAATCTTGCTGTCGCCTGCCAGGAGATCCTCGCCAAGGTTTTTCGCAATCGTTGGAGATCGTCCCCAAATGACCGTGTCGATCAACGCCAGGCCGATGGCCCCGCCAAGATTGCGCATGAGATTGAATAAGGCGCTGGCGTCAGGGAGATTTTCTGGTGAAATGTCGCCAAGCGCCAGCCGGGTAGGAGGCAACAGGCATAGCATGATGGCGGATCCACGGATGACCTGTGGCCAAAACATGCCATCGAAGTCTGTCCCGGTTGTAGAGAAAGCACTCATCGCCAGGCCCGAGCCGAAAACCGCGAACCCAAGCATGGATAGAACTTTCGCGGAGGTGCGCGGCTCTAACCAGACGGCGACAGGCGATGTCGCCATTTGCGTGATGCCAGTGACGAGCATGATGAGCCCGATGGTCAGCGAGCCGTGATCGCGTACGAAAGACAGAAAGACCGGCATCAGATACACCGAGCCGTATAGTCCCATGCCAAAGATGAAGCTCAGTGCGCAGCCGAGGGAAAAGCTCCGGTCGCGGAAGAGGTGCAGGTTCAGGACTGGCGATCGCTGTCTTAGCACGCGGGCTCCCAGGGTAACGCCTGCTCCTAGACTGAGGACCAGCAGGAGCGGGGTAGGTCCTTGGAGCCAGCCGAGGGTTGGCGCCTCCTTCAGCCCGATCTCCAAGGAGGCCAGGCAGATTGCCATAAGAGCCAGACCCACGACATCCAGAGTGCGTAGCAGCGATCGGTCTAAGTTTTTTTTCGCCAGCATCGTCACGCCCAACGCACAGGCGATGATGCCGGGAGCCACATTGACCAGAAACAGCCAATGCCAAGAGGCCGTCTCTGTAATCCAACCGCCAGCTACCGGGCCTACGCTCGGCGCGAGGACCGCCAGCATTCCAGCGATCATTGTCGCAATCCCCTGGAGATGTATGGGGAACAGCAGAAAAACGGCGGAGAATACGAGCGGGATAAGTATTCCGCCGGAAAAGCCTTGCAATATCCGCCAGGCGATCAGGGTCTCGAATCCATGGCTTGCCGCACAGCCGATCGAGGCAACTGTAAAGACACCGACGCCCGCCGAAAACAGGATGCGCACCCCCAAGGCGCGTGTCAGAAATCCGGTCAGCGGGATGCCTATCACCTCGCTGATTAGATAGGCGGTCTGCACCCAACTCATTCGATCGTCGCCGATGCCAAGAGCAGAGCGGATTGCAGGCAGTGCAGTCGCGACAATCTGCACGTCCAGCACGGCCATGAACATGCCGAGGCACATCGCAGCAAAGCCTACCCATGTTGCGAATTGGACCCGGACCGTTTCGTTGGCGGTCATAATGCGCGACCGACTGGCCTCAGACGCGGACACCCAATGCCAAGAGCAATGTTCTCAGCCAGGATGCGCACAAACAGGATAGCCGCATTCAAAGCGGAAAATATCAGGGCATACCAGCCTAGATGGAAAGCCATCGGCAGCAGTGCAATCTCTGCGACGACCACCAAATAGTTGGGATGCGAAATCACCGCGTACGGTCCGCGCACAACCAGAGGCGAGTTCGGTAATATGATGATACGTGTCGTCCAGCGTCGTCCTAACGTCGCCAGGATCCAAATCCGAAGGGGTTGGACGGCGAGATAGGCAAGTAGGAACCCCACGTCGACGGAACGGCCCGGCGCCAGCAACCACAATCCCCCGAGCCAACTTGCGTGAAGTATAACCAGGAACGGGTAATGAGCAGGCGCCGCTTCCCACGCGCCTTTGTCGAGAAGCCTCTTTGTGTTGTGATAGGACAGGATCAGCTCTGCAAGCCGTTGGAGAGTTACCAATGCAAGAACCAGAACCGCTTCCATCGTCATGTCGCCCGCACGAGAGACACACATGATGCGCTGAAGCCCGGTCCCATGGCCAAAAGAGCGGTCCGCTTCGGCAGTCCCTCGGCAACTGCCCTCGCCAGAACAAACAGGACGGTTGGTGCCGACATGTTTCCGAAGTCGCTTAGCACCGTTCTCTCGTGATCAAGCGATCCTTGGTTTAGTTCCAGCGAGCGCTCAATTGCAGTTACCACCTTCGCCCCTCCAGGATGGCAGATGAAGCGTCCGATGTCAGCCGTGCCGAGCCCTATGCGTGCCAAGACACCTTCTACCGCTGGGCCCAAGTTGGTCGCTGCGAAAGCTGGCAGGTCCGGTGCAAGCAGGACGCCAAATCCCACGGGATCCATGTTCCATCCCATGATGCCGAGAGTATCCGGCCAGAGATGTTCGCCTGCGCCGTCGATCATTGCGATGCCTGCCTGACCAGAGCGCAGGACACACGCTGCGGCGCCGTCACCGAAGAGCGCCGCGGAAATCAGGTTGGTCTTGTCAAGAAGGTCCGAACGAAAGGCCAGCGAGCACAGCTCGAGAGACACCACCATGAGGACTGTCGACCCGGGCCGAGCCGCAGCCATGCGCGAAGCAATGGCCAGGCCGCTCACGCCGCCGGCACAACCAAGGCCGAATACCGGAACGCGTTCGATATCGGGCCGGAATCCCATCTGTCGATGCACGACCGCGTCCAGGCTCGGTGTCGCAATCCCCGTGGAAGAAATGAAGACAACGATATCCACGTCATTTGCCACGCATCCTGCAGCGTCGAGCGCCTTGTTTGCAGCCTCGACGAACAAACGGCTACCTTCCTCCACGTACACAGCAGTGCGCTCAGGCCAACCCTGCGGTTCGAGATACCAGGAAACTGGGCGCGCGACGTGCCGCTTACGTATGCCAGTGTTAGCGAAGACGCTCGCCATACTCGGTGAGCGCTCGAAAAGATCCGTGAAAAGGAGTTGCGCCATCGCGGCTGCTTCCTCCTGCCCGACCACATACGGTGGAAGCGCCGTGGCCAACGAAAGCAGGCCGACTTGGTGGCTTGCGCCGGAGGCGCCAGCCGAAATATCAACGTCGTGCTGCAAGGGGAAGGTGAAGTCAATCCTGTTAAGCATGGTACCATAACGACCCCAGTCGCCAACTGCAGCGCTGGACGCCGCCCTCAATTCGGGTTTGATCACTCAAGCGAAGCCCGGGCATACCTTCGTTATTCTCAATAGATATCTGCGGGTCTTCATAGAAGAGCAATAAATAACAAAATTAAATTATAAATTATACGCTATACCTTGGTTTTAATTGCCAGACAATTGCACAACTAATATATACCTTTGTATGGATTGCCCTCGCGAGCATCTGAGAATTACCGTGACGGCATATCTGCGCCAGCGCTTTGCCTAGCGCGTTGAAGCTATTTCTGCAGTCGCTGAAAGTCCCACCCGGAGCGCAGCTGCACATAGCCACGTACGACCGATTGGCGATTTCCCACATGTAACTTTCTCCATCAAGGACGAACATCATGCGCAAAACGATCAAGATCCTGGCACTCGCAGCAGCTGTCGGCCTTTCGGGCGCTGGAGCTGCGCAGAGCGCCGACGAACCGATGCCCACGATCGTCCTGGTACACGGTGCCTTCGCAGGATCGTCGAGTTGGAACGGGGTCATCGAAGAGTTGGAAAAGGATCGTTTCCACGTCATAGCGGTCGCCAATCCGCTGCGTGGAGTGGCCAGCGACGGAGCCGCTGTGTCAGCCGTGGTCAAGTCCTTGAAGGGCCCCGTGATCCTGGTCGGTCACTCATATGGCGGTGCAGTGATCACCGAGGCTGCGAACGGCAACGCGAATGTGAAGGCTCTAGTCTATGTGTCGGCATTCGCCCCCGAAACGGGCGAGACGAGTCTCGGCCTGACGGAGAAGTTTCCGGGTAGTACACTTGGCGACACGCTCGCGCCGCCGGTGGCACTGAGCAATGGGGTGACCGATCTCTACATTGAGCAGTCCAAATTCCCTCAGCAATTTGCGGCCGACGTACCGACGGAGCAGGCACGGTTGATGGCTGTGACCCAGCGGCCGGTGGCGCAGGCAGCTCTGACCGAGCCCTCGGGTGTAGCTGCCTGGAAGGCAGTGCCCTCATACTGGATCTACGGCACGGCTGACCGGAACATCCCGCCGGCCGCGATGGAGTTCATGGCCAATCGGGCCAAGTCGCGGGCCACGGTGGCCATTGACGGCGCTTCCCATGTCGTCATGGTATCCCATCCAAAACAGGTGGCTTCACTGATCAGGGATGCGGCCAGCGCAAAATAGCCGCTGGTCGATGGCGGGGAACGAGCCGGGCGTCACGTCGGCCGGAGCTGCCCCAACGTCCATTCCGCATCAGTCGAGCGCGGGCGGTTCTAGGACATACGGTAAAGTTATGAATAAGGATAATGACTATGACATCGAGCACACCTCACCTCAGCGGCCTCCAATGGGATGTGCTGACCGTCACGCGGCCGGGGCTTACCCGGGATCTGCCGCCGGGCAAGGAGAACCTGGCGTGGGTGGCAAACTCCTCGACGCTGATCCACGGCACGCGCGACGCGGTCCTGGTCGATACGTTCCTGACAGTAGAGCAGTCACGCACGCTGGTGGACTGGGTTGCTGTCAGCGGCAAGAAGCTCATCACCATCTATGTGACGCATGGTCACGGGGACCACTTTTTCGGCTTGGCGGCATTGCTGGGACACTTCCCGGAAGCACGCGCCGTCGCCGCGCCAGAGGTGGTTGGGGCCATGCGCAGCCAGTTGACCGAGGCGTGGCAGAAAGACTTCTGGCGCCGCCTCTTCCCCAACCAAATTCCGGAGCATCTGCGCATCGCCGATCCGCTTGAGAGCGGCACGATAGACTTGGAGGGCCACGAGCTGGATGTTGTTGACACCGGCCGCACGGACACCGCCCATTCCACCGTCCTGCATGTGCCGTCTTTGGGCCTGATCGTCGGCGGCGATGTGGTCTACAACGGCATCCACCCGTATCTCGGCGAGACCAATACCGAAAGCAGGCTCGAATGGATTGCAACGCTGGACAGGCTGGCTGCCCTGAAGCCGAAGGCGGTGATCGCCGGCCACAAGGTGCCGGCGAACAAGGACGACCCAGGCATCGTTGCCGAGACGCAACAATATCTGCGCGATTTCAACCGCCTCGATGCAATCACGTCCAACGCTCGAGAACTCTACGACGCGATGCTGGCGCTGTATCCGGGTCACGCAAATCCCGGTTCGCTGTGGGGCGGTGCAAACAGGGCCAAGCAGCGCAGCTAGGGATAGACGGGCGGCGCCACTTTCCGCGGGGGCTTTCAGCGTTCCAGAGTTTCCCAATCGCGTGCGCCCCGCACGAGCGAACATCAGAGTTAACGTCGATATCGCGCACGCGCCTGGAAACTCTGTATGGCGCCAGCACGTCGCTCGGGCTGACGAGACAAAGCAAACGTTTTAGGCTTTTTTGAGCGCCCGACGGATGTCCTTGGCAAATTCCTTGATCGTGAAGCCCTCGGGCAGCGAGTCGATCAGGACGAGGTCGGAGATGGCGCTGCGGACACGCAAAGGTGCGATCGCCTGATATGCGGCTGAATTGTACCAGGCGCTCGCAGTATCCCGGCTTGGGAACTCCATCAGCACGACCGAGCCCGGCCAGGCTCCCTCAAGCACGTCGACTGAGCCCTGCGCCAGCCACTTACCGCCATAGGGTGCAACGGTAGCCTCAACCTGCTCGAGATAGGACAGACCTTCATCATTGGGTACATCGCCAGGGATTCGCAGGTGGTTGATTAGATAGGTCGACATGGAAAATCCTCAATGAAACGTATGGTGTCGCGGCGACGAAGAAGAGGAGGGCGTGCGACATTGCCCTCGCACCGCTTCCAAATCACTCCGGACTGATAGTTGGCCCGTCGTTTGGAAATTTCGCGAGCACCGTCGAATCTATGTTCAGGTGCTGCCAAACCAGTTCCGGGGCGTATCGGTGAGCCAGTCGGATAGTCAAACCTCCTCGTATTCTGGTACCTTGAATACTGCCCGGACGCCGTTCGGTGTCCCGATGTCCTGGATGCATGTCCTTGGCCGCGCTCTCATAGCCGATATCGTCGGGTTTGAAGTCGGCCGTTTTCGCGCGAAGCGGCATAAAACATCGCCACGCGGCTTTGCCCATCCATCCAATATTGCCATTCGTCGGCGTTCTGTGCACGGGTCACCGACACAAGAAATGCCGATGCCTGGACGCCTCGATACTCGCCAAAGCAAAGCAAGAGGTCTTTTGAGAACGCCGCAGCGATTTCAATATTGCCCGATGCAACTCGCCCATAGGCGGGCAGAAAATAACCGACCGATCCGTGCCGACGCGAAAGATAGCGATCTTTCTGGGAAGATAACCGATGCGGGGGGCCGCAGGTTTGTCAGCCTGGGTACACAAGGCACGATGCACCTGTCTCCTTCGACCTGGCGGAGTAAGACAAGTGATCCATCTGCGCTGCTCTGAGCAGGCGGATACGAGGACGGCCTTACGAACAATAGTGCAAACGTCCATCGCTACCGACATAGGCGCCCGTATAGGGATCGTAGTTGGAATGCATGCGCGCGCAGTAAGAATTGTAGTAATAGTAGCCGGAATCGTCGTCATCGTCGTAAGATGGATAGTATGGGTAGGGACGGTACCGGCCGCCGTGATAAAAATAGGGGTGGGAGTAGCCACCAGAGTGATCTCCATAGGACATGTCGGAGCCGCCAAGTCCTCCTCCGTGCATTACGTACGGCATTCCGCCAAAATGGCCGCTGCCAAAGCCGCCCTCCCCCCCGCCATGGCCGCCGCCATGCGCGGCAAGACCCGCGGTTGCCGAGCTGGTCACGACCGCCGCACCCAAGACAATAGTTGCTAACATTGCTCCTGCCGGTTTCATGTTATTCTCCTCTCGAACGAAAGCCAGGGTGTGTCCGGGCAGAAAAGTGTACCTCTGATCCACGTTGAAAGAAACTATACTTGGGTTGCATTAGATTATATCTAATGCGATCAGATAATTGACGATTGTGTGCAAGCAGGTCGATCCGGCGCCCGCGTCAGAGAGGCACCAGCATTGAATCAATCCGAGAGCAGCTTTGGAAGCACGTTCAAGAGCACGCAGAGTTGGCGAAAAAGAGCATGAAAGCGGCTGGCGGCGCATTGGGTGAAGCCGGGGTTGATCGGCCTGTGAAGCACCTGCGTGGCAAGGAAGATCCGCGCCATGCCTTTCTGGGGGAGTTCCGTGAGGAAGGCTGAAGAGACTCTTTGAACGCCATTGCCCACTATGACATTGATAAGCATTTATCATCGCCGGCTATGGGACGTCGCGATTTTCTCTCGCCTGCGGCCGAGCGCACGACGTCCAGATCATGGTCGGCCCTCTGACATAACCCGGTCCATCCAAAGTGCCGTTCGTCGCCCCTCCATTGCTGCGACCGCATTCGTCATGGCATGGTCAGTCATCAACAGTCTTTCAGACAAAAGCCTAGCGGTTAGAGAAAATACACAAGTCAGGTCAGGGGGTTATTTTTCTACGCGCCAACGCAGTTTGTCGCTGGTACCACCATTGAGCCAGGGAAGGACCATACCCATGAACATCAAAGCTATCTGCCTCGGTGCAGCAATTGCGTTTTCGCCGTCCGGCGGCATTGCACTTGCCGGCACGCTGGGTGAGCCAGACACTATGAAGCCGTTCTTTACGGATGCCAGCATGAAAACCATGAAGCCGCTGAAGGAATTCAAAGACGTATTCATGGCTATGCCTGCCGAAAAGCAACAAGCGATGAAGAACGAATGCGCAGGCATGGTGCAGCCATACACCGCCTTCTGCGCGAATGTGAATACTCTCGGGGGCCATAACTAAGGCCCGGTCAGTCACGCTCAACCCCGGCCGCCGTGGCGTGGAAGACCAAGCCGAGTTGAGACATGGTCGCCAGCAACGACTAGATCATCAATCCGGACATCGAGCGCTTCCACCATGTGAGCGCCACGGCCCCCAACATCGCCGTGCCGGGTGTCAACCGCCCGGTCTACGAAGCTCATCCCGTGCAGGTTGGCGCCCTCATCGAAGAGGCCGCCCACACGATCGGCGAGGGAACGAATTGGAACTCGCAAGCCGTCGTGCGCGAAGGCGCGGCGGCTTCCTTCCAGCGCACGAGGTTCGTCCGTGAATGCCAGACGAGCGGTCTATCGAAACAAGCTTGGGAACGGACCGACAATCGCGCGAGCAACGCCTGGCTGCCGCCACCCGCTACGCCAGGGGCAGTCTGGTCTCCCACCAGGCGAGGCGAAGCTGCTGAGGCCGTGGTCCGTTCCGGCGACCGGGTGTGCCTTCGAACGCGACAACCAGAACCAGGCCGATTTTCTCGCCGCTCGGTTCCGCGCTGGTGAAGAACCTGCACATCGTACGGCCGTGCATGGTGCTGGCCGAGCACCTCGACCTGTCAGGCCGGCAAGATCGACTTCTGTGCGGATCATACCTGTCTCGAGCTGTTCTCGCGCTGCTTCATCAATCTGACGCATGTCGCGCACACCGTGGCACCCTGTGCGGATTGCGAGGGCAATCTCTAGATTGGTCCAACGCCGAGGATCCGCCTGTCGCTATCGAGGCGACCGCGGTCAGCAAGGGATCCTCATTGCGCAGCAACGAGTTGGTCGACAAGATGCCACGCATCGACGTGCCGGGCGACCGGTCGATTTCGTCGTGGCGGCACGTCGAACTTCTATGTCGAGCCGCTGTTCATGCGCGACGCGACGCAGATCACCGAGATGCAAGATCCTCACGGCCATGCTGGCGCGTCGATCGTCTTCGACCTCGTGGCGCGCCGCGCAGCGCCCATGGACTCGACGTCGCCATCGTCAACGGTCCGCTGCACGTCCTCGTCGGTGAGTGCGCGGCGGTTTCCGGACCGGCACCCGACCTGACCGCGGCCGACAAGGCATACCAAGGAATGTCTGGACCTAAATCAAGCGCCTAATCCGGTTGCCCTGCGTAGGATGTCGCCGCGAGATGCCGACGGCTATTCCAGTCCTGGTTAGCGGCGCACGGGAGACGTGCCTGACCCGAAAGGACGGCGATCATGAATGACAGCCTCTCACCGCTCGAAATCGCGCGGGCAATGGTGGATTTTGGCGCCGCCAAAGCCGCTCACGGCGTTCCCGATCTTTTGATCCGCGGCATGCTTTCCGGCGCGCTCCTCGCCTTCGCAACGAGCCTGGCCCTGCAGGGTGCGCTTCAAACAGATGTCGCGCTTGTCGGCGCTCTCATTTTCCCGGTGGGATTTGCCATCATCGTCATCCTCGGCCTCGAGCTCCTGACCGGGAATTTCGGACTGGTACCACTGGCCGTGCTGGCTCGCCGCACGACGGTCGGCCGAATGTTGGCCAACTGGTTCTGGGTTTTTGTCGGCAACATGCTCGGCTCCCTCGCCTTTGCCGGGCTGCTCTATGTCGTCCTGACCGATGTTGGCATTGTCGGGGCGGGTGCGCTCGGAGATCATCTGCGCGCGCTCGCCGAAGCGAAGACGATCGCCTATGAGCCGTATGGATATGATGGACTGGTGACCGGTTTCGTCAAGGCCATGCTCTGCAACTGGATGGTATGCCTCGGTGTCGTCATGGGAACGAGTTCAACGTCCGTCGTCGGCAGGATCGTCGGATGCTGGCTGCCAATATTCGCTTTCTTCGCGCTCGGTTTCGAGCACTGCGTCGTCAACATGTTCGTTATTCCCATGGGGATGATGCTCGGGGCCAAGATCAGCTTCGCAGACTGGTGGTACTGGAACCAGATACCCGTGACCCTGGGCAACATTGCTGGCGGATTCCTGTTCACGGGGCTTCCTCTTTATTGGACCTATCTGAGGGGCGGTGCGGAAGGCATGCCCGCCCCCGCGGCGAGGATGTCATTTGGCCCGGCCGAGTGATCGGCCTGGCACTCGCGCGAACACCTCCTTCCTAGGCATCGAGCTGCCCACATTGCATCGCGAAAGAATGCAGTCGTTTCGAAAAGAACCCCTCTGTCGGGTCCGCCATGGTAGCGCCGACGGCGCCCCAGCCGACAGCGTCGATTGGACGCAGCAGCAGTCAGGAGAGGCAGCCGCACATGCATTGGAGACCAGACATGCAGTCTCGAACTAGCGGATGGTTGTGGCTGTCTGGTGCCTGTCGGACTGGGTTCAGTCCGGATGGCGAGTTGCAATCGCCGCCATTGCGCACCGCCTGAAGACCATGAACACGACCCAACTCGAACTTCCGCCTAGTGTTTCGCGGCAGCCGCGTTTTCGCACGGCAAGCGTTGCGGAGGCCGAAATCGCCGACGAACGCAGGCGAGCGATCGTTGAGGAGATTCCACGGCTGCGCGGCTATGCGCGCGCGCTGGTGCGGGACCGCGATGCCGCCGATGACCTTGTGCAGGACAGCCTCGAACGCGCACTGTCGAGGATGGCGAATTGGACGGTAGGCGATACGCCACGCCGTTGGCTGCTCACGATCATGCACAATCTGTTCATCGACCAATTGCGGCGCGCCAAACGCCACGCCCAGGTGGTGACCACGATCTCAAAAACGATTGATGCGATCACTATGTCGCCAGAGGCCGAGAGGCTGATGTCGGTGGATGTATTCTCCGCGCTTCAGCAGATCAACCCCGAACGGCGCGCAGCACTCGTGCTTGTCGCTGTTGAAGGCCTCTCTTACGACGATGCCAGCAAGGCGCTGGGCATTCCAGCGGGCACGCTGGCGTCGCGGATCGTCAGAGGCAGAGAGGAGTTGCGATCGATCCTCGAAGGTGTTGCGCGGCCGCGACGACCAGAGTGAGCGAAGACTGAACGGCGCCGTTTTCATGACGAGCCCAAGGCACACCTTCCACGCCGGCGCGGCGTCACGGGGTGATTATCCGGCGAACGCCGGAGCGCAGTGTGGTCGGGTCGCGGCAACAGCATCGAGAACATCTGGAGGGGCGGGATCGGAAGATTTTCGTCCATACTGAATGACGACTTTGACATCGCTAGCGGTTTACGCTTCGAACGCCCAACCGTTCTGCAATCCGTACCAGGTCGGGCAAGGTTCGAACCGCCATCTTGCGCATGAGATGTCCGCGATGGATCTTGACCGTAATTTCGCTGAGGCCCATCTCACCCGCGATCTGCTTGTTCATCAAACCCTTGGTCACGAAGAACATGACCTCCTTTTCGCGAGAAGTCAGTGTTTTGTAGAGGGCTGATAGCGTTGCCGCTTCCTGGTCGGTTTCCCACCTTAAACGGTCCTTCTCGAGTGCGCCGAAGACCGCATCAAGCATGTCCTGTTCCCGGAACGGCTTGGTCAGAAAGTCGATTGCCCCGGCTTTCATCGCGCGCACCGACATCGGGACATCGCCGTGTCCCGTCATGAAGACAATCGGCATTTGAATGTTCGACTTTGCAAGATGAACCTGGAAATCGAGCCCGCTTACGCCGGGCAACCGGATATCGAGCACGAGGCAGCTTGGCGTTGCCGGCAGTTTGCCCTGTAGGAATTGTCTGGCGGAGGCGAACAACTCGACATGCAGCCCCACAGATCTGAACAGGCCGCTCAGGGCATCCCGCACAGCGTCATCATCATCGATGACATAGACGGTCGACGCGGATGGGCCTGGATTGGAACCTGCTGTCACGATAGCAATACGCCTCTCACGATTCCCGCTGCGGAATGGCACAGCGCCATCTTAGCATAATTTGGCAACGAGACCCGCCAGGGGAAGACGTAGGCGATCCTCGAAACCCACCTGGAATTCAACTGCACAGGTTGGCGGTAATCTTCCCGGAACGAACGCAAGTGCCGATTCGGAACGTAAGCGACTTTGCCCAGGAGCATGGAGATGGCAGCGCTTGAATAACCACGAAGAGGTCATTCCGGCTTGTCTTCGCATTAGCAGTTCATCGCGTCGGCTATGCACCTGATCATGGCGCGGCGTCAAAAGGCTTGCAGAAGAAGCCTGCCGCCGCCAAGCGGCCTGCCTGGATCGCCAGAGCGCCGAAGGCGCCGCCGCCAATAGTTGATACCTTCGTATGCGCAGCATAGCTGATGATATGATCCATTCAGACTGCCATTTAATGGAGCTGTTTTCCCACCCGTGTACCTTGGCCCCACAAGCAGAGGAAAACTCTGAAGGCAGAGGAGCTTGGTTCAATGCAGTTCGACTCATCGTCAGAACCCGAACATGACGATCGGCGGCCGGGAGAGGATCGGCCCATCCTCCCGCGACGCAAAGGCATAGCGCGAGTGATGCAAGCCGACGGTCAGCGCCGAACGCCCGACTTCGGCTCATCATTGTTCGATCCATCCGACGCAAGGCGCGATGCCTATCCGATGGCGCGAGATTCCGGGATGATTTCGATCCCCCTCACTCATATGAATGTCGTTCTCTCGGTGCCCACCGCAGCTATGCAGCGACCGCCTCGCGGTGGTCTGATGATGCATGCAAATGCCGCGGCAGACCCTGGTCCCGCGGCGGTGCCCAGAGGGGCCTTGGCGCAATGCGCCGAAGCGGACCGAAGCGCGATTGGCGGGCTGAGTATCTTGGACACGCCCCGGGATCTCGGCCTTGCCGAACTGGTCCCGCAACGGCATTCCTCTGATCCGGTCGTCGAGCGTCTTTCCCGAGCGCTCGAGGCGGCCGAAGGCAGTCATAATGGATTTGGCGACCTCTATGCCGACGCAGTCCGCCTTGCTATCGTAACCCGATTGCTCACGCTGGGTTCGGGTCCAGAGCCAGATCCGAGGGCACGCGCTACGGCGGCCCTGCCGAGATGGCGGTGGAAGCGGATCGTCGAATACGTCGATTCACATCTCGATAAGAAGATTGCGCTCGCCGATATGGCAGCAGTGGCGGGGCTCAGCCGAATGTATTTCGCCGCACAGTTCCGGGCGGCCACCGGCATTCGCCCGCATGAATTCCTACTGCGGCGACGGATTGACCGCGCCAAGCAGATGCTCAGCCAGACCGAGATGACCCTGGTCGATGTGGCGCTGAGCGTGGGCTTTCAGAACCAAGCCCATTTCACCACGGTCTTCGGACGTTCCGTTGGCGAGACACCCTATCGCTGGCGTTGCGGCAACCGCACGGATGTAGCAGATCGCCCCTGCGACAGCGATCCCGCCGTTAGGGGCTACCGGCCTCGTGGGTCGGATACGCGGCCCATTAAGCTGACCCCTACGGGAGAGTTGCCGCTCCGCAGCGTTGCCGGCGCAACCTAGGCGATATCGCTGGCAGCCCTCTGCGATGGAATGATGCTGTTGGTGGAATTCTTCTTGCCAGGAAGGATTCTTCAGCTCTCCGTAAAGGTATGTCCGATGGCCAATGATATCCGTCCTTACAATGCCCCGGCCGGCGGATGGGGAGCGCTCAGGGCGCTGGGCGAACACCTTGTCGAGCAAGGGATTCCGATCAAGGGGGCAGCCACTCTGGGGCGCATGAACCAGCCGGAGGGATTTGACTGCCCCGGCTGCGCCTGGCCCGACCCCAAGCACACCTCATCTTTCGAGTTTTGCGAGAACGGGGGCAAGGCGGTTGCCTGGGAAGCCACGGCGAAACGCTGCACGCCGGAGTTTTTCGCTGCCCATACCGTTGCCGAGCTTTCAAGCTGGAGCGATTTCGATCTCGAGATGGTTGGGCGATTGACTCATCCGATGGCCTACGACGCCGCATCCGACCACTACCTGCCGGTCGATTGGAACCAAGCCTTTGCAACCGTTGCCCGCCACCTCAACGGATTGGCGGATCCAAACATGGCCGAATTCTACACATCCGGCCGCACCTCGAACGAGGCAGCTTTCCTCTACCAGCTCTTCGTGCGGGAGTTCGGCACCAACAATTTCCCTGATTGCTCGAACATGTGCCACGAGGCTACCAGCGTCGGCCTGCCGCACTCGCTCGGTGTTGGCAAGGGTACCTGCCTGCTATCCGATTTCGATAAGACGGACTGCATCTTCATCTTCGGACAGAATCCAGGCACAAACAGTCCTCGTATGATGACGAGCCTGCGCAATGCCTCACGGCGGGGCGCAACCATCATGTCTTTCAATCCGTTCCGCGAGCGCGCTCTGGAGCGATTCCAGTCGCCCCAGAGCCCGATCGAAATGGCAACGCTTACGTCGACGCCGATCAGCGCCAAGCTTTATCAGGTGCGTGTCGGCGGCGACGTCGCGGTCGTGAAGGGACTCATGAAAATTCTCATGGAGGCAGACGATGCGGCGTGCGCAGACGAACTGCCGGCTGTCCTCGACTGGGACTTCATCAAGGGCCATACGACGGGTATCGAAGCTCTCGCCGCCGACCTGCGGGCAACGCGGTGGGAAGACATAGTGTCTCAGTCAGGACTCACTCGCGACGACATCGTATACGCCGCTCGCGCCTATATGCAGGCCGAACGAGCGATCATTGTGTATGGCATGGGTATCACGCAGCACCGGCGGGGCGCTCAAAGCGTGCAACAACTGGCGAATCTCGCGTTGCTGCGCGGTCATATCGGACGTGAAGGCGCCGGACTTTGCCCCGTGCGCGGTCACTCCAACGTCCAGGGCGATCGCACGGTAGGCATCACCGAAACGCCGACAAAGGAATTTCTCGATCGGCTTGAGCGCCGCTTCGGCTTCAAGGCGCCGTCCCAGCACGGCCACAACGTCGTGACCGCGCTGGAGGCCATGAAAGACGGCAAGGTGAAAGTGTTCATCGCCATGGGCGGCAACTTCGTATCCGCCATCCCCGACTGGGAGGTGACGCGCGCTGCCTGGCGCAGGCTCGACCTGACGGTCCAAGTGTCGACCAAGCTCAATCGCAGCCATCTCTTACACGGGCGCGACGCGCTGATCCTGCCTTGCCTTGGGCGCACCGAAATCGACGTCCAGGCCACAGGGCCGCAGTCGATCACGGTCGAGGATTCGATGTCGATGGTTCACGCGTCGGCCGGCCGCAATGTTCCGGCCTCAGAGCACCTGAGGAGCGAACCTGCAATCGTCGCGGGCATTGCGCGGGCAACAATGGGTGCACGTTCAGTCGTCGACTGGGAAAGCTTTACCGCCGACTACGACCTTATCCGCGATGCGATCGAAGACGTGTTCCCGATCTTCCAGGGCTACAATGCTCGCATTCGCATACCCGGCGGCTTCCATCTGACGTCAAATGCGCGTGAACGCATCTGGGCGACAGCTTCCGGCAAGGCAAATTTCCTTGTCTTCGACGGCCTCGGCGAGGATCCGCCCCTGGACAGCCTCGACGTACTATGGCTGACGACGGTGCGGAGTCATGACCAGTACAACACCACGATATATTCGATGTCCGACCGATATCGCGGTGTCTTCGGTCAGCGCGACGTGATCTTCCTCAATGAACAGGAGATAGAAAGGCGTGGCTTCCAGGCCGACGACCGCGTCGACTTGATCACTGTGTCCACCGACGGCGTTGAACGCCGCCTGTCCAATTTTCGGATCGTCCCCTATTCGTTCCCGAATGGCAGCTGTGCTGCCTACTATCCCGAGGCAAATCCTCTCGTGCCGCTCTATTCGCACGATCCGATGAGCTTCACGCCCTCTTACAAGGCAATTCCGATCCGCATTTCACGCTCGCGTGCCGAGGCGGGTTGATCATAGATGAGAACTCGCGCGCCTTCGGTTCTCCTCTCACGATGAACGTATTCCCTGCCGCTTCGAGATCGCGGGCATCTCTTGGGCGAACGTTCCTACACAAAAGCGAATGGGCCGAGTGGCAATAATTTTCGAGGTGTTGATCGTTGACTGACGTCTGCGAGATTTGCTTCGAGAGGAAACTGGAGTGGCGAAAATGAGTTCCTTGGACCAATACCGATCTGCCTCCAGGAGGCTCCGCAGCGGCGATCTTGGAGCCGCGTCGCGCTGGGTCGCTGCCAAGTGGCTGGACGGGTTCGGCCGCGGCAGCGATGACGCCAGCGGCAATGTCGAGCTGTCGCAGTTTGGGGTTTTGGAACCCTATATTGCCGAAGCAGTCGTGCTGGAGCGGGGAGTCGACTTCGTGTTTGCGAAATGGGGCGCGGCGCTAGGCGCGCTTTGTGGTGGGGACCGTGGTCGCCACAGGCTGTCCACGCTCCCTCAGCCCAGCCGTGGGCAGCTCCGCCGCCTGTGTGTACGGGCGGCGGCAGAGCAGTTGCCGCAAGCGCGACACGCGACCTGGGCACTCGATGGGCGGGTTTGGGAGTGTGCCATGCTAGCGCTGCCAACGGCCGGCGACGAGCTTTCCGCTACGCGACTTCTCGTCGCCCTTTTCTTTGCCCCTCATCCGATGTTTGCCGCCGCACCTCTTCCGCGCGGCGAAGCGTTGCTTTGGAGGCGAAGCTCCCACGCACGCCGCGCACGCACCATTCTGCCGAACTCCTGAGGCGCCCATCCGCTCCTCCCGTGGGCGCCCGAACTGGCGGTGGGTCGCATCAGCGATCCACCGCCCTTTTGGTGTTTCGGTCGCCGCGGACGGCTGGCGCGCCCATCACGTTCGCACCGGACCTGTCCGTGCGCGGCGACAAAGGCAAGGGCGTTTCTGAAAGACGCCGAACCGCGAAATCGAGATTGTCGCAACGAGCTGCCTCCGCAAACGCCTCGGCAACGCAGCTGACCGCAGGATTTGCTACGGCATCGCCGGCCCTCATCTCGGTCATCGGCGCGTTCGACTGTTTGCGAAAAGGAAGGAAGAAACCCGTGCGCGAAATCATCAATGCCATCGCGATTGCCATCACTCTCGGCCTGTCGGGAGTAGCCGCGGCAGACGCTGCCGAAAATCCCAAGCCCGTTCATATCATGGCGCGCAACGTCGTGCTCGTGCACGGAGCGTGGGCGGACGGATCGAGCTGGGCCGAGGTGATCCCGCTCCTTCAGGCAGCCGGCCTGAGCGTCACCGCAGTGCAGAATCCACTGACGTCGCTGGCGGACTCGGTCGCGGAGACGCGCCGGGCGCTGGCGCTGCAGGATGGACCAACCGTGCTGGTAGCGCATTCCTGGGGCGGCACCGTCATCAGCGAAGCGGGGGCTGATCCCAAGGTCACATCGCTGGTCTATGTGGCTGCGCGAGCACCGGATGCGGGTGAGGATTTCGTCGCTCTCTCCGCAAAATTTCCCGCAGGACCCGTCCGGGCCGGCATCCAGGTGAATGATGGTTTCTCCAAATTGTCCGAAGATTCATTCCTGAAATACTTTGCGAACGGCGTCGCGCCCAGGCAAGCGAAGATCTTGTATGCTGTTCAAGAACCCACCGCGGCGGCTATCTTCGGCGGACGAACCAGCGAAGCCGCATGGCATTCCAAGCCATCGTTCTATGCGGTGTCGAAGCAGGACAAGACGATCAACCCTGACCTCGAACGGTTTCTCGCCAAACGCATGCACGCGACAACCGTGGAGATCGATGCGGGTCATCTGTCGCTGGTTTCCCATCCCAAGGAGGTCGCCGAGCTCATTCTGGCTGCGGCCGGCCGATGACATCAGATTTAAAACGACCCCGGCGATGCGTGCGGGCGGGCCTGGCGGCCTGGGCGGACCGTCCCCGCGACCCGTCCGCTGCGCGCTCGCTCCAACATGTGGGCAGGATTGGTCTCGTTCGCTACTTCGCTACACTGATGTGCCCAAACCAATTCGTCCCCAGCAAAGCTGAGATGACTGACCAGTCGCGCCCGCCATGGGGGGGCGGATTGCGCTCGGCCATGAGGCTGGCGACGTCACAGGGCAACGCTCGGCGCCGGACATTCAAAGCAATGGGCGCAAAGTCATTTTGAAGGCACACACCAAAATCCGGCAATACGGCGACGTTCATCGCTCGAGCCGTTGCGATTAACGTCGCCAGGAAGGTCGTCGGCTGAGACATGGGCATCGTTCGGTTCGCGCTTCGATTTCCGCACACGTTCTATGTACTGGCTGCCTTGATTCTCTTTCTCGGCGCCGTCGCGAGTCGCGAAATGCGGTTGGACGTCTTTCCGGAAATCAACATTCCGGTGGTGACTGTAATCTGGAGCTATGGCGGCCTCAGCACGCCAGAGATGGAACAGCGCGTCACCACCTACAGCCAGTACGCGATCAGCTCCAACGTCAATGGCATCAAGAACATCGAGGCGCAGACCCTAGGGGGACTGTCGGTCCAGAAGATCTATTTTCAGCAGGATGTGAATCTCGATCTCGCGATCGCGCAGATCGTTTCGGCGACAAACGCCATTCGCGCCCTCCTGCCACCGGGAATCCAAGCACCGCTCGTGGTACAGTTCAACGCCTCCAGCGTGCCGGTCCTTCAGATCAGCCTGAGCTCCGACACCCTCAACGAACAGCAGCTCTACGACTACGGCATCTATCGGATCCGTCAGC
The DNA here is from genome assembly GCF_040319805.1 of Mesorhizobium sp. M0848. Taxonomy (NCBI): domain Bacteria; kingdom Pseudomonadati; phylum Pseudomonadota; class Alphaproteobacteria; order Hyphomicrobiales; family Phyllobacteriaceae; genus Mesorhizobium; species Mesorhizobium sp. M0848. Next base: position 308,490 of record NZ_JAMYOM010000001.1, on the reverse strand, counting down.
AACTGGCCCCGATCCCGGGTGTCACGCTGCCAACACCCTCGGGCGGAAAATATCGCCAGATCATGGTCGACCTCGATCCGTCGAAGCTCCTGGCCAAGGGCCTGACGCCGCTCGACGTCGTCAGCGCGGTCAACGCCCAGAACCTGACCTTGCCGTCGGGCACCGCCAAGATCGGCAACACGCAGTATGTCGTGCGCACCAACGCCACGCCGGCAACCATCGACGAGCTCAACAACATTCCGGTCAAGGTCGTGAATGGCGCCACGGTCTTCGTCAAGGATGTCGGCCAAGTCCATGACGGATGGCTCGTTCAGCAGAACATCGTTCGCGAGAACGGCCGGCATTCGGTTCTGCTCAGTATCATCAAGAACGGCAATGCCTCGACGCTGGACGTGGTCGATGCCGTTCGGGATGCCTTGAAGACGGCGCGTGCCGCGGCGCCTCCCGGCATGGAAATCAGAGAGCTCTTCGACCAGTCGGTGTTCGTCAAGCAATCGATCGCCGGCGTGCTGCGGGAGGGCGTGATCGCGGCCGCGCTCACCGCCCTGATGATCCTGCTGTTTCTCGGATCGTGGCGATCGACGCTGGTCGTCCTGATCTCGATCCCGCTTGCGATCCTGTCGTCGGTCGTGGCTCTGTATTTCCTGGGCGAAACGCTCAATACGATGACGCTGGGGGGCCTGGCGCTGGCGATTGGCATCCTCGTTGACGATTCGACGGTGACGCTCGAGAACACCCATCGGCTGCTCACCGAGGAAGGACAGATGCTGCCGCAGGCGACGCTGCATGGAGCCGCCGGCATCGCCGTGCCGACCCTCGTGTCGACGCTGGCCATAAGCTGCGTGTTCACATCGGTGGTCTTTCTGGAAGGTCCGGCAAAATATCTGTTCACACCGCTCGGTCTTGCCGTCGTGTTCGCGATGCTCGCATCCTATGGACTTTCGAGGACGCTCACTCCAATCACCATCGGGTTGCTGCTCAAAAAAGAGCGCCACAGCGCCTCCACAGGCTGGTTCGGTAGGTTTCACGCCAGGTTCGAACTTGGTTTCGAGGCCATGCGCCTGCACTATGCCGAGTTGCTGGCCGTACTCCTCAGGCGCCGGTTCATCGTTCCCGTCATTGCAGCCCTGGTGCTCGCGTTGGGCATTGTGCTGTTGACGCTCGTCGGTCGCGATTTCTTTCCCGCGATCGACGGCGGCCAGATCCAACTCCATGTGCGCACCCCCGCGGGAACCCGGATCGAGGAGACGGAAAAGATCTTCCAGGCTGTCGAGGACAAGATCCGCGAGATCGTTCCCGATCGCGACCTCCAGCTTGTCGTCGACAATATCGGCCTGCCGGCGCGTGCCTACAATTTGGCGTTCACCGATGGATCGACCATCGGCGTGAATGACGGCGTGATCCTGGTCGCATTGAAAGACGGCCACGCGTCGACTGCCAACTATGTGCGCAAGTTGCGCGCGGCGCTTCCCAGCGCCTTTCCAGACGTTCTGTTCTACTTCCAGTCGGCCGACATCGTCACGCAGATCCTCAATTTCGGGCTGCCGGCGCAGATCGATGTTCGTACGGTCGGCTATGACCGCGCTACCAACCTGCGGATCGCGATGGAACTGCGGCGCCGCATCGCAGCCATTCCCGGTGTAGTCGACGCACACCTGCAGCAGGAAGTCGACGCGCCGGCGTTCTATGCCGATATCGATCGCACGCGTGCGGCGCAACTCGGCCTCAATGCCAGCACGATCGCCAGCAACATCAATGTGAGCCTGAGTTCCTCCGAGCAGGTATCGCCGAACTTCTGGACCGACCCGACCACGGGCATCCCCTACTATCTCGCCGTCCAGACGCCGGAAAACAAGATCGCGTCACTGAACGATCTCGGCAACACGCCTGTTTCCTCGACCATCAACACCGCCGGTGCAGAGGTTCCCGGGCAGCTCAGTAACGTCGCTACATTCAAGCGCGACAGTCTCCCGACCAACGCCAACCAGGCGAACGTTCAGCCGGTCTACGAAGTCTATGCAAGCGTCCAGGGCCGTGATCTGGGAAGTGTCTCCAGCCAGATCAGCGCGGTCGTTGCCGACCTGCAGAAGCAGCTTTCGCCTGGAAACAACATCCAGGTCATAGGCCAGATCCAGAGCATGAACGATGCCTTCTGGGACCTCGGCATCGGCATCCTGTTCGCCGCCGTGTTCGTCTACTTGCTGATGGTCGTGAACTATCAGAACTTCGGCGACCCCTTCGTCGTTATCCTTGCCTTGCCGGCGACCTTGTGCGGCATTGTGACGATTCTGTTCATCACGGGCACGACGCTCAACGTGCCTTCGCTGATGGGGGCGATCATGGCGGTCGGGGTCGCTTCGGCCAATTCCATCCTGCTCGTGACCTTCGCCCGGGACCAGCAGTTGGCGGGCAAGTCCGCGTTCAACGCGGCGATCGAAGCCGGTCATACCCGGATCAGGCCCGTGCTCATGACCGCGGCCGCGATGATCGTCGGCATGGTCCCCATGGCGATCGGCGGAGCGGGCGAAGAGCAGAATGCCGCGCTGGCGCGCGCGGTCATCGGGGGGCTTTTGTTTGCAACGCCCACGACGCTCCTCGTCGTGCCGTACCTGTTCACGATGCTGCGCAGCGGACAGGACGGCAAGACGGCTCACGGCGTCTTCGACGAGGAAATCGCATGAAGCCGAGGGACCATCTGGATCAGCCCGACGATACGGTGATGGATCGCGCAACGGAGCGGCCGCCGCGCCGAGGCGGAGGTTGGCTGCTTGCATTGGGCGCATTGACCCTGCTGGCGACGGGACTGGCCTATGGCGTCCAGGGATACTATTCGCGCAACCGCGAACTCGCGGCGGCCGCCGAACAGGCGCGTGACTTCATCCCGCAGGTGCGTGTGGCGGCGGTAAGGCCGAGCGACGACATCGTGCAAGTCAGTCTGCCCGCCACCACAACCGCCTACGACGTCGCCGACATCTTCGCACGAGCCAGCGGCTATATCGAGACGCGCGAGGTCGATATCGGAGACAAGGTCAAGAAGGGACAGTTGCTGGCCAAGATTGCCGTGCCGGAACTCGATGACCAGATTTTGCAGGCCCAGGCAACCTTGGGACAGCTCAAGGCGGCGTTGCAACAGGCACAAGCCAATCTCGATCTCGCAAAGGTGACGTGGCAAAGGGACAAACCCCTGGTGGACCAGGGCTGGATCACCAAGCAGCAGGGTACGATCGACGTCCAAAGCCTCAAGGCACAGGAGGCGGCTGTCGGCGTGGCGCAGGCCAATGTGAATGCACAGCTCGACCAACTGCGCGTGCTCGACCAGCAACAGGCGTACCAGCAGGTCGTCGCCCCATTCGACGGCGTCATCACTCAACGCAACGTCGATATCGGCAGCCTGGTGCAGGCCGACACGACCAACAGCACTTTCCTGTTCGCCATCATGCAGGGGGATGTGATCCGTGCCCAGGTCTACGTCCCCCAGGACCAGGCCTTTGGACTGACCCCGGGGGTCGAGGCTGTGCTCCAGGTCCCCGAAATCCCCGACCGTACCTTCCCGGGCACGGTGACGCGGATTGCCGATGCGCTGGCACCGGGCACGCGGACCTTGCTGACCGAAATCGACCTTCCTAACCCTGACGGTGTCCTCACGCCCGGCACCTATTGCACGGTCAAACTCCAGATCCCGCGCAAGACGCCCAGCTTCTCCGTGTCAGCAGATGCGATCATCTTCAACGCCGATGGGTTGCAGGTTGCCGTGGTCGAGGACGGCATTGCGCATATTCGAAAGATATCGGTGGCGCGCGATCTCGGAACGGAGGTCGAGGTCCGTGACGGCGTCAAGCAGGGTGACCTGGTGATCCTGAATCCGCCGGTCGAACTTGCCGAAGGCAGTAAGGTACAGATCAGTCCTGCAGCCGTCGGGCCAACCTAGTTCAGTTCACATTCAGCCTGGTTCAGTTCAAGGGAGCTCGGCGCGAAAATCGAGACTTCGTCCTTGGCGCCAAACACCAAAACTCCATACCAACTTATACCAGTGTGATACCTTGATTTACTACATATTACTTACGACAGTTGCTAGATAAGCGATGCAGGCCGAGAACAAGAGAGGCGAGACGACCCATCGCTACCCGAAAGTTCCCGAGTGCCTGTAGGCGGAATGCGCGGTTGACAAAATGGCCGCCTTCCTCAACGAAAAGGAGAGTTAATTATGCGTTCTATCCCTCTGAAGGCGGCGCTTGCCGCGATGATCGTCGCCATCCCACTCACCGGGGCCTTTGCCGCCTCGTCGCACGGTGGCCACGACGGCGATCACGGCCGTAACGGTGAGCATGGCAGCAGCCAATACGGCGACTTCCCTCAGGATGGATGGTTTGACGGCATCAACTCGTTCAAGGCTCACCCGACTGCGGGCAGGAACCTCCAGAAGTTCATGGCCGAGTAGAGAAGGCACCACCGTCCCGCCGCAGCCCCGCCGTCGCCGGGAATGGCGGGGCTGCAGCATGAGGTCTACAGCGTGCGAAGGCACAGAGACCAACCGCCTGCAGGCAAGCCTGGCTACCTGGGGTATTTCTCAGGCATGTCGCCTTCTCATGCCGCCGAACGAAATCATGAACATGCAGCGCCGCCAACAAATTTTTCGGCTTGCCAGTTCATTCGCATCGTCTGCCGGCATCGACTTGGCGCAACTGTTTTTGACCCAACCGTGCTTGGGACGACGAACAGGAAAATGCTGCCGTGCGGAAGATTGGGGGTGGCCCACAGCCGGCCGCCGTGGGTCGTGATGATAGAGCGGCATATCCATAGTCCCAAACCCATGCCCTCGCATTTCGTCGTGAACAGGGGATCGAAGATACGCTCGGCAAGCGCCGGATCGAGCCCAATCCCCGTGTCCTCGACCGCAACCTGCACATCGCCATTTTTTGTCAAGCCGGGTGCTGATCCGCAATCTTCTCTGTCGATCCTGCACCGGGCTCATCGCCTCGATGGCGCAGATCGAGACTGACGAGACTGAGCAGGTTCTTGATCAAGTCGTTGATGTAGACCTTAGGCTCCATGGGCGGGTTTTCCGGACGAGATCGCGAACACCTCTGACCACATCGGCGGCGCGCAGGGTATTGCCGATGATCCGTTCGATCGCCTGTGTCGCCTCATCGAGATCCACCGGATAAAGGAAGCATGTCCGAGTCTCCATTCTTGCTTGGTACAGAATTCGTATCCGATCGGCGGGTTGGACTACTACTTAGGTCCATCCAAAATAGCCGTGAGACTGGGTTATGGGAGCAGGGCGCAGAGCGCATCAGTTTGGCCATCCTGACAAGGTCTGCCAAGGATTGCGCGCCCATCCTTCTCATGACTTGAGCACGAAAAATCTTAACCGTGGATTCCACCATGCCAATCCTTCCGGCAACCTGCTTGTTCATCAATCCTGCCGTCACGAGATCCATGACCTCGCGTTCGCGCTCGCTCAGCGTCTGAAATCGGGTGAACGTCTCGATCGCCTGTCGACTGCGATCGAGGCGCATGCCATCCATCTCGATGGCTCTTGTGACGGCATCTAGCATTTGCTGTTCGCGAAACGGCTTCGTCAGAAATTCGTCTGCACCTGCCTTCATGGCGCTCACCGCCATCGGAACGTCGGCGTGGCCAGTCATAACCAGTCATGAATATGAGTGGAATACGGACGCCGGCCGCGACAAGGCGGGCCTGAAAGTCGAGACCGCTGATGTGCGGCATACGAATATCCAGCACGAAGCAGCTCGCAAGGTTCGGCAATTCCATGTCGAACACCTCGGTCGGAGACGAAAATGCCTTGCTTTGCAAACCGACCGATTCCAACAAATCGACCAGCCCTTCGCGCTCGAAACATCGTCGTCGACGACGAAGACGAACGCATTTTGGGTGGTCCGACCACAGATGGGTCAACAACCGCCGGGGCGGCCGCAGCTGCGGCCGTTCATATTTTCGGATCACCAGTACTGGACCGCACCAGGTGACGCTAAGTACGTGGATTCCCAGCGCACCGCACGAACTGACCTCGGTCCGCCGATACGACAGACCCCGATTGGACACGCAGCATCCACCGATGGGTACACTCTACGATCGCAACGGGAATAACCGCAAGAACGCGCCAGCAGCCGCAAAGCAGACAAAGCCGGCCCACAAACCAGCCGGTAGGCTGCTGTCGAACATGATGGAAGGCGGCCCCAATTGAAAACGGGCCGAAAGTGGCAAGCAGATGTCGAGCAGATAAACGTCGTTCCCGTTGGCCTGGGGGATAGAGCGCTGGCGGCCGCGAACCTGCAGAGACGATCACGCTGTGACGGTCTACGACGGACGGCTTCCAAATTCGAAGCCACCGATTTTCCGCGGCAGCGGCTGCGCCGAAATATGACGAGGAGACTACAAATGGACTGCAATCGAGCACTGTTGCAGATTTCATCCATTGGCGCCGGCGTTTTCCTGTCGATCTGTGTTGCCGGTTCCGTAGCGACCGCCGCAGCCAATGACCAGGACACTGTGGCCACCGTCGTTGCCGACCAAGTGCGAAGCCAAGGTTTCCCTTGCAAAAATCCGAGTTCTGCGGATCGCATTGAGGCCGAGTCCGTCCCAAATCAGACCGCCTATCTGCTCAAGTGCGAGGGAACCACCTACCGGGTTCTCTTGATTCCAGATCAGGCAGCTGAAGTGGCCAGGGTTGACTGAAGCCGTAATGCAGGTTCCAGCGAGGAGACACTTTCAAAATCGAAATGGTCGATCTTTCTCGAAAAAAACTGCGTTATCCCGCAAGTGACCGCCAGTCTTGCAAACAAAAACACAACCCAGAGGCAACCAGTATCAGCCTACGTAAATCGGCGCGATCGGAAGTTCATCCGCGAGGCTTGCACATCCGACCGGCCACACGCCGGATAGACGGTTTCCCAGGAGGAACACGCCACGGCGCCAAGACCAAAGCCTCGCTCGGATCACGATCATGTCAATTTTAAACATCCTGCGCAGGCACCGCGCGGTGCTGCTCTGCTCCGCCGTCTTGGTAGCGCCGCTCGCCACTGGGGTCGCTCCAAATTCAAGTTTGGCCGATACACAGGTGGGCTCGTCCTCGGTCGCCTCCGCGATAGGCACTTCGGCTATCTCCTATGCTACGATCGTGGCGGCCGACAAGCCGGCGGTGGTGACGATCACGTCGACCATGAAAACTTCATTGGCGCCCGATGACCAAACTCAGCGCTCAGACAGCGGGCTGTCTTCCGATGAGCGGTTGCCGGATTTCTTCGGCAATCGAGGAATCCCGATGCCTAAGGTACCCCCGCAAGAAGCGACGCAACTGGCGGAGGCGCTTGGTTCCGGCTTCATTATCAGCTCAGACGGCACCATCGTCACTAACAACCATGTCGTCGACGGGGCTTTGGATATCATGGTGACGCTTGACGATGGAACCGAGCTGCCGGCGGCCCTTGTCGGCCACGACGCAAAGTCGGACCTTGCGGTCCTGAAGGTAAAGGCTGGGAAGCCCCTCCCAACTGTTGGCTGGGGTGATTCCGACGGACTCAGGGCAGGCGATCCAATTCTGGCGATTGGCAATCCGTTCGGCATCGGAACCACAGTCACTGCGGGGATCGTTTCCGCTCGCGGGCGCGACCTCAACAGCGGTCCCTACGATGATTTCCTCCAGATCGACGCGCCGATCAACCACGGCAATTCAGGTGGGCCTCTTGTCAACACCAGCGGGGCTGTCGTGGGTATCAACACCGCGATCTACTCGCCCAATGGCGGCAGCGTCGGCGTCGGATTTGCGATCCCTTCCAATGAGGCAAGAAAGATAGTCGCCAAGCTTGTAAAGAACGGTTCGATTGAACATGGGCAGCTCGGCATCGAGATGCAGGCGGTTACAATGGACCTTGCCAACGCCCTCGGTCTGCCGACGCCTGAAGGTGCTTTAGTCGCTTATGTCGGCGATGGATCGCCCGCCGCTCATTCGGGCATCGAGACCGGAGACGTCATCACCGAATTTGCTGGTCAAACCATCAAGGAGCCCAAGACCTTGTCTCGAGCCGTGGCAGATCTCTTGCCGGGGAAAAAGGAGACGATGTCCATTTGGCGCAATGGGAAGACAGTCGCGTTGTCGGTGGTCGTCGGTGGCAGTGACGACAGCGTCAAACAGGTGGCCGTGGTCAACTCCTCCCATCCGTCGCATTCCAGTTTTCCAACACTCGGCCTGGCGCTTGGTGACCTCGATCAAGCCGTCCGGCAGGCCCTGGACGTGCCTTCGCAGGTGCGCGGCGCCGTGGTTGAGGGTGTCGACCAGGACCAGCCGGCAGCCACCTCAGGCATTGAATTGGGCGACATCATCGTCTCGGTCAATCGCGTGCCGGTACAGACTGCCGAGGAGACGAGCCAGGCCATCAGCGCCGCGACAAAATCCAGCAAGAAGGCGGTTCTGCTGCTGGTCAAGCGGGGTGAACAGCAGACCTTCATCGCCGTGCCATATGGCAATGGCTGACATAAAACATGCGGATGCCAAAGCCCGTAACGGGATCTCGGATCGCCGACCTGGCGCTCCCTTGGCGATAGCAACGAAGCGGAAAAGCGGAATGGGCGCGCGGTAACCGCGCCCGCCATTGCGCCAGAACCAGATCTCCGGTCAAGGACATGGCAGATGAGAGCCAGCACAAGGTCTCGATCGAAGACCGCTGGCTTCATAGCAGACGAGTTTGACGAGCCGCGGAATTCGCAGCCCAGATCGGCCGTCCAGGGTCTATCCGAAGCTCCGCCGATAGGCACTCGGCGTCAAGCCAGTCGCCTTGCGAAAAGCGGCCGTGAATGAACTGGTTTCGCTATATCCGACAGTCAATCCGATGTCCGTCACCGAATGAGCGCGCGTCGCCAGGAGACCCTTGGCATGCTCGATTCGACGGCTGGTAAGGTACCGATGCGGAGGCATCCCAAAAGACAGCTTGAAGGCGCGGCAAAAATAGCATGGGCTCAACCTGGCAAGCTGCGCGAGCGTGGCGAGCGGTACGGGTTCGCCCAAATGCGCCTCGATGTGTGCCGTGACTATCCGCTGCTGCCAAGCCGCAAGCCCGCCTCGAAGCTGAGGTTCGGCTCTCGGCGCCCCCTCGTGGAAACGGATCAGCTCATGAGCCAGGACGATGCCCAGTGCTTCCAGGTAGGGCCGATTTTCCGGGGTTGGACTTTCGAGCGACCTCATCAGTTTGAGGGCCGTGCCCAAAAGCGTTGCGTCCTCAAAGAAAAGCTTCGCCGCGAACGTCACATCTGTCATCCCGGCGTTGAACGGAACCTGCAGCTTGGCAGGATCAAGATAGACAAACATGAGACGCGCAAACGTCCGCGGCGCATGCCATTCAAGATATTCGCGACCGGCGGGCACCAAGGTAAGCCGGCGACCAAAATCCCGCAGTTTCGATCGAGGTAAACCTTCGACGAAGGTATCACCGTCTCGCCGCGTGCCCTGCTCGTAGACCACCAGCAAGTGCATGGGCGCGCGAAACCGGAATTCGAATTTGTCATGGCCGGCGGCTTGGACAACCTCGGCAACTATCCCATCCGAAATCGCCATGCGACTGCTTACGGCGTCGGCTGAAGATATCTCGACACGGCAATCGGCCCCATCGGCGCCCCGGCGCCGGAACTGCGCATGCGCCACGGAGTTGGTGCGTTGTGCCTTTCCACCGTTGAACAGAGCACGCCAATCCGCCAACAGGGATGGTCCCATTTGCTCCGGTCGCCGAGCATTGGCCGCGAAGGCAGCAATAGCGAGTGTATCGATGTCACTGGAGGCAGGATTCATCAACATGGCTTGGCGCACATCCTTCGGGTTATCCCATCGGATGTCAGCGTAAGCGCCGGCGATGATTTATCCCATTCTACATCCGTCGGCGGTTATAGAGTATTGGTTTAAACTACTCATACTTTGGTTTGTGATTGGACGTCGCGATCGATAGTAATGGTGGTTGTGCCGCGCGGACCAATTGGCGGGTTCTTCAATTGCGGCCGATCCCAGGTGATTGGTCGATTTGGCGCTATTGGACGTCACGTCTTGATGATCTTGAATGAGGTTCCCTGCATTGCCTGGATTTTTTGGCGTTCCGCGCGAAATCCGCAAGCTGGATGCAAAGTCGGCAAGAACGACGAAGCACCGGCGGCAAAAGGCACTAGGTTGTAGGTCGGCGCTGCGGTCGGTGGTTTCGATCCCATTTCCGTCCACCATCGTGGCAGCGCTCCAACTCGTGCCAGATTGATCCTGCGGGCCTCTCCCTCCCTCGCCCGCTGATCGATTGTGAGCGCTCTTCCCCCCGGGAGCGTTTCTCACCGCTCGAGTTCTTGGGCCGATGACATGCCGTCATCGGCCCATTTTTCCTCCTGCCTCCCGGGCAGAACCCGGTTCACGATCGGTCGCCGAAGCGTTGCCGGCGTCGGCACCTTCGGCGACGCGACTTGCTTGCGGCGCGATGCATCGCTCGATTTCGTAGACAAGGATCCGACGCCGCAAATGGCACTCGACTGCCTCATCGCGACGTCCTGCACAGGAAGGAATGGACAGCACCGTCGGCGGTTCGCCAAGCTCTGTCGAGGGCGCGGCCAGCTCAAGTCGACGGCGCGCTAGGTAGCCTCAACCGCAATCACCGCGTCGCGTGAGGCCTTGTCATCAAAACCCGTTAATGCCCGAAAACAGGCCGGAATCGGCCGAGGGATACTCGTCCCCGTTGTTATCGGGCTGCGATACGGGCTTCTTGGCCGATCTGGTTGTCGGTACTTGAACGTGCCTCGGCAACAATGAGTGGTTGCTGTTCGTTTTTCGTTCGACATGATCGAACTTCGCCTGCGTGTGTCCAGGAGGCGAACCTGCTGCAGCGGCCCAAGCGGTCGACAGGAGGACTGCCGCGACTGCAGCCGCGATTGAGAGCGAGCTCATGTGTTTCACCTGTTGTTCTGTTGCGCAGCCGGCGAAACTCGAATTGGCGACAGAATTGTCGCTCATGGCCGGCGGTGTATATATAGGTTTCGAAACACGTCTCGAGGCACTATACGAAACACATCCAACGGGGATGTAATTGGTTATCTTCATGGCCTTGGAGTATAATTCGGCCAACAAGAAGCAATGCGGAGCGTAAGACCCAGGCGTTCCTCGTCGTCGACTCTCACGATTGCTCCGAGTCCTCGCATGGCGGCCTCGCCTACCGCGAAGGATCCTGGTCATGTTCATCGACAACGCGGGCGCGCGCTCAGTCGAAGATCGGCTTTCCGATCGCGTTCGAAAAGATGTTGCCGAGATAGAAGTGGAGTTGTGCACGCACGCCGATGTCGCGGCCCGAGCTCTCATTGATGGGAATGATCGCCTCCACTCCGAGTTGGGCGTACTCGCCCACCCAGATGACGCCAGGATTGATCGTGCCCGTGGTCTCTCCAGCCGATGGTCCGTTCAGCGGCGTCTGCATCGCAAATTCCACCAGCGGCACCAAACCCTCGGCAAAGCGATGAGCATTCCCCTTGCCTGCGGATTGCGAATTGGTGAGCAGGCTGTATTCCAGGGCAAAGCCCCATTGCAGGATGTCTGGGTTGTCGACCGAGGTGGTACCGGTCACGGTGGTGGATTCGGTTGGCAGTGCGACTCCGAGGGTCGCGGTGACATTGACCGGGCGCAGCCATGCCATCGAGTCCGACACATCGCCGAAGCCCTTGCCCACGTAAACGGTCGGCGTCAGCGTGGAGAACGACTTGGCAATGTCGGACGACCCGGTACCGCCCAGCGCCAGCGTGCCGCCTGCCGAGAGCACGAACTCGTGCTCGGCACTGGAATAGAGTTCGTACTGTGTGCCAAGCACCAGATTGTCGAAGCCCGCCCGTGTGCTCCCCTGATCGATCATGCGGTAGTTCGCGGTGAACGAGACCGACCAATCCGGAGTGATGAGCTTGCTGTAGGAGAAAGGAAAGTCGACCTCGCGCGAGGCGGTGTCAGGCAACTGCGTCAATTGGGGAAAATTGAGGAAGTCGGCCGGGGTGGGAACGACGGTCGCCAGGGTAGAGGGAAAGAAACGGTCCCCAACGTAGGACGCCGACGCTTCCGAACTTGCAACGAGAAAGAACAAGAAGCTGGGCACCCTCAGGTGCCAGGCCCGGTTAGCCATACCACTCTCCTACCGAAAAATTCACCCTTCAGGCCAGGCGCTCACAATTGAAGGCGACGGTGATCAGGATTTGGCCTTGATCACCTCGAAGCGCCTGATGCCGAGCGCTTCGTCGTCCATGGGTTTCGCCTACATCCGCTGGTTGCAGGAATTGCGGACGATCATCCCCTTGGCCCCTCATGCATCGGACCGTCCGCCAGGGGCGCGGATGAGACGGGGGCGGTTCAATCTGGGCGTCGTCTTTCTCTACAAACCAGAGCAAGGCGATCAACGCATCCGAATAGATGGCGAGGCAAATCAAAAACGATCCTGCGCCGGCGTCAGTGGTCCAGCCCGCGAGCACGGCGAAAAGACAGGGCGGCACCATAACAGCGAAGAGTTCGAACCAGCGCGACTTACCGAGACACACGCGCCACGACAACGCATCGACCACCGGCGAGTCGAGCGGGCCCGTGCCGGCAGCAACTGCGGAGCCAGGCGCCGAACCATGCCGACCGCGACCCAGGGGTAAGGAGAACCCGAGCCGGACGGCGCCTATTGCGATGCCTTGCCCGTGAGGGCCAGGCCGGTCTCCCGCAGCACCCCGCAACCTCCGGCGGAGGACTTGTAGGGTCGCATCGACTTCCTGGGCGCCATGCATTGAAATCCTCGTGGTCGAGCGCCGAATGTCGCGCCCAAGCGAAGAAATATCTTTCGCAAACGCCGCTCTAGTTCGAGTTTCGCCCGTCGCGGTCCTTGGCTTCTTCAATTGGCTTCAATGCAAAGCCGAAGTGTCGAGCGCTGATCGCGCGCGGCCCTAACAGTGTTCACCGTTCTTGCCAGGAATGTCCGTCTGATGCTCACTCGAAAAGACGCCATAAGTAACCGTTTCACCAATTAGCTTACCCAACCATACCAGTGGATGATTTAAGCCAATGGCAAAACCTATGCATGCTTCCAGGAAAGAGAAGGAGCAAAGAATGAAATGTCTAAACTGCGTGCGTGAGGTGAAAATACCTCACCAGTACTACTTTTGCTCTCTGGGATGTTTCGACGAGACAACCCGCAACACCAAATGGAGGATGCTAAGCGATGGACTTCCGCCCACTGGTTTTCCTGCTGGTGGCCAGCCCCGCACTGGCTCAGGACCACACGTCCCACGTCCCGGCTGGCTCCCCCGAGGGCAACTACGGCCAGGGGCACGAGAAGTGGCACGACATCTACATGGGGATGCATAACACGCTGGGTGGCTCATGCTGCCACGGCGGTGACTGTCGGCCAACGGTCGCCAAGTTCGAGGGCGGAAAGTGGTGGGGTAAACTCAACGGAGTATGGACGCCGATCGAGCCGTCCAGAAGGGTGCCTGAACACCCCTACTCATGGAACGAAACAGCCCACATTTGCGCGGCTGGGAACACCGTCTACTGTTTCATACCCCCTGACAACGGAACCTGACCCTTCCGCTTAGCCGGCTGGGTGCGTCGTTTCGGAGAAGAGTTCGCCCTGCTCGGGTTCCACGGGCGGTGTTTTTGCGCCTCGCAAGCCACCCAGGAATTTGCCGAACCGCTCAAGATACAGGTAGACCACCGGCGTCGTGTAGAGCGTGAGAACTTGCGACAGCACCAAGCCACCCACGATCGTGTAGCCGAGCGGCTGGCGGATTTCCGATCCGGCGCCGGTGCCCAGCATCAACGGCACGCCGCCCAGCATCGCCGCCATGGTGGTCATCAGGATCGGCCTGAAACGTATGGTGCAAGCCCGGTAGATCGACTCCTGTGGACTGAGACCTTCGTTCCTCTCGACCTGGAGCGCAAAGTCGACAAGCATGATGCCGTTCTTCTTGACGATGCCGATCAGCAGGATAACGCCGATCAGCGCTATCACGCTGAAGTCCATATGGACCACCATCAGCAGCAACAAGGCGCCGATGGCGGCTGAAGGCAGTGTCGACAGAATGGTAATCGGATGGATCAGGCTCTCGTAGAGCACTCCGAGGATGATGTAGATCACCACCAGCGACACTCCGATCAGGATTGGTGTGCCTGACAGCGCAGACTGAAAGGCTTGCGCATTGCCCTGGAGGCTGGTTGCAAGCGAAGCAGGCTTTCCGGCATCGCGTTCGAACTGCTGGATAGCGGCGACCGCATTTCCGAGCGCCGCCCCGGGTTTCAGGTTGAAGGAGATCGTGACCGCCGGAAACATGCCCTGATGATTGATCACGATCGGCGCGGCCTTGGTCACGCTGGTCACCAGCGCGCTTAACGGCACCTGCTGCCCTGTCGAGGAATTCAGATAGATATCCTTGAGCGCTTCGGGCCCGTACTGGAATTCCGGACTGACCTCGAGAACGACGTGATACTGGTTGAGCTGGGTAAACATCGTGGAGACGATGCGCTGGCCGAAGGCATCATCGAGCGTGTTGTCGATAGTCGATGGAAGGATACCGAAACTCGACGCGACTTCGCGATTGACGGTCACATCGAGTAGTGGTCCTGCATTCTCCTGATCGGTGGCGACGTCGACGATTCCCGGCATGCTTTTAAGCTTGTCGAGGAAGATCGGCGCCCAATGGTTGAGCTCGTTGGAATCGGCATCGGCCAGAGTATATTGATACTGCGTCTTCGAAACCCGACCGCCGACAGTGATGTCCTGCGCCGCTTGCATGTAAAGCGCTATGCCTTGGGTCTTGGCGAGTTGGGATGACAGCCGGCTGATCACCTGATCGGCGCTGACGTCACGTTGGTTGTTGGGCTTCAAGGCAATGTACATCGTCCCTCGATTGAGTGTGCTCCCGCCAGTTGCTCCTATCGAGGCTCCGACTGAAGCTACCGCCGGATCCTCCAGCACAACGTCGGTTATCGCCTGCTGGCGCTCGGCCATAGCCGGGAACGAGATATCCTGATCGGCCTCTGTGACGCCGATAATCAGGCCGGTGTCTTGTTGCGGGAAAAAGCCCTTCGGGATGACAACGTAGAGATAGCCAGTGACGGCAATCGTTCCGAGCATGACGAGCAGCGTAATGAAAGTGTGCCGCAGGACGATCTTTAGGCCCCGTTCATACAATCCAAGCAGCGCGTCGAAGCCGCTTTCGCAAATATTGTAGAGCCGCCCGTGCCTGACATTGGGCTCATTCTTGAGCAGGCGCGCACACATCATTGGCGTTAGCGTCAGCGAGATCACCAGCGACAGGACTAGTGAGACGCTCACCGTCACGGCGAATTCCTGGAAGAGTTCGCCGACATAGCCTCCCATCAGAAATAGCGGAATGAATACCGCGATGAGCGACAGCGTAATCGAAATGATGGTGAAGCCGATTTCGCTTGAGCCCTTTAGCGCAGCCTCCATCGGTGTGAGGCCCTCTTCGACGTGGCGGACGATGTTCTCGATTACCACGACTGCATCGTCGACGACGAAGCCGACCGCGATCGACAAGGCCATGAGCGACAGATTATCGAGGCTGTAACCAAGCGCATAGAGCACGGCAAAGGTGCCGACGAGCGAAAGGGGCACGGTTACTGCGGGAATGACTGTTGCCCAGAAATTGCGCAGGAACAGGAAGATCACCATCACCACAAGAGCGATGGTCAGCATCAATGTGAACTGAACGTCCGCGACCGAGGCACGAATGGTTTGCGTGCGGTCTGAAACGACCGATACCTTGATGCCGGGCGGGATCGAGGCTTGCAGCTGGGGCAACAAAGCCTGAATGCGGCCGACCGTCTCGATCACATTGGCACCGGGCAGGCGCCGGATGGCCAGCAAGATAGCGGGCTTCTTGTCGAACCACGCGGCTACAAAGTGGTTCTCCGGCCCATCGATCGCGGTGCCGATGTCGCGGATGCGCACAGGCGAGCCGTTGCGATAGGCGACGACAATATCATTGTAGGGGTCAGGCTTGAGCAGCTGGTCGTTGGTGTTGAGCGTGAAGGTTTGACGCGGACTATTGAGCGTGCCCTTCGCAATATCGACATTGGCCTCGCCGAGCACGTTGCGAACATCTTCAAGCCCAATGCCGCGGGCCGCGGCGGCTTGCGGATTGATCTGCACACGGATCGCCGGCTTCTGCTGGCCGCCAATGCCGACAAGACCGACGCCGGAGATTTGCGAGATCTTCGGCAGCAGGATGTTTTCCGCATAGGCATCGACCGTCGTCAGCGGCAAGGTATCGGATGTCAGCGCGAGCACCAGGATCGGCGTATCCGCCGGATTAACCTTGCGGATGGTCGGCGGATAGGGGATGCCGAGCGGCAGATCGGGGCTGGCGGCATTGATCGCCGACAGCACGTCAACCGCCGCACTGTCGACGCTCCGGCTGAGGTCGAACTGAACGGTGAGCTGTGTGCTACCAAGCGCGCTGGTCGAAGTCAGCTGGGTCACGCCGGGGAGCTGGCTTATCTGTTGCTCAAGCGGGGTGGCTACCGACGACGCCATGGTTTCGGGATCGGCGCCGGGCAATTGCGCTGATACCTGAATCGTAGGAAAGTTTACGTTCGGCAAGGATGCGACCGGCAGAAGCTGATAGGTAGCGAGCCCACACAGCAGCAAACCCACCATCAGCAGGCCTGTCGCGATCGGCCGGTGAATAAAGGGGGCCGAGATGTTCACGGGATCGCTTGCTGCACTGCGCTTTGCAGGGCGGCTTCATCAGCGGCTTTGCCCTGGAGCACTTGGACGGGGGTGCCCTGCGCGAGCCTGTACTGTCCGTCGACCACGACAGTTTCGTTCGCCTTGAGACCCGAATCGATGAGAGCTTGTCCCCCGGTCAGCTGTGCGACAGTGACAGGCCGCATCTGCGCGGTTCCATCAGGTGCGATCACGTAAACATAGGAGCCGTTCGGACCTTGCTGCACCGCCGACCCGGCGATCGTCAGCCCCCCACTGCGGGTATCAACAAGCAAACGCGCATTCACGAGCGCGCCCGGCCAGAGTTGCTTCCCAGCGTTCGGAAACGTGGCCCGGAGGCGGATCGTACCTGTCGTCTGGACGATCTGGTTGTCGACAAGCAGGAGTTTGCCTTCGTCGAGCTTGGTCTTGTCGTCCTGGCTGTACGCAAAGACCGTAAGCGGCCCCTTGGCCATCTGCTTCTGGATTTGAGGGAGGGCTTCCTCGGGCAGCGTGAAGATCAACGAGATCGGTTGGATCTGCGCAACGTCGACCAGACCAAAAGTATCGGTCGGATGAATGATGTTGCCTTCGTCGATCTGCCGGATACCCGTTACACCGTCGATCGGCGAGGTCAGACGGGTGTAGCTCAGATTGATCTGAGCGGCCTGTAACAGAGCCTCATCTGCCTTGATTGTCGCCTGGAGCTGGATGACTTGAGCCTTCTGCGTGGCCACCAGCTGGGAAGTGGCGAAGCCTTTCGCCAGTAGCGGCGTGTAGCGGTCCAGATTTGCCTGCGCGTTGACGAGTTGCGCCTTGTCGCGATCACGGGTCGCGGCAATCTGATCGATTTGTGCCTGATAGGGATCTGGATCGATCTGCGCCAGCAGATCGCCCTTTTTCACTGTCTGACCTTGCGTGAATGCGATCTTCGTAATCGGTCCTGAAATCAGGCTGTGCACCACCACGTTGTTGTAGGCGATCACCGTTCCCACTCCACGAAGGTAGATAGGCACGTCGTGACTGGCTACTTTTCCGGCAACGACGGGAACCGCCGGCGCAGGAACAGAGGCCGCCGCAGGTTCGGAGGGATCGTAGACGTGCCTGGCTGCGAACCCAACGCCGCCGATCAAGATCAGCAGCGCGGCAACAATGACGGGGCGCTTGCGCATCGAAGGCTCCTACAAAGACGGGATCGCTTTTTTCAGCAGCCGGACGCCGACAAGGTGTTTGTGCCTGTCACACCCGTGCTGCCGCAGGTTGGAACCGTCACCAGTGGACTTGTCACCGGATCGACCAAATCGGGTGTTGGAATGCTAATCATCGGGCTCACTCCCAAGTTGCTGAGCTCCGAAGACCCCAGCGGAATCCCAACCGGGGTCCCAAGACCCGTGGACGATGTCCCGGACGATGTGCCCGTGGTGGTGGACAGTATCGATGTGGTGCCGGAAGGCGACGCGCTCGATGCCGTCGTGCCGCAGGTGCCCAATGCTGTTGAAGGCATCGGGTTCACAGACGTCCCACTCATGGTCGTGGTTCCGTCAACGCCTCCGCCATCGAAAGTGGAGAGGGCGGTCGTTCCGGCAACTTCGGAAGGTGACGCCAGAACACCAGGCGCCAGGACATTGGTACACCCGGAACTGCTCGTGCCTATGGAGCCAGATGTTGTTGGCGAGCCAGGCGCGGTCAAGCCACCAGGATCGAGTTCGACCGCGCCCAGAGGGATACCAACCGTATTGAGGGGCGAACCAACGGCGGAGAGGGGTGAAGTCATTCCTATTGCGGGCGTGCTGACCTGCGCCAGGCTCGGTCCGCTGAACAACAGCGCCGTTACAATTGCGATCAGCAAGAATGGCATCGCAACATCATTGTCATTTCGCATTGGAACTACCGTCGTTTCGTGTGTGTCCAGGTGAGGCATGCGTAAAGGAGCGTCGTCGGGCCGTTCGAACGCATTTCGCCCGGTCAGATCGGAGAGGATGCCAGATGGAGGGGAAGCGCTCTTCCGTAAAGGCGGCTGGATTTCCCTATTCGCACGCCGACCCCGAGCATTTGACGGTTCCTCGTCATTGGGCTGTCCCGGTGATGGTGACCAGGCCGAGGAAAATCCGGACGGCAATTCCAGTGAAGTGCAACGATGCGAGGCAAGCTTCGTTGTTCGGTAGCGATTCGTGTTGGCGGGTCCGATAACCGCATCCGCAAGGTGAAGTCTCCGCTACAAACCAATGTATGAGCCATTCAGACTTATGCTGCGCTCTCGTATACCTTTGTGGGATGGATCGTGTGATCGCCAACACTCTAATCTAACAGAAGGAGAGACAGCTAATTGCCCGAATAACGCATGGGTCGAAAAGAGCCGTGACCGCTAGTTCCTGAGTGGCAAGCTGGCTTCCGCCGAAGCCTGTGAGCGGCCTCGGGCCGACTGCGGTCGCTACAGGCGAAATCGTCAACATCGGGAACGTCTCAGGTCAGTTCGTATGAGAGAGGCGCCCGATGTCCCAGACCGCCAGGATCAGTGTACTCCGCCAAGGCAGCGGCGGGCCAGGGATGCCGTCGGCAAGCGCCCCTATCGGTGAGACATTTGCGGTCGCTCGCGCGCCGAACCGCACAACCGCCGATAGCCGCCCTGGTGAAGGCGATCATGGCCAACCAGCTCCTGGAGGTCCGCTGCCCGCGGACGAGCAGCCCGAGGTGACCGTCGCAAGCGAGCACGCGGGCGGACCAGGCGGCTCGGATACTGGTCACCGGAACCGCCGGCCAGCCGTCTTCATCATCGGTTTCATTGTCCTGGCTGCTCTTGTCCTCGGCGGGTCCTACTACTGGTACGCGAACCTCGACTTGGTGAGCACGGATGACGCCTATGTCGATGGGCGGGTTGTCACCATCGCGCCGCAGATTTCGGGCCTCGTCGTGTCGCTGGACGTGACTGACAACCAATATGTCCACAGGGGTGATCCGCTGATCCATATCGATCCGCGCTCCTACATGAGCGAGCGGAACCGGGCGCAGGGGGCCCTGGACAGCGCCAAGGCGCAAGCTGCCGGGGAACGGCTGGCGACCGAGATCTCTCGCAAGAATTTCCCCGCCCTGTTCCAACAGGCCCAGGCTCAATTGTTGACGGCACAGGCCAATTTGACAAAGGCGCAGGCCGACTATGACCGGCAGAGCACTCTGCCGAAAGCCGCGACGGCGCAGCAGGAGGTCGATGCCGCGTTGGCGGCGCTGCGCCAAAGCAAAGCGCAAGTCATGCAAGCCGAAGCCCAGGTTCAGCTGAGTTCGTCGGTCGAGCAGCACATCGGCGAGAGCGATGCGCAGGTCGAACAGCTGAACGGTCAAGTAGAGCAGGCTCAAGCGCAGCTTGATCAAGCCGAACTCAATCTCTCCTGGACGGTCGTGACGGCGCCGCAGGATGGCTGGATAACCCGGCGCAACGTGGAAATGGGCAACTACGTCACGCCTGGGCAGCAGATTTTCTCGATCGTTTCGCCGGACGTGTGGATCACGGCCAACTTCAAGGAAAACCAGCTTGATGGTCTGCGGCCCGGCCAGAGCGTAAAGATCGACGTGGATGCCTATCCTCGGCTCGACCTGCGTGGCCATGTCGACAGTGTCCAGATGGGGTCCGGCTCGAAGTTCACCGCCTTCCCACCCGAAAACGCCACCGGCAATTTCGTAAAGATCGTCCAACGCGTGCCGGTCAAGATCGTCATCGACAGCGGTCTCGATCCCAAGCGTCCGCTGCCGCTCGGCATATCGGTGGTTCCGATGGTATCGGTTCGATGAGCAGCGCCCCAGCCGAGGCCAGCGCGACCTGGAAGCCCCGCTACAATCCCTGGCTCATCGCGGTTTCGGTGACCCTTGCCGCTTTCATGGAAGTCCTCGACACGACGATTGTCAATGTTGCCTTGCCGCACATCGCCGGTAGTCTGTCGGCGAGCAATGACGAGGCGACCTGGGCGCTCACCTCCTACCTGGTGGCAAACGGGATCGTGCTGACCATTTCTGGCTGGCTGAGCGATCTCTTCGGGCGCAAACGTTATTTCCTGATCTGCATCACGATGTTCACGGTCTTCTCGTTCTTGTGCGGGACGTCGACCAGTCTGGGCGAGCTGATCGTCTTCAGGCTGCTGCAGGGTTTCTTTGGCGGCGGCCTGCAACCGAGCCAGCAGTCGATCATCCTGGACACGTTCCCGCCGGCCAGGCGCGCGGCCGCATTCGGCGTGACGGCGATCGCAACCGTCGTCGCCCCGGTCCTCGGCCCGACGCTGGGCGGCCTCATCACCGATCAGTCGACCTGGCGCTGGATCTTCTTCATCAACATACCCGTGGGCATCCTCGCGGTTTTTTTGAACGCTATACTCGTCGAAGATCCGCCTTGGGTGAAGAACAGGAAGGGGCGGGGGCTCGACTACATTGGCCTGTCGCTCATCACGCTTGGTCTCGGATGCCTGCAGATCATGATGGATCGCGGCACCGATGATGATTGGTTCGGTTCACCCTTCATCGTGTTGATGGCGCTGCTCGCTTTCCTGGGAATCGCGGGCGCGATCGGCTGGCTGCTGATCGCCAAGAAACCGATCGTCAATCTCGACGTGTTCAAGGACAGGAATTTCACCGCCGGCTGCGCAATGATCGCGGCGATGGGCAGTATTCTCTACGCGAGCGCCGTCGTCATCCCGCAACTCGCGCAGCAGGTCCTTGGCTATACCGCAACCTGGGCAGGGCTCATTCTTTCCCCAGGCGGCATCATCGTCATCGTCCTCATTCCGTTGGTTGGACGCCTCATGACAATCGTCCAGACGCGGTTCGTCGTGGCGGCCGGTTTTCTGGTGATGGGCTTTGCGCTCTTCTTCTCGAGCCATTTGGCACCGAACATCGATTTCCCGACACTCGTGCTGATGCGCAGCTTGCAGGCGGCCGCGCTGGCGTTTTTGTTCGTACCCATCAGTACGACCACCTATCTCAGTTTGCCACGCGAACTGAGCGGCGACGGGGCTGCCCTCTTTTCGATGGTTCGCAACGTGTCCGGTTCGATAGGGATTTCCGTCGCAACCTCGCTCGTCACCGAGCGGAGCCAGATCCGGCAGTCCTATCTGTCGGAATGGGCCTCGCCCTTTCACCAACCCTACGACGCGCTGGTTGATCAATACGAACGTGCGTTGACGGCGACGGGGCATGCCGCGGGATCGGTCCATGGAATGGCGGTTGGAAAGGTCTACCAGGTCTTCCAGACGCAAGTTGCCGTCCTCGCTTATTCAGACGTCTTTCTGTTTTTCTCCTTTGTCGCCTTCCTCGCCGTTCCATTCTGCCTCCTGCTATCCGGCAAGAAGGCAGCCGATGGCGAGGGCGCCAACCACGCGGGTTGATCATGGGTCAAAATTTGCGCACTGTTACAGCGATTTCAGCCATGTTCGCGCTGGCAGGTTGCACTGTCGGACCGGATTTCGTCCGGCCCGATCCGGACTTGCCGAAACGCTGGTTTGCGGACGGCGCGGCAACTGCGCCGGTGGACTCCAAGGGATCCGGCGCGACGGTTCTCGAGCCCGTCGACCCCGCTTGGTGGCAGGCCTTTCGAGACGCGGCCCTTACCTCGCTCATGCAGCGCGTCGCCGACGCCAACCTCGATGTGAAGACCGCGACCGTCCGGCTCGCGGAAAGCCGTTTTCAGCGCGCTGCCGTGGCCTCCGCCCAACTGCCTGACCTGAATGGCAGCGCCAGATATCAGCATCAGAATCTTAGCGATGTGAGTGCCAAAGGCAGCCTGATCGATGGTCTGCTTGGTTCGCCGAGCATTTCTTCCGCAAAGCCGGCCGATCTGTTTACCAGCGGTTTCGATGCTTCGTGGGAACTCGATCTTTGGGGGCATGTCCGCCGCCAGGTCGAAGCTGCGGATGCGCAGGTTCAGTTTTCCGAGGAACAGCGGCGTGACGCGCTCGTATCGAGCCTCGCTGAAACCGCACGCGACTACATCCAGCTGCGCGGCACGCAAACCCTGATCAGGATCGCCAACCACAATCTGAAGATCCAGCAGGACATTTTGCAGCTGACGCAAACGCGTCAGCAGAAAGGCTTGACGACCAGTCTGGACGTCGAGAACGCCGCCGCGCAGGTCGAAGCCATCCGTGCCCAGTTGCCCAGCCTGCAACAGCAGGAAGCGCAGCAGATCAACGCAGTGAGCTTTCTGCTCGATCTGCCGCCCGATGCGCTACGCGGCGAACTCGCGACCGGCAAACAGGTGGTGCCGATGCCTGCCCGGTTTCCGGCCGGCATTCCTTCCGATCTCGCGCGCCGGCGCCCGGACATTCGCGCCGCGGAAGCGCAGCTTCACGCGGCCACCGCCGACATCGGCGTGGCAGTGGCCGAATTCTATCCATCCATTCAGCTGAATGGATCGGTGGGCTTCGACGCCCTCAAGGTCGGGAGCCTGTTGACGGCCAGGGCGATCACAACCAATCTCGGCCCGAGCATTTCGATACCGATTTTCCAGGGTGGCCGGCTGAGGGCGACACTGGAACTTCGCAAGGCCCAGCAGGTCGAGGCGGCGATCGCCTACCACAGGACGGTGTTGCGAGCCTGGCACGAAGTTGTCGATGCCCTCATCGACTACCGCACCGAACGGCAGCGACGCGCCCGACTGGCCAGGCAGGCCGAGCATCTGCGACAGGCCTTGTCGCTGGCTCGTGACCGCTACAATGACGGAGTCACCGAGTTCACCACCGTGCTCGACACCGCACGCACATTGCTGCAGGCCGAACAGGATCACGCGCAGAGCACGACCAACATCTCGATCGACCTTGTCAAATTGTACAAAGCGCTCGGTGGCGGATGGGAATTGACGTATCCGAACGCGCCGCCCGAGCCACCAGTCAGCGCTCAACGACCTTCGAAGGCAAGGAAACCGGCATGACCATGTCAAAGTTTGCTGAAAGCCGGTGCTAGATCACTTCCTGGGTCTCATCATGGCGTTGGAAATCGGTCAAGCCCCCAATGGGCGGACTTGACCGTTGAACCGCTTCGATCCGAACCCCTCCAGCCGGCGAGGTTGGATCACGGGCAAGAGTGCCACATTCCACTGGGCCCATCGTAACTTTGATTTACGGCATCGAACGAGCAGTAAGCAGCATCGGTGTCGTAGTTCCACCAAGGCTGGTAGTGATATTCCCCGTCGCTAAAAAGGACCTTGTGGTGCGGGTGCTGGTGCTGGCGATTGCCAATGGCACCACTGCTAAAGTCCACGGCATGACCATTGCTACCGTTGCCGTGCGCCATGGAGACCGTCGCCGAGCCGACCGCCAGCACCATGCCTAAAGTAATCTTCGCCAATGTTGTTGTTGATTTTCTCACGATAAGCTCCTTTTGGGGAAAACGAGGTTGTTATAGCAACACATATATTAATCATGTGCCGCGCTCTATAAATAACGCCTATGTTTGATAGGCGTATATCTTGCACCTATAAACATGACCCATTGGGTGAATGGTGATATCGGCGGTGCGAAACGAAATTCCAGTCGGGCCGAGGTTCGGCGGGCTGGCCAGGCAAATCCTTCGGTGTTCGAATCCGGGCCCCACTGGCACCGTGGGGTCCGGATTCGAAGAGGCGTGGTGGATCACGGACAATATGGGTAAAAGCCGAGATACCCTTCGTATGGATACGGATACGGGTAACCGCAGTAGCCGTCGTCATAATAATCACTGCCGAAACCGCGGCCTCTTCTGAACCTGTGGCCGTCGCGGGCATGGACGCCATGGACATGCGCCTCACCGCCCATGCCTGCGATACGACCGCCACCGGCAACGCCTACGCCGTGCTCACCGCCAAAGCCTCCGAAATGGCCGCCGCCAAAGCCCCCGAAATGGCCACCGCCACCCATGCTTTCGGCATGGCCGCCGCCGAAGCCGCCGCCGCCAAAGCCTCCGCCGTGACCGCCGCCACCACCGCCGTGCGCCATCGATATCGTTGCCGAGCCGGTCGCCAGCATTGCGCCCAGGGCATCGTCGCCAAGATTGTTGTTGTCTTTTTCATGATAAACTCCTGTAGTTCAAGCTTTCTAAGTCGTCGAAAGCTGAATCTAATGTAGATACAGGAGAGATTTCTCAGTATAATACGCTTGTTTGGTGCATATATATCTTATAACTACACACATTGCTTTTTGATCGCATGGCAGTGCCGGCAATTCGCCCTATGGGCGGGCAGCGCTTCGATCCTGGCGGGTGCGGAGTACGCAGCTCCGCGATTGCCGGCCATCTCGTGGCAGCTCACACGAAGCGGCCGGAATTGCTTAAGGCCGGCTGCATCGCCCTATTGGTTTTTGCGATTTCCCGGAACCAGGCGGGCGCAGACGTGTTGCTAGGCGCCGATTTGCGCTCCGGTCAGACCGTCCTGTCATTCGGCACCGTCGTCCATCTATTCCACACTGATAACGGTCTGGATTTCATCCCGTTTCGCATAGACAACCTTCACCGCATTTTGCAGTTTTTCGAAGGCGCGCATCTCAATCTGGCGCACACGCTCGCGCGAAACGCCGAATTCGTTGGAGAGATCCGCCAAACTCCTCGGGTCATCCGCAAGCCGACGCGCCTCGAGGATACGCCGTTCGCGCGCGTTGAGCACGCCAAGCGAGTCGATCAGCGCCCTGCGCCGGTTGGAGGCTTCCTCGAACTGAACAAGCCTGTACTCCTGGTTGTCCTCGCTCTCGACCAGCAGATCTTGCCATTCGCTTTCGGGCTGACCTTGCAGGGGCGCGTTGAGCGATCTGTCGCCGCCCATGCGGCTGTTCATGTAGACAACTTCTTTTTCCGTCACGCCAAGGTCGCTTGCAATGAGTTCCACCTGATCTGGATGCAGGTCATTGTCGTCCAGCGCCGATAGGCGAGCCTTGAGCCGCCGCAAATTGAAGAACAACTTTCTTTGATTGGGCGTCGTACCGATCTTCACCAGTGACCAGGAGCGCAGGACATATTCGCGAATGGACGCCTTGATCCACCAGATCGCATAGGTCGCCAAACGAAAGCCGCGCTCCGGTTCGAAGCGATTGATCGCCTTGATCAGACCGATGTTGCCCTCTGATATTACCTCCGACATCGGCAGCCCGTATCCACGATAGCGCATGGCAACCTTGGCAACGAGGCGAAGATGCGACACCACCAGCTGGTGAGCGGCCTGCGGATCGTTGTCCTCGCGCCAGCGTTGCGCCAGCGTTTGTTCCTGCCCCTGCGTCAGCATGGGGAAATGTTTGATCGCGTCGAGATAACGGTGAAGCCCGCTTTCGCTCGAAAAATTTGTTATTGCTGCGTGTGCCATGAAGCACTCCTTGCCTACATCGCAGGAGATCAGTCGCCATAGACGTTCGACGTTGGCTTCTCTGTTCGACGCTGCCGCTGTTGCCGCGCTCGTTCGCTTGAAGGGCGAAGGTGCACCCAGGTGCCGTTAGCGCGTGCCATGAAGCACAGAATCGATGCAGCTGATCATGGCCTGGCTATCCAACGGCTTGCGGAAGAAGCCGATGGTGCCCGTTTCCCGAGCGCGTTTGCGGACACGTTCCTCGGGAAAGGCGGTGATCAAAATGGTCGGTATGTGATAGCCATGTTCGATCAAATGATCCTGCAGCTCTATTCCTGTCATTCCGGGCATCTGGATATCGCAGATCAAGCACGACGTATTTTCCAGATTAGATGAATTTAGGAAATCCTCGGCCGATTCGAATGCAAATGCGATGAAACCCAACGATCTAACAAGGCTTGCGGTCGCAAGTCGAACGGACTCATCGTCGTCGATGATCGAGATCATCGCGTTACGGGTCAATTCACTACCTCCGTGCTTGCCGATGACCCAAGCATTGCTGTTTCAACGACTGTTTCTCAGCGGAGGTTGCGCCTGCGATCGTGAAAGCGAAAGTTATACAGAGGTGTAACAAATTTACTTCCCGGGAGCGTCTACCCCCAGGGCGCCGGCCATCTTCACCAGGTCGGCTAGAGTTCTGGCACCCATTTTCTTCATCAGGCGACCGCGGTGGATTTTCACCGTAATTTCACTGAGTTGCATCTCGCCAGCGATTTGCTTGTTCATCAATCCAGTCGCGACAAAGGCCATTACCTCACGCTCCCGGGGGGTCAGGGTGCGCAGAAGGCTTTGCAGTTCCGACTGCGCGCGGTCTCTCTCTCTTCGTTGCCTGTCGCGCTCCAGTGCGCCGGCGACTGCATCCAGAATATCCTGATCTCGGAAGGGCTTGGTGAGGAAATCGACAGCCCCGGCCTTCATTGCGCGCACAGACATCGGAATGTCTCCGTGACCGGTCATGAAAATGATCGGCAGATGAACGCCTGCCTTGGCCAACTGCGTTTGAAAATCGAGTCCGCTGACCTCCGGCAGCCTGACATCGAGCACAAGGCAGCTCGGACCGTCGGGAAGCCGACTGCTCAGCAGTTCAGGAGCAGAACCGAAGAGCTCGACGCGCGTACCAACAGATCGGAAGAGGCTGCTCAAAGCTTCACGTAAGGACGGATCGTCGTCCACGACCAGAACGGTCGGGGGCACGGCGCCGTTGTTGCCTTGTGATTGGGAGGGAAAGACAGGGCGTCGGATCATCATCCGGATTCCTTTTCGACGCCTGGCAGAGAGAACTGGAATATTGCGCCACCACCTGGATTAGGCACGATCCACACACGGCCGCCGTGTGACTCAATGATCGACCGGCAGATCGACAGCCCCATGCCTATTCCATCCGCCTTGGTGGTGAAAAAAGCCTTGAACAATTGCCGGGCACTATCGGGATCGATGCCTGGTCCAGAATCTTGGACCCTCACATTTGGCTGATTTAATCCATCGATCGACGTCGTGACGAGAATTTCCCGTAAGTCGCTCTTACAAGGGGCCATTGCCTGAATCCCGTTGATCAACAAATTGATCAGGACCTGTTGAAGCTGAATACGGTCGCCAAGTGCGGGCAGCGGCCGGTGAGCCAGATCCAGTTTCAGGGTGATACGATTTGCAACCAACTCGTGCCGCACCAATACGAGGGACTCGTTGACGATTTCGTTCACGTCGACAAGGGCCATCTGGATGTCGCCTTTCTTGGACAACGCCCTAATTCGATGGACGATACCGCTGGCGCGTTGGGCGTCAGCGATACTCCGCATCACCGCGCTGCGGATCTCATCCAGATCGGGCTTGTCGCGATCGATCCATCGTAGGGACGCCTCGCCGTTCATAACGATGCCGGCAAGCGGCTGATTTACCTCGTGCGCGATCGAGGCGGTCAATTCGCCCAAGGTGGTGAGACGTGTCACATGGGCGAGTTCAGCCTGAGCCTTCAGCACTTCGGTTTCGGCTCGCCGGCGCTGTGAGATGTCCGTATTCGTTTCGAGCACCGCCAACGGTTTTCCATCGGCATCCCTCTTCAGCGACCATCGGCTTGAAACGACGACGACGGATCCGTCCCGCTTCGTGTGCAAGAGCTCACCTTCCCAGCGGTCGGAACTGAGAAGTTCCCGATTGATCTCGTTCACTCTCGTTGGAAAGACGGTCTGCAGGAACTGATGGCTGGACTTTCCCGCCGCGTGTTCGGCGGACCAGCCGTAAATGGCCTCAGCACCACGATTCCAATAAGTGATCAGATCATCCATGCTGCGTACGAAAATCGCATCATGCGTCAAATCGAGCAGTTGGGCCTTTTCAGAAAGGTCGGTCGAGGTCGACTGGTTTCTAAGGACAAGAAGGCTGGTAATGGCGATGGCCGAGATGCTCATGAGGCAGCGGCTGAGCGCGCCTCCACTGGCTTCGTCTCCGTGAACAACCCAGAAGCTCAACAAAGTGAGCGCTGCACAGCCGAACGAACACAAGACAATGCCACGCCCACGGAAGGCCGCACCTGCGAGCAGAATAACGACCACATAGAGGACCGCTACCGCTCCAGAAAATGGATCAATTGTATCGACAACGAATATCCCGGCCGCCAGAAGGATGGCCAGAGGGGCCACCAGCCGCGAATTGCCGGATGCTGGCGGAGATAGTCTGTGCCGCATAAGGTCTCTGCTCGGGTTCCTGGTCGACGCTTGCGCTGCTGATCGACTCTCCGTGGCGCGCCGTCCAACCTAGGCAACTGAATCCTTTTTGCTTGTTCGAAATTGCGGTCGTCGGTGCCTGATTGCACCTTTGTCACTGCAACACCTCGCCGCGAATCCCTAGAGACCGAGCGACCCATCAACGACACAGGCTTGGGAGCGAGCCCAAGATCTGGCTGGAAACCCGCAAATCAGAGCCGGCCAAGGCAACAACGAGCAAGTCCTGGCAGCGACGAGAGCGCTATCACGAAACAGGATTATGTCCGGTTCAACGCCCTTGGGCGGAACCCACCGCTCGCCGTCTTGCATCTCCACCCGGCGGCGTTTCTCGACTGAACTGAAAGAGGAACTCATGGCACATGCGATCGAACGGTCCCGCAGTCTCGGCTCAACCTTCCCGGAGTTGCGTGCAAAAAGCCGGCTTTTTATAATGCTTGGCATCGCGCTGCTGAGCCTGGGCTTTCTGGGATTCGCGAACTTGTTCGCCGCTACGGTGCTATCCGTCTTCTATATTGGCGTGTTGATGTCGGTCGCCGGCATCGCGCAGGTCGTGCACGCTTTCAATATTCAGGGATGGAGATCGTTTGCATTCTGGCTACTGAGCGGCTTCGCCTATGCAATCGCCGGCATCGCCGCATTCCACAATCCACTGCTTGCAGCCTCGGCCTACACGCTCGTGCTGGCAATCACACTCATTGCGGCAGGCATGCTGCGGTTCTGGGTAGGCCTCCAGTCCAGGCGCCATCTGGCCTGGGGCTGGGTTGCGTTTTCAGGGGTAGTCACGCTTCTTGCGGGCCTTGTCATCCTCTTCGGGCGGCCACTCAATACTCTGACGGCGCCAGGCGCGATTCTGGCAATCGACCTGACCATGCAAGGCGCGACGCTCTTGGCATTCGGTTTTGGACTGAAGAGCAGCGCGCTTTCGTGGATGTAAAAATAGAAACTGGCAAGCGTGATAGCTTGAGCGTCCCATTTGCCGAAGCCACCTGCGACGATCGCGAGCAGCGTTCCTCCGTACCGCTCTACCTCTGACCGCCACGATCATCGTGCGATTCAGCTATTGCGTGCGTCAACAAGAAAGACCCCGTCAGCGCCAGATCGATACCGTGTGTCTTGCGCGCCAGGCGGACACTCATGCGGTCCGTGTCCCAACCAATTGGCGCCGTCGAAGAGCCCCCGTAGCAAGGAATGAAACAAAATGAGCATAGCCGCCGATAAGATATCCCGTCGAACCTTGCTGGCTGCGACTGCGGCTGGCGGCTTGTTCACGACGGCGACACTGGCCCAGGCGCAGAAAGGCGACCCGATAGCCAACGGTCGCGGCGGCACCAACCCTGGTCCGATGAATCCTTCCCGAATAGCCCAGAATCCGGATCTAATGGTGCCACCGAGCACGGATTCGGGTGAACTGCCGAATCTGCGCTTCTCGTTCGACGATGCCCATATCCGACTGTCTGGCGGCGGCTGGACCCGGCAGGTGACCGCACGCGAACTCGGCGTCTCCAAGGACATTGCCGGCGTGATCATGCGCCTGAATGCCGGGGGCGTGCGTGAGTTGCATTGGCACAAGGCCGCCGAGTGGGCCTATGTTCTATACGGGAGAGCACGCATCACGGCGGTCGATGCCAATGGCCACAATTTCGTCGACGACGTCGGCGCGGGCGACCTGTGGTATTTCCCGCCGGGCATTCCGCACTCGATCCAGGGCCTTGATCCAGACGGGACGGAATTCTTGTTGGTGTTCGATGACGGCGACTTCGACGAGGACAACACCTTCCTCTTAAGCGACTTTCTGAAACACACGCCTCCCGAGGTGCTCGCCAAGAATTTCGGCGTTCCGGCATCGAGCCTTGCGCACGTCCCCGATCCGAGCGAGCTTTACATGTTTCCCGCGCCGGTTCCGGGGCCGCTCAGCGCAGACAAGATCGCGGGCGCGGTTGAGGTCCCGCACAGCTTCAGCCACCGCATGATGGCACAGGCTCCGATCAAGATGAAACATGGCACTGCGCGAATTACCGACAGCAACGTGTTCCCAGCTTCAAGAACAATCGCGGCGGCCCTGGTCGAGGTCGAGCCGGGAGCGATGCGCGAGTTGCATTGGCATCCGAATACGAATGAATGGCAGTACTACATTCAGGGTCAGGCCCGCATGGGGGTGTTCGCGGCGTCGGGCGCCGCCCGCACATTCGACTTCCAGGCCAACGACGTCGGCTACGTACCCTTTGCCATGGGTCACTACATCGAGAACACAGGCAACACGACGCTGCGATATCTGGAGGTATTCAAGAGCGACCACTTCGCCGATGTGTCACTGAACCAGTGGCTTGCCCTCACACCGCCGGAGCTGGTTCGCGCCAGTTTGCGTGTCGACTCGCAGTTTCTGCACGCCTTGCGCAAGGAGAAGTCGCCCGTCGTGCCGACTTAGCATCGCGCAGCCGGGTGCGCGAGCCGGTGACGCTGCCCTCGCTTCTCTTGCAGTTCTTGTTGTCGTTCCGGACCCGCTGCTCGGACGCGAAGCATAGTCCAGGATGCTCACGACGGCGTGAGGGAGCTCAGTGATGCCCGGTAGGTCGGATGGACTGCCAGACCGCGAACTGCTTTTGCCGGGTCGTCGATCGACGAGCGCTAGGGTGGCGCGATGCGCCGTCCTCTTGGCGCCGATCGTTTTGGCTGCATGCCAGCCAGCGGTTCTCGATCCGCAAGGGACGGTCGGGATTGCAGAGAAAACGATCCTGATAGATTCGCTCGCCATCATGCTCGCCATCGTGGTGCCGACGATCGTCGTCACCTTTATCTTCGCCTGGTGGTTTCGAGCCTCCAACACACGAGCGACCTACCTGCCGAATTGGGAGTATTCGGGCCGTATCGAGCTCATCGTCTGGTCCATTCCCCTCCTTGTGATCATGCTCCTAGGCGGAGTGGCCTGGATCGGATCCCATGAACTCGATCCCGCGAAACCGTTGACATCAGACACGCCACCGCTGGAGGTCCAGGTGGTCGCATTGGATTGGAAATGGCTCTTTATCTACCCAGGCCAGCGTATAGCGAGCGTGAACCATCTTGTCGTTCCTGCCGGCACTCCCATTCATTTCTCGCTGACGTCCGCGAGCGTGATGAATGCGTTCTTCGTACCGCGGTTCGGCAGCATGATCTACACGATGAACGGCATGACAACGGAGTTGAACCTGCTCGCGGACGCTCCGGGCACCTTCCACGGCCTTTCGAGCCACTATAGTGGCGATGGTTTCTCGGACATGCATTTCGAGGTGCAGGCGGTGTCTGCGCAGCGGTTCGCTGCTTGGATTGATGCCACGCGCGGCATGGGGCCAAGCCTCGATGCCAAGAGCTACGCTGCCTTGGCCAGGCAAAGCGTGAACACCACTCCTTCCACCTTCCGTGCGGCCGATCCTGACCTCTTCCAGCAGATCGTCACACAGCAACTGCCGCCTGGACCTGGCCCGCAGACCGGCCGGCCCAATCCGAGCGTATCCCCACAGACGGAGGACTAGGATGTTGGGCAAACTCAGCTGGGCAGCTATTCCCCTCGACCAGCCGATCCCACTGTTCACGGCCGCCCTGGTGGGTGTGGTGATTATCGGCGTCCTCGCATGGGTCACGCTGAAGGGCTGGCTTCCGTACCTTTGGCGCGAGTGGATCACCAGCGTGGACCACAAGCTGATCGGGATCATGTACATCCTGCTCGCAATGGTGATGCTGCTGCGCGGCTTCGCCGACGCGATCATGATGCGGTCGCAACAGGCACTGGCGTACCGCTCCGAAGGCTACTTGCCACCCGAGCACTACGACCAGATTTTCTCCGCCCACGGCACGCTGATGATCTTCTTTGTCGCAATGCCCTTCGTGATCGGGCTGATGAACTTCGTCATGCCGCTGCAGCTTGGGGTCCGCGACGTGGCGTTCCCGACCCTCAACTCGGTCAGCTTTTGGCTCACCGCCGCCGGCGCGTTGCTCGTCAATATTTCGCTGGTCGTGGGCGAGTTCGCGCGCACCGGGTGGCTGCCGTATCCTCCCCTGTCGGAGATAGCCTACTCGCCCGGCGTCGGCGTCGACTATTATCTTTGGTCGCTCCAGATATCTGGTGTGGGAACCTTGCTCACCGGCGTCAACTTCGTCACGACGGTCCTGAAGATTCGTGCACCTGGCATGACCTTGATGCGAATGCCGATGTTCTGCTGGACGACGCTCGCCTCCAACCTGCTGATCGTCGCGGCATTTCCCATCCTAACGGCGACTTTGGCGATGCTGCTGCTGGATCGCTACGTCGGTTTTCACTTCTTCACCAATGAAGCCGGCGGCAACGTGATGATGTTCATGAACCTGATCTGGGCGTGGGGACATCCTGAAGTATACATCCTGATCCTGCCCGCCTTCGGAATATTTTCGGAAGTGATCTCGACCTTTTCCCGCAAGCCGCTGTTCGGCTATCGGTCGATGGTCATGGCGACGATGGCCATATGCGTACTTTCCTTCACTGTGTGGTTGCACCACTTCTTCACCATGGGGGCCGGCGCCGACGTCAACGCGATTTTCGGTATCGCTTCGATGATTATCGCGGTGCCCACGGGCGTAAAGGTCTTCAACTGGCTCTTCACCATGTATGGTGGCCGGGTCGTCTATTCCCAACCGATATTGTGGTCGATCGCCTTCATGGTCACATTCGTCATCGGTGGGATGACTGGCGTCCTGCTGGCGGTGCCCCCGGTGAACTTCGTCCTGCACAACAGCCTTTTCCTTGTGGCCCATTTCCACAACGTCATCATCGGAGGCGTGCTATTCGGTGCCTTCGCCGGCTACACCTACTGGTTTCCGAAAGCCTTCGGCTTCCGGCTGCACGAAGGGCTTGGCAAAGCATCGTTCTGGTGCTGGATCGTGGGCTTCTACGTCGCCTTCATGCCGCTTTATGTCGTAGGCCTGATGGGTATGACGCGTCGCATGCAGCACTACGATATCCCCGAATGGCGTCCCTGGCTGCTGATCGCGGCCGGCGGCGCGGCCATCATCCTGGTCGGAATAATCCTGCAGATCGCGCAACTCGCCATCAGCATTCGCCGGCGAAAGGAACTTCGCGACGAGACCGGCGACCCCTGGAATGGACGCTCGCTCGAGTGGGCGACACCCTCTCCGCCACCATCCTTCAATTTCGCGGTGCTCCCGAGCGTCGAGGGCGACGAGGCCTACTGGGGCATGAAGCAGCGCGCGCGCCAGCAGGCCATGCCGGGCGAAGAACCTCCCTATGCGGATATCGAGATGCCGAGGAACAGTCCCACGGGCTTCATCTGCTCCTTCTTCGCCACCTTCATGGGTTTCGCACTGATCTGGCATATCTGGTGGATCGTGGCCCTGGCTGCGGTGGGCGCGTTCGCAACCTTTGTTGTCTTCGCCTGGCGGGATGAAGTCGAGTATGTGATTCCGGCTGACGTGGTAGCACGCATCGATCGGGCCAACCGAACCGCGCGCGGCGAGACACTCGCCCTATCGGGGACGGCGCCATGAGCGCGTTCGACGCGGCCGGCGGCCGCGACGTCCCGAACCGGGTCGAGCGTGTCCAGATCTCGCCGGGTCTCCAACACACCGCGAAGCATGCGGCCGGTGCGCTGGCGTCGAAGCGTATCATCGCAGGCTACGGCTTCTGGATTTTCCTGCTGAGCGACATCGTCATGTTCTCCGCCTTCTTCGCGACCTACGCGGTGCTGGTTGACGCGACGGCCGGCGGACCGAGCGGGCGCGGGCTGTTCGACCTCGGCATTGTCGGCATCGAGACGGCCTGCCTTCTCCTGTCGAGCTTCACTTGCGGCCTCGCAGGCATCGGCGCCCGGACGCGCAGCGGATTCTGGTTCTATGGCGCGATGGCCGCAACCTTCATACTGGGGGCTGCATTCCTTAGCATCGAGATCCGCGAGTTCATTGGCATGATTGCGCTCGGGGCGGGCCCAACGCGGAGCGCGTTCCTGTCGGCCTTCTTTACGCTGGTTGGCTGCCATGGCCTGCATGTGGCCATCGGCTTGTTATGGCTGCTTACGATGATGGCGCAGGTGTTCGCAAAGGGCTACCGGGCCGACATTCTGCGGCGCCTGCTTTGCTTCAGCCTGTTCTGGCATGCCCTTGATATCATTTGGGTCGGATTGTTCACAATGGTGTATCTGATGGGAGTCACGCAATGAGCCACGCCGAGCAGGACGAAGACTCGCACTACGTCGACACCGCGCCGGGTGACGAGAGCCTCGACGGATACGAGGCTGCCGAAGAAATCAGGACTTACCTGATCGGGCTAGGGCTCGCAACGCTGCTTACCCTGGTGTCTTTCTTTATCACTCGCACCGCGCTGGTTTGGGAACCGAGCATTCCTGTCGCGCTGGCCGTCCTCGCGATCGCGCAGATGGGGGTTCACCTCGTCTTTTTCCTCCACATCACCACAGGCCCCGACAACGTCAACAACGTCTTGGCGCTTGCCTTTGGGGTGTTGATCGTTCTCCTAGTCATCGTCGGATCGCTCTGGATCATGGCACATATGAACCACAATATGATGCCCATCGATGAGATCATGCAGATGCAAAGTTGACCCAAAGCGAGGCGGACGCGATCTATCGAACCCCCATAGATGCTTGGATCAAGGTTGCACCACAGCGGATCCACACACCCCGACCTCCTTCAGAAGCCCGCGCATCTCGACGGGAGCCGCAAGACAGAAGTTCGAAAAGCTTCCAGGAACCCCAAGGGAATTGGAGGCCGCAGCAGACATTACGGCCCACGGGTATTGCAGCGAACGTCCGCGATGAAGCGGCCAATATCGTCGAAAAAAAAGCGTCCAGATAGAACTGTCGGCGGTTCTGGGAACGAAAAAGAAGAGAAGCAGAACTTTGGTGTGCGATTTTTTCACATAATCTTCCGCAACTGGTTATATTCAGTATCTTATCGATCATTGCCACGGTTCGTGATTTTCGACGCTCGGGAATCGATTGGGTATTACTCACGCTGAACGTCGCCGATAGCAAAAGAACGCTCCCTCAATAGTGGGTCTAACGATGTAGCGCTCTCCCGAGCTTCGACGGCCAATTTGGCCGCACAAGTACGTTCGCCGAACCGACACCCTATGAAGAAGTGCGTGATTTCTTCCACTTCGTCGATAATTATATTCACAATCTCGACGTAGCCGCCGAAAAGCTCGCCGCAAGCATAGGCATTCCGGAGCACGATTCGGGCGCAGCGCTTTCCCGTCATTTGGAAAGCCGGCATCGGGTCCGCGTCCTGCATGCCGCGCCCGACGAGGATATACTGAGACGTTACGATCCTGTGTCGCGGGCGCTGTTCCTCAACCCGCCGGCCGCCACGCGCAGCTTCCAGATGGCCTTCCACATAGCTGCGTTGGAAGCCGACGCGGAAATCTCGTCGATTGCGCGGCGTGCTGAGTTTCGAACGACCGAGGCGTATGAAATCTGCCGTATCGGGCTACAGAATTATTTTGCCGGCGCTGCTCACGCTCCCCTACCAGCACTTTCTGACAGTGGCGAAAGAACTTCGTCACGACCTTGAATTGATGGCGACGCGCTTCGGTGCGAGCCTTGAACAGGTTGCGCATCGACTGTCCACCCTGCAGCGGCCGGGCGCCAAGGGTGTGCCGGTATTCTTCGCCCGCATCGATCGCGCGGGAAACATCACTAAGCGTCACAGCGCCGCGAAGCTGCAATTCGCCCGGTTCGGGGCAGCATGCCCGCTCTGGAATGTACATCAGGCCTTTGAAACGCCGGGCCGGATTATCCGCCAACTGGCTGAGACGCCCGATGGCGCCCGCTACCTCAGCATTGCCACCGAAATTGCCAAGGGCAGCGGCGGATTCAACGCGCCGCAACGACACTACGCCATCGCCCTGGGATGCGAAGTGGCCTATGCGCAAGACTTCGTCTATGCTGATGGGCTGGACCTGAACAAACGCACGACCTTCGAAACCGATCGGCATTTCATGCCGGATTTGCGAGCGGGCGGCTTGTTCTCAGCGGGCCGTACCGCCGCTCAAGGCCCGCCTTGTCATCGACCACCACAACCGTAAGGTTTTGCAGTACGAAATATCGTGATGGTGACGGCCTTGCGTTTGGCCCTCGTCGGCGACAGGAGACCGATTCTTCAAGAAGAGATGCAAGAAGAATGCGCCGCGGCTCGGTGAGGTTAGGGTGGTTTTGAAAGCTGGTGCGGGTGGCCGGGGTGGTACCGGCACTCCTTTCGGAACTGGATTTTGAGTCCGATCGTCTACCAATTCCGCCACGCGGTACATTGCCGCCGATCCTATCCTCGTTGTGCAAATGGGAGTCGCGCGACAATAACGGCGTCTGGCGCGGCCAACCTTTGGCGATGCGTCACGTTCTCCAGGGAGAAGTCAGTTGGGTCCCTGCGAATATGTTTCGCATGGGAGCGGATACTCGGCTGAACGAGCAGGCACGCCGCACTGCGAAATCGGCTGGTAGCAATGTGGTTGCAATCCCGTCGCGTCTAGCACCCCTTCAGCAGGGGCCGAACCATATCTCGTTGATAATATTGGCGTTTTTGGCGCACCCGACAAGATTCGAACTTGTGACCTCTGCCTTCGGAGGGCAAGACCGCCGCTTCCTCGGCTTCGGAGATAGGCTGGGCTCGCTGCACTCATCGGGACAGGCGCACCAGCGCGGAGGTGCCGGCGCCCACATGCGGCCAAAGGCCATTCTTGTCTCGTCGATCTCGGCAGCCATCGACAAGGCAGCGTCGTGTCATCAGCTTTGAGTGGGAGCAGATGACATATGTCTTGGAGTCCCATTTCTGGGCACGCCAGACAGAGTGGTCGAAAATGCTTAGTTTTTTACGTGGAGATTAAGTCGTATGCCACCGATAGCAAAGAACGCCTCTTCGATAGTGGGTCTCGCGACGTAGCGGTCTACCGACTCGAGCCCCCGAACATTTTTGATGCGGCTAATCCTTGTCGCCCATCAGCTCAGAAAGTAGGCCCCTGCTGGGAAGGACGGGCCAGGCGCGACGCCACGTTTTATCCCCTCGCGACCGACCGGCTCGAACATTCGACGTGAAATGGCCTCCTGCTGCTGGCGCAGGTGATCGCTCAGCAGCTTGTTGCGTGTGATGTAGCCCGCATTAACTCCCGGGATCGAGTGGTTCATCAGAAGGTGAACGTCCAGCTCCGCAACGCCCGCGGTTTGAGCGATTGTGCGGAAAGTCTGCCGCAGGTCGTTCCCCCATTTCGACAGATCGCTACGCTTTTCTTTGTGCTCGATAATGTGACCGCTTTTGCTGTCGGCCGGGAACAGCCATTCACGCGATTGCTCGGCGTAGAGAGCTCGGCCAATGCGCATCACTCGAATCAGACAGCGGACCATTGCTCGCGAAAGCGGTATGTCGAATGCTTTGACCTCGCCGCCTTTCGGCCTAGGTATGTGCAGGACACGGGCGCGAAAGTCGACATGCTCGACCCGCGCCTTCCTGATCGCTTCAGGGCGATGGCCCGAGAGCAGCATGAACAAATGGAGCTCCCGACGAACTGGGTTCTTCAATGCTGCGAGTTGGGTGAACCAGCCCTCGAGATCCGAAAGCCCGAGCGCGGTATTGCGCCGATGTTCGGCATTCCAGTCTATGGCTGAGACCGGGTTGTCCGCCGGCAGTGTGCGGGCGACCTTGCGAGCGTGATTGTAGACGGCGCGAAGCGTTCGCATGCAGCCGTTGGCGATGTAGGCGCCGTTCTCCTTGGTGAGTTTCTCGTGCCGCACGGTCACAAGGGAAGGATCGTCGCCGAGCTTGGAAAGGGGCTCGTCTAGCCAGGCGACCAAGAGCCGCTCGATGTGATCACGATAGTTGTTGATCGTCCCATCGCTGCGGCCTTTGTTCTTCATATGCCCGTCGCGATAACGCTCCCAGGCAGTGCGCAGCGTGGGGTTCGAGATCGAGGGTAGATCAACCTCAGCAGTATCGCCGCGCGACTTGCGCGTCGAGGCGCGAGGGTCCACGCCGTTGGCGATCTTGCCGAGAATATCCTTGGCCTTCGCCCGCGCCGCACGCGTTGTGAGTTCTCCAACTTCGGCAACCTTCATCCGGACGGAAAGACGCTCGCCCGCCTTCATTCGATCACCCTGGACGACGAACGTTTTTTTGCGTTTGCCTACAAGCACCATGAAGCCCGGCAGGTCGGTGTCCCGAGCAAAATATTGACCTGAAGCCGCCTGGTGAAGGCATGCTACGGCGCGGTCTGTAAGGGCGATTCTAAGGTCTACCATGAGAACTAGTACGGGATTAGTACGGCAATTGCGCCATGTTCGATATGTTGGTTTCCCTACGCTATCATAGCAGCGCAGTACGAAAACTACAACAACTTGAATAAGTTACACCACCAGAAATCGCACAACGACCGGCATTGGGAAACAATAAGAAAGACCTTATGACAAATTCCTAATCTGTAGGTCACAGGTTCGATTCCTGTCGGGATCACCACGCTTTTCAAAGACTTGGTGAGCCGCCATACTTCTTTGCGAATTGGCCGCTGGAGCGGATGAAACCATCACGCCCTCCTTCTTGCATTTGACAAGAGTCGGGCTTCGGATGTGAAGGGGAACCCTCGCCTGCGCTGGCATTTCGGCATTCGTCTGTTGCATTGGCTCACCGTGATCGCGCTCGCGGCGCAAATCGCCATTGCCTTTGGGCCGATGGACGGGCCGGGTATGGCGACGATGAACTGGCTTCCGCTTCACATGTCGATCGGCGTGACGATCCTTGCCATCATCGTCCTCAGACTTTGCTGGCGCATCTTTACCCGCGCCCCTGTCAGGCAAGCCTCAGAGCCCATGCGGTTTGCGACGGCTTTCTTCCATATGTTTCTCTACGTTGCGATTCTCGCCGTCCTGATAACGGGATGGCTGGGCTACCGACCAATGCCTTTCATGCCTCCCGCGCGGCTTTTCGGAGTCTTGCCTGTACCATTGGCGCCCTCCGTCGGCGCGGCAAGGGCTTTCGCGTTCATCCACGCAAAGCTGGTCTGGATACTGCTTGGATTCGTCGGCGTTCACATCCTCGCAGCATTTGTACATTTCGTGCTGCTTCGCGATGATGTCATGTACACCATGCTCTTTGGACGGCAGAACATCGCTTCGCGCAAAGAGAAAGCGCCGCTTGCTGTCGACGATGAAGCCGGCAGCTCACGCAATCGCCCATAATCCTCCCGCAATGACAGCCGCGTATCGCGCCGCCTTGCCCAAGGTGACGAGAACTACGAACACGCCGAGATTCACCCGTGCCGCGCCTGCCGCGATGGTGAAAGCATCTCCGACAACCGGAAGCCAGGCAAACAGCAGCGTCCACTTGCCAAATCGTCGGAACGTCCGGCTTGCCTGCTCGTAACGATCGGGAGTGACAGGAAACCAGCGTCTGATCCGCAGCGAATCGACGCCACGCCCCAGAATCCAGTTGACCACGGAGCCGAGCGTGTTACCGATCGTGGCGACTGCCAGAAGCAGCGCCGGATCACCACGACCCGATACGATCAGGCCGGCAAGGACCACCTCCGACGAGGCCGGCAGGATGGTTGCAGCGAGGAACGCGCTGACGAACAGCGCGCCATAGAGCGTCACCACGCCGGACTATGCCTACACGTCGACAGTTGCCCGTCATGACGAGCTGCTCTTGCTCGAGGATGTGGCAGTGGGTACATTCTTGGCCCGACCGGTCCTGGCGCGGGGGGTAGCCCGTACCGTCCCTCCGCGCGACATTGACAGCCTGTTTCAGCCAACCCTGACGACAAAATGCTTCGTCACCGGCTCGATGATCTTCCAGATTCCCTTGAAATCGGCTTCCACCACGAAGGCATCGCCGGGGCCGACCTCGACCGGCGTGCCGCCGTCCGGCGTAATGATGATGCGGCCGGCGATCATGTGCACGAACTCATAGTCGGTATAGGTGGCGTGATAGGTGCCGGGCGTCGCGCGCCAGGTGCCCGACAACACCTTGCCGTCCTCGGTCGTGTGCTGGACGGCGGTTTGCATGGTCGGCTTGCCCTCGACGACGATCCAGCCAGCCAGATCGCCGGCGTCCGCGTGTTCGACGGTGCCGAATTTGAGGATTGTCTCGCGTGTCATGTGCTGGGCTCCGTTTGGTGGATTGCGTGGCGTTGTTTGCCTGGCCGGTCAGATAACCGATGCACCTGCCGCGAGCAATGCCGGCGCCATACGGCCGGCACCTTGGCTTACGGAGCATCAAACGAAAAACCCGCCTGTGCGGCGGGTCGCTGGCGCAAATCAGCACCATGGGCAAAAATGTACCATAGCTGAGGTCACCGAGTCAAGAAAAAATTCCTATCTCGGCAAAAATGGCGGGACAAAAGCTGTCAGCACTGGCTGCCACGAGGCCTCTGTTAATCCGGGTTCGGAACCCTGCCCTCCGGCGCACGCCGCGTCCTTGGGCTCTCGACGGGCGGGTCAGGGTTTGTGCCGCGCCGAGACGAGTTCCGCCTTGCGCCTTGCCGTCTCCATTCCCAGACCGATGAAAGCACGCGCGTGCTTGGCCAGCGCCATGTTGTCCGTCCAGAGATTGCGCCAGATCGCGGTCTTCTTCGACAGGTTCTCATCGACGATTTCCGAAGAGAAGGATTCGAAGCTGAGGTCGTCGCTGTAGCCGATGGCCGTCAGCGCATCGAAGATCGCGGCGAAATCGATATTGCCGGTGCCGAGGAAACCGCGATGGCTCTCGCCGATATGGACATAGCCGATCTTATCGGCGGCATGACGGATGGCCAGCCCGACATCGGCCTCCTCGATGTTCATGTGGAAGGTGTCGAGATGCAGGAAGATGTTGTCCGAGCCGGTGTCCTCGATGAAGGCCAGCCCTTGCGCGGCGGTGTTGAGCAGATTGCTTTCGAAGCGGTTGACGATCTCGAGGTTGAGCGTGACGCCGGCCGCCTTGGCTGTCTCGGCAACCTTGGCCAGCGTGCCGGCACTGCGCTGCCATTGATCGCGCGTCGGCGCCTCGACCTGCAATCCGTGGCTGGTGGAGAGAATGCCGGCGACCTTCCGGCCGCCGAGATCGCGCGTCAGCGCGATGGTGTCGTTGAGGATTTCGACGCCGCGCGCGGCAATCGCCTTGTCGGCGCTCGAAATGTTGCCATCAACAGGCAATCCGATGCTGATCGCCACGCCGAGGCCAAGATCGGCGATGCGCCTGGCAAGCCCGCCGATGTCGACATTGGCGGGGTCGAGATAGGAGAATTCGATGAGGTCGAAGCCGGCCTCCCTGGTGTTGGTCAGCGTGCGCTCGAGATCTGCCTGAGCCGAGCTCG
This sequence comes from Mesorhizobium sp. M0848, assembly GCF_040319805.1. Classification (NCBI taxonomy): domain Bacteria; kingdom Pseudomonadati; phylum Pseudomonadota; class Alphaproteobacteria; order Hyphomicrobiales; family Phyllobacteriaceae; genus Mesorhizobium; species Mesorhizobium sp. M0848. The sequence continues at coordinate 266,397 of NZ_JAMYOM010000001.1, read as the reverse complement.
CCGACCAGACGAAAGAATGGATTCCAATACGCGACATCATCGTCTCCGGTGCTGACAAGAGGTGCGGCCGGGTCATCCCGGCCGCACCGGCCTTGGGAGGATTTAGCGGGCTGCGGTCCAGCCCTTGTAGTCCTTCAGGTTCTCGGCCGTGATGAGCTTCGGGTCGAGCAGGACGGTCGGCTCCGCCGGCTTCTTGCCGGCCAACAGTTCGGCCGCCATCGTCAGCGACTGGCCGGCCATCACATAGGGATCCTGCGAGGCCGAGGCCTTGATCATCGAGGTGCCGGAGGAGAGTTCCTTCTCGATATCGGGCGCGCCGTCGACGGCGGTGAAGATGAACTCCGAGCGGTTGAGCTGCTTGGCGGCAAGCTGGGCGCCGATCGCCGTCGGATCGTTGATGGCAAACACCGCATCGATCTTGTCGAAGCGGGTGAGCAGCGACTGGAACACCTTCAGGCCGCCGTCGCGCGAGCCTTCGGCATTCTGGTCGTCGGAGAGGATCTTGATGTCGGGATGCTGCGCCAGCACGTTCTTGCAGCCCTTCACCCGCTCCAGAATCGACGACGATGCCGGTCCGTTGAGGATGACGTAGTCGCCCTTGCCGCCGGTGTGGTCGACCAGGTATTGGCAGGCCTCTTCGCCGGCCTTGACGTTGTTGGTCATCACGGTCACGTCGGCGCCCGGCGCCGAAACGTCGAAGGCGGCAACGACGATACCCGCAGCCTGTGCCTTCTTCACCGCCGGCGCGATCGCCTTGGCGTCGACGGCATTGAGCATGATCACGTCGACACCGGCGGCGATGAACGAATCGACCTGCGAAACCTGCTTGTTGAGGTCATAGTCGGCCGACACCGAGGTCACCTCGACCTTTGGGTTGATCTTCTTGGCCGCGTCCTCGATGCCCTTGATGGTGGCGACGAAGAAGGGATTGCCGAGCAGGCCGACCGAGATGCCGACCTTATTGAGGTCCTTGGCCGAAGCAGGCGCGATGGCGAGCGACGCGAGTGCGACGCCGCAGAGCAGTTTGGCGATGGTCTTCATTGCTTTCCTCCGATTGCCCCGCGCCTCTCACGGTGCGTTACATGAAACCGGTCGTTGACGCCGGCGACTAAGGTCAATCACGTTCTTGCTCCTGCCTGGAGCCTGTAGCGGTCGAGGGCGACCGCCACGATGATGACCAATCCCTTGATGATGTACTGCCAGATGTCGGAGACACCGGCCAAGATGAGCCCGTTGGAGAGCACCGCGATGATCAGGCCGCCGATCAGCGTACCCCAGATCGAGCCGACGCCACCGACGAAGCTGGTGCCGCCGAGGATGACAGCGGCAATGGCGTCGAGTTCATAGGACTGCCCGAGCTGCAGCCCGTTGGCGGCATAGAGCCGGGCCGCCGACATGGCGCCGCCAAGGCCGGCCAGCAGGCCGGAAATGCCATAGACGAAGAGCAGCACCAGCGGCACCTTGATGCCGGTCAGCCGCGCCGCTTCGGCATTGCCGCCGACGGCATAGATCCAGGTGCCGAGCACGGTGCGCTTGAGCACCAGCCAGGACAGCACCACCACCGACAGCGCGATGATGACCAGCCACGGAATGCCGAACAGCGAACCGTTGCCGATGAAATCGAACGGCAGGTCCGAATTGAACACCGTGGTGTCCTGGCCGAGCAGGCGGGCGACGCCGCGCACCGCGGTCAGCGAACCCAGCGTGACGATGAAGGGCGGCAGCTTGATATAGGCGATGAGCAGCCCGTTGATGAGGCCGAAGCCGAGGCCGACCAGAATGGCCGCCGGCACACCGAGCAAACCCCAGTCGGGCACCAGCGACACCATCACCGCCACCATCGCCGATGCGGCCAGGATGGCGCCGACGGACAGGTCGATACCGCCGGTCAGGATGACGAAGGTCATGCCGGCCGCCAGCACGATGTTGATCGACGACTGCTGGGTGACGATCAACAGGTTGGTCTCGGTCAGGAAGCGCGGGTTCAGGAACTGGAAGCCGGCCGCCAGCAGGATCAGCACCGGCAGCATGCCAAGGGCAGCGAAAGCCGTGCGCAACCGTCGGCTGGTGCCGGTGGCCTGGCCGCCTGCGCTGATCTCGGTCGCCTTGTCGGTCATTGCTGAGCCGCTCCCGTTGCAAGTTCCATGATTTTTTCCTGGCTTAGCGGTTCGCCTTGCGATGCCGTCACCTCGCCCGATATCGTGCCGTCGCGCATCACCAGCACGCGGTCGGCGACGCCGATCACCTCGGGCAGTTCGCTGGAGATCATCAGGATGGCGATGCCCTGTTTGGCGAGATTGTCGATCAGCCGGTAGATTTCCGATTTCGCCCCGACATCGACGCCGCGGGTCGGCTCGTCGAGGATGACGACCTTCGGCTCGGTTTCGAGCAGGCGGGCGAGCAGCACCTTCTGCTGGTTGCCGCCCGACAGCGAGCCGGCATTGGCCTGCACCGAACTGGTGCGGATGGAGAGACCGGCAACGGCCTTGGAAGCGCGCCTTTCGGCGGCCGCGAAGTCGCGCAAGCCGCCGGCGCGCGAATCCCGCGCCAGCACGCCCATGCTGATGTTGTCGGAAATCGACATGTCGAGGAACAGGCCGAGTTCCTTGCGGTCCTCGGTCAGATAGGCGATGCCGGCATCGAGCGCCTCGCGCGGCGAGCCGATGGTTACAGGTTTGCCGTCGAGTTCCAGCGTGCCTGACACGCGCCTGTCGGCGCCGAAGATCAGCCGCGCAAGCTCGGTACGGCCGGAACCGACCAGACCCGCCAGCGCCAGCACCTCGCCCTTGTGCAGGTCGAACGAACAGTCTTTCAGGAGACGGCCGTCGGACATGCCACGCACCGAGAGCGCCACCGCGCGCTTTTCGTCCGGCGGCCGATGATCCTTCTTGTAGAAAGCCGACAGATCGCGGCCGACCATCATCGAGACGAGGCGCGAGGCGCTGAGGTCGGCACGTTCGAGCGTACCGACATAACCGCTGTCGCGCAGCACGCTGACGCGATCGGCAAGCTGGTAGACCTCTTCCATGCGGTGACTGATGTAGATGATGGCGATGCCTTGCGATTTCAGCGTCGCGATGACCTCGAACAGCCGGTCGGTCTCGCGCGAGGTCAGCGACGTCGTCGGCTCGTCCATGACGATGATGCGCGCATTGGTCGACAGCGCGCGGGCGATCTCGACCAATTGTCGCTCGCCGAGCGACAGGCTGGAGACCATGTCGCGGGCCGAAAAGGAGACGCCCAGACGCGCGATGATCTCCCTGGCGCGCCGGGTGCACTGGTCACGATCGACGATGCCGAAGCGTCGCGGCTCGTTGCCGAGGAAGATGTTCTGCGCCACCGTCAGATTGGGCGCCAGCGACAGCTCCTGATAGATCACCGCGACGCCGCTGGCGCGCGCCTTGATCGGATCGCCGGTCGCGGCCGGCATGCCGTCGATCAGGATCTCGCCACCGGCATCCGGCCGATAGGCGCCTGAAAGCACTTTCATCAATGTCGACTTGCCGGCGCCGTTCTCGCCCATCAAGGCGTGCAGCTCGCCGGCATGGACGCTCAGCGAGACATCGTGCAAGGCACGGATGGTGCCGAACGTCTTGGAGATGTGGCGCATCTCCAGCACCGGCTGGCGCACCGTCTCGGCCTTGGCAATCGCACTCATCGCGCGCCTCCCGCCACCGCACCAGCGACGCCCCGGTCCATGGTGGCGGCACGCCAATTGCCGCGATAGCCTGCCAACCCGGTGAAACGCGACGCGCGCACCGGCTCCGGAACTTCGGCGGCGAATTCGCGCCCAACGCTCTCGAAGGCGAGCGCCGCTGCACCGGTGGCACTGCCCTCCAGCGTGGCGCCCTGCAGGAAAGCCTGGTCGGGACGCAATTGCGCCAGCAGTCCGGCGAGCAGACCGCCCGTATTCAGCCCGCCATCGACGATCACCGTGTTGTTCGAATGGATGAGGTCGAGGCAGAGATCGACCATCAGCGCGACGTAGAGCAGCGCCGTAGCCGCGCGTTCCTCGACATTGGGCGCGCGCCCCGCCAGTCGGCCGGAATGCCCCGTCATCGGCCCGCCCGGCGCGAAGCTCGGCAGCGCCATGATGCCGGCATCGATCACCCGCTGCACCGCCGGGCCGGCGATCTCGCCTTGCCAGCCGGCGCTGATGGTTGCGAATTCACGCCCGCCCATGAAGCGGATGGTCGGCACTGGGCCGCCGCCGACATCGACATTGACCAGCATGTCGCGATCCCGGTCGAGCGCGTCGAGGGGACAGGACGGATTGAGCACGACGACCCAGGTGCCGGTAGAAACGACGGTGACCGGGCCAAGCTCCTGCCGGCGATAGGCATGCAGCGCCGCATTCGAGTCATGGACGCCGTTGTGGATGGCGATCGGGCTTGCCGCAGCGCCGAGGCGCTGCTCGCCGATAACGGTGCCGGCGCGCTCGAAGGCAGGCATCCGGTCACGCCAGCCCTGCGCGTCGACCAGCGAGGAAAAATCTTGGCGGCGCGGCGCCCACAAATGCGAATGGCAGCCGAGATAGGATACTTCCGAGACCGCCCGTCCGCCAAGGCGCCAGCTCCAGTATTGCGGATAGCCGAGGATCGATTTCGACGCAGCGAACGCGTCCGGATCGACCTCCTGCAGCCACAGCATATGGCGGCCGTAATTGAAGCCGAGCGGCAGCCGCGGCGAGAACGTCTCGGAAAAGTCAGGAATGCGGCGGTCGATCCGCGCGGCAATCTCGGCCGGCGGCTCTTGCTCGTAATCGAGGAGAGGATGCGTCAGCGCCGCCTCGTCCACCAAGGCAAAGGTGCAGCCATGGCCCGACACCATGACCCCTTCCACTCCATGACCATCGACCGCATCGGCAACGGCGCTGAGCGCCCAATGGTGGAGCGCCGCCTCGTCGAGCACGCTGAAGCCGTCTTGGCGCACCCATTTCGGCTGTGTCCGGCGCTCGTCGATGATCCGCCCGTCCTGGCCGAAGACGAACAGCTTCGAATTGGTCTTGCCGAAATCGAGGACAGCCACCTTCACTGGATGGCTCCCGAGGCTATCCGCACCATGACGCCGGCATCTTCCAGCATGCGCGCATCGGCGTCGGAGAGGCCGTCATCGGTGACCAGCGTGCCGATGCGGGAAAGCGGCAGCGCGACATTGCGAGCGTGGATCGACAGTTTTCGGCTGTCGGCCAGCACCACGATCTGGTCGGCGCAGAGGCTGAGATCGACGATCGAGCGTACCAGCAGCGGGTGCGATTCCATCACGCCTTCCTGGCCAAGGCCTTGCGCGCCGAGAAAGAATTTGGAGGCGTAGAAGGGCACGGCCTGGGTGAGCGAATGGATGATGCCGGGTTCGCGATGCAGATCACCGCCCGCAACCGTCAGGCTGCAATGGCCGTGGTCGCTGAGATAGGCCGCCAGCGGCATCGAGTTGGTGTAGAGGCGGATGTTGCGCTCGGCGAGCTTGACCCCGAGATGGAAGCAGGTCGAGCCGCCATGCACGATGACGGCGTCGCCGTCCCGCACCATGGTCGCCGCGAGCGCGGCGATCTGCCGCTTTGCCTCGACCGCAAGGTCGCGGTTCTCGTCATAGGGCCGGGCGTAGGCGACACCGGCCTGGGAAGCGCCGTCGAGCGCCGAGATGCCGCCATAGACCTTCCGCGCTTCGCCGGCTTCGTCGATCCTGTCGATATCGCGCCTGACCGTCGCGGCCGAAACGCCAAGCCGTTCCTGCAGCTCGCGCACCGAAGCGAACGGACGATCCCGCAGCAGTTCGACGATCTGACGCTGGCGGCCGGAGTCGCTCAATTCTTTCCTCCCGGATGCCATTTCCATGGCAGTTGGCGCAACTTACTCAACATTAGCCGGATTGCAAGCGGGTTTTGATGATACTAGATCACTATTGACGTAGATCACTCGTATCTGCGATATCAGCGCCAATTCGACCCCGGCAACGGGATTTCGCGCAGGACACGGCCGAGCCGTTGGAGGAAAAGCGCCATGGCGACCCAAGCTGACGCGCAGGAACTGGCGGCCTTGCGGGCGCTCTCGGCCAGCATCGGGCAGAGCCCGCATCTGACCCAGGCGGCAGGCGGCAACACCTCGCTGAAAGCCGGCGACACGCTGTGGATCAAGGCCTCCGGCACCTGGCTGAAGGACGCGCTGGTCGATGACATCATGGTGCCGGTGGCGATGGCGCCGTTGCTGAGAGCCGTCGAACAGCGCGATCGCGCCGCCGACCAGCCGCAGGGTTTCACCATTGCAGCGCTCAACCCGCGCGGCCTGCGGCCGTCGATCGAGACCACGGTGCACGCCCTGATGCCGCAGCGCGTGGTTCTTCACGTCCATTGCGTCGACACCATCTCGCTTGCCGTGCAGGCCGATGGCGAGGCCGAGGTCGCCAGGCGGCTCGATGGCATCGACTGGGCCTATGTGCCCTATTTCCGGCCCGGCCTGCCGCTTGCACGTGGCATTGCTGAAAAACTGCGGCCTGGTGTCGACGTGCTGATCCTTGGCAATCACGGGCTGGTCGTCGCCGCCGAAACCGTCGCCGGGGCGGAGCTTCTGCTGCGCCGTATCAGGTCATTGCTGGCCCGGCCGGCGCGCGCGACCGCCGCACCCGACCTCGATGCCTTGGCGGCGCTTGCCGGCGGCAGCTTCTACAGATTGCCGGCCGATGTCGAAGCGCATGCGGTTGCGCTCGACCCTGAGAGCCGCCGCATGGCGCAGGCCGGCAGCCTCTATCCGGACCACGTCATCTTCCTCGGCCAGGGCTCCATCGTGGCGAAACCAGGCGAGGCGGTGGCCGATGTCATTGCACGACTGGACACGTCGCCTGCGGCGATCCTGTTTCCCGGCGCAGGCGTGCTGATGCGCGGCGACGCCAGTGCCGGCGCCGATGCCATGCAACGCTGCCTCGCCGACGTGACCGCGCGGATCGACGTCGCAGCGCGGCTGAACTATCTCACCGCTTCCGAGAATGACGAACTGGTCAACTGGGACGCCGAGCAATATCGCCAGAAGCTCAACGCGGCTGGCGGCTAGCATGGACATGATGCCACTTGTCATCGGCATCGACCTAGGCACATCAGGTGCGCGCGCCGTCGCCATGCGCCCGGATTTTTCCATAGCCGGGCATTCGGCCGTTCCACTCGACAGGTTTGGCCGCGATGACCGAGCCCCCACGGCATGGTGGCAAGCGGTCAAGGCGGTGCTGACGGACCTGCTTTCCGGCATCGACCGCACGGCGGTCCGCGCCATCGCCATCGACGGCACCTCCGGCACGCTGCTGCCGGTCGACGCCGCCGGGCGGCCGCTGGCCGAACCGCTGATGTACAACGACAAGGTCGATGACGACGACATTCTGGCCGCGATCGACCGCACCGCGCCGGCTGCAAGTGCAGCGCACGGAGCGACATCCGGCCTCGCCAAGGCCCTGCGCTTCCAGCATCTGCCGGGCATTGCGGCGGTGCTGCATCAGGCCGACTGGATTGCCGGAAACTTCTCCGGCCGCTTCGACGTCAGCGACGAGAACAATGCCCTGAAGACAGGCTATGATGTCGAGGCCCGCCGCTGGCCGGAATGGATCGCCGCGACCGGAATGCGCGTGGAGTTGCTGCCGCGCGTGGTCGAGCCGGGCGAAGTCACCGGCGCCCTCACCGCGGAAGCCGGGGAACTGTTCGGCTTGCCGCGCGATGTGGCCGTCGTCGCCGGAACCACGGATGGCTGCGCCTCGTTCCTGGCGACCGGTGCTGCCGCGATCGGCGACGGCGTCACCGCGCTGGGATCCTCGCTGACCATCAAGATCCTGTCCGACCGGCCGATTTCGGCGCCGCGCTTCGGCATCTACAGCCACCGGCTCGGCAACGCCTGGCTGGCAGGCGGTGCGTCGAATTCCGGCGGCAAGGTGCTGGCTCAGCATTTTCCGCTCGCCCGTATCATCGAACTCAGCGCAAAAATCGACCCGGAGACCGACACCGGCCTCGATTACTATCCGCTTCCCGCCACGGGCGAACGATTTCCGATCGCCGATCCGGCGCTGCCGCCTCGCCTTGCACCCCGGCCGGCGGACGACGCCGATTATCTGAAAGCGATGTTCGAAGGCATCGCCGCGATCGAAGCGCTCGGCTATGACAGGCTTGCCGAACTCGGCGCGCCCGCGCTGATATCGGTCAGGAGCGTCGGAGGCGGGGCGGCGAACCCAGCCTGGACGGCAATCCGGCGGCGCAGGCTCGGCGTCGATTTCCTGCCCGCGCTTTCCGACGAGGCCGCCGCCGGCACGGCGCGGCTGGCGCTGATGGGTGCAAGCCGGGCAGGACTCCTATGAGCGCGAAAACGATCGAACGTCTCGACGGCATCGGGCCGCTGGCGGAGCGCTACGACGTGTTCCTGCTCGACCAGTTCGGCGTGCTGCATGACGGCACACGGCCCTATCCGGGCGCGGTGGCAGCGCTGTCGGCGCTGAAGCGCGCCGGCAAGACCGTGGTGCTGGTTTCGAACTCCGGCAGGCGGGCACGACCCAATGAAAGCCGGCTCATAAAACTCGGCTTCGAAGCGGGAAGCTGGGATCATTTCGTTTCTTCCGGCGAGGTGGCGTGGCGATCCTTCAGGGACATGGCGACGTCGGGGAAGCTGCGCCCAGGGACAAAATGCCTGCTGATCAGCCGTGAAGCTGACCGCTCCGCGATCGAGGGCCTGCCTTTTGTGCTGACCGGGTCCGGCGATGAGGCCGAACTGGTGCTGATCGCGGCCAGCGAGGGTGACCGCTTTGACCTCGAGCATTATCGCAGGCTGTTCGCGCCGGCTGCAGAGCGGCGGGTGCCGTGTTTCTGCACCAATCCCGACATCATCATGCTGACGGCCGTTGGCCCTCGCTTCGGCGCCGGCCGTCTGGCCGATCTCTATGAAAGCCTGGGCGGCAGCGTTACCCGCATCGGCAAGCCCGACAAGGCGATTTTCGACGCCGCGCTGGCGCTGGCCGGCGAGCCGGACCGCGGCACCGTGGTCTGTGTCGGCGACAGCGTCGAACACGATATATCGGGGGGAAACAGCACCGGCATCGCCACCGCGCTGGTGCTGAGCGGAATACTGGCGGACACACCGGATCTCGCCGCTGTTTTCGACGAACAGCAGGCCTGGCCGGACTACATCACGGACAGCTTCAGCTTCCGCTGACCGCTTCCAGCATGCGCCGCGCGCTCTCCTCGTCGGTGATCAGGATGGTTGGGGCGATGAGGGTCATGGCGCCGAGCAGCGCTTCGGTTTTCTCCTCGCCACCGGAGGTGAGGATACGGATCGGCGCCTTGCGCAGACGATCGACATCCACCGACATCACGTGGCTGTTGACGGGATGGTCGACCAGATCGCCATTGCGGTCGAAGAAATGGAACAGGAGGTCACCAACGGCGCCACGCGCAAGCAAGGCCTCCCGATCCGCCTCCTTGAGAAAGCCGCCACGAGAGAAGGTGGTGGCGGAGGCGATCCCGCCGACGCTCAGCAGAACGGCATCGAGCACGTCGGCCATTTCGAAAATCTCCTGCAGGCCGCAGCGCTCGATCAGTGCGATCTTGGTCTCGACGCTGTCGACGACGGCTGGTGTCGGCATCAGATAGCCGTCGCCCTGGAATATCTGAGCGAAGCGCCAGGCGAACTCGGCTGGGTTGACCCGGCGCACGACGCCGACACCGCCAAGCAGCGAAATCACCTTGAAGTCGGTGAGCGACTTGGCGCTGATGAAGGGCAGGCTCGAGAACAGCGTCTGCCCCCAGCCGACGCCGACCCGCATCCCGGACTTCATCGTGTCCGACAGGAAACTGCCGGTCTTGGCGCTGATCGCTGGTATCGGATCAGCGTTGGGTGCCGAAAGCGGCGCCACCAGCGCCTGCTGCAGCCCGAACGTCTTCTCCAGCGCGCGCTCAAGCCGCACGATTTCCGACAATTCGCTCTCGATGGTGATCTTCACTTCGTTGCGCGCCCGGGCATCCGCCAGCATGCGCACGATGGTGACGCGACCGACGCCGAGCACGTCGGCGATCTCGTTCTGCGTCATCTGTTCGACGAAATACATCCAGGCGGCGCGAATCCTGAGGCGATCCGTCCGGCTTTCGCTGGCGACCTGCTCGGTTGCCTCGCCTCGACCGTCTTCGCTTTCGCCCTGTCGTCGTCTGCCCAAGTCTGTCTCTCCCCCTGCGGCGACGGACGAGCGCGCTGCCGCCGATTCTGCATGCTGGTCTAGTATCGCCTATTGATCTACCAATCGATAGGAACAATGTAGAGAGTGGCGGCTGCCCCGGTTGGCGGCTATCCGCAGCAAATTTCAAGGCGATCCGCGATGCTCCGACAAATCTCCGAAGATGTCCGCGTCAATCTGAAGGACCGGCTGCGGGAAGTCCGCGAAATCATCCGCCAGAGCCGCCATGACGGCAGCGGCGATGCCAGCATCCTGCGCGAAGCAACCAGCCATCTGCCGCCATTTCCAGGCAAGGGCATCGAAGGCCTGCTCAGCCATGCCGCGAGTGCCGTCGACGAAGCGCTGTCGATCGCTGAAGCTTTCGTCCCGCATGAGCGCCCGATCAAGGTGGACGGCACGACGGTGAAGGGCCTCGGCACCTATTTCCCGGTCGGCAACGAGGATCGCCAACTGGACGCCGAACGCCTGTTCCGGCGCGATATGTATTATCTGACCAAGGCGGTTCTTGCCGGCCTGAACATCGACAATGCCCGCATCCACGAAGCCGATTTCGCGGCCGTCCATGCCACGATGCGCAAGCGGCATGGCGATCTGCTGGCCGCGTTGGCCGCGCCAGGTGCCGGACTGCAGGCAATCGCGGCCACCTGTTCGGCGCTGCTGGTCGAGTGCCTCGGCCAGCGTCCGGTCCGCTTTGCCGAAACGATGTCCGAAACGCCGGCGGTGGTGGGCAGCAGCGCGCTTGACGTAAGCTGCCTGGCACCGCTCGCTTTGGCCTGCGGCCTGGCGACCGCCGGCAGGGACGGCGCGCCGGAGCCGGATATGCTGGAGATCGCGATACTGGCGGCGGATATTCGCCACGACCGCATCGTTCAGGCCTGCGCCAAGGCAAACCCGATCGCTGAACTGACACCGGTGTTCGCCACCTTGCTTGCCCATCTGCCGTAGTTGGCCGGCCTGGGCTAGCCTTCAGCGGCCATGGCCATGATCGCTTTCTTGGCGCGCTGGATGGAAGCCGGGCTCATCGAGAGTTCGGTCAGCCCCATCTTCACGAATGTCGCAATGAGATCCGGACGGCCGGCCGCCTCACCGCACATGCCGACCATGATACCGGCGGCGACGCCGGCTTTTGCCGTCATTTCGATCGCCGACATGACGGCTGGATTGGTGACATCGTTGAGCTTGGCGACGGTCGGATTGAGCCGGTCCGCGGCCATGATGTACTGGGTCAGATCGTTGGTGCCGATCGAGAAGAAAGCGACCTCCTTGGCCAGCGTCGGGGCGATCAGCACGGCGGCCGGGGTTTCGATCATTACGCCGAGATCGAAGGTCGCATGCGGCACGCCTTCGGCTTTCAGCTCGGCCGTGCATTCGTCAACCAGCACGCGCGTCTGCCTGACCTCCGAGAGGTCGGACACCATCGGCAGCATCACCTTGATGTTGCCGTGCACGGCTGCGCGCAGCAGCGCCCGCAGTTGGCGCTTGAAGATGTCGGGCCGGTCGAGACACATGCGGATGCCGCGCCAGCCGAGGAAGGGGTTTTCCTCGTCGGGAAATTCGATGCCGGCAATCGGCTTGTCACCGCCGATGTCGAGCGTGCGTACAATGACCGGATAAGGCGCAAAAGCCTTGGCCAGCGCCGCATAGGTCTCGGCCTGCATGTCTTCCGAGGGCAGATGCATATGGCGCATGAACAAAAGCTCGGTGCGGAACAGGCCGATGCCCATGGCACCAGCCTCTTGCGCCGCTTCGATTTCCTCGAGTGAGCCGATATTGGCCGCGACCTCGATGATCCTGCCGTCGGCGAGCTTCGGCGTCACCGTCTTGAAGATGGTCAGGCCGGCGCGCTCCTTTGCCGCCGCTTCGACGCGGCCGGCGAAATCGGCACGGGTCGCCTCGTCGGGGTCGATGATCACATGGCCGGCATTGCCGTCGAGCGCGACGTCTCGCGCGGTGCGCAAGGCATTGACCTGGCCGCCGAGGCCGAGCACTGCCGGAATGCCGTGCGAGCGCGCGATGATGGCGATGTGCGAGGTGGCGCCGCCATGGCCGCACACCACGCCGCCGATACGCTTCAGCGGCGCGCGTGCCAGATCCCAGGCGCCGATGTCATCGGCAATCAGGATAGCCCCTTCGGGTATGTTTTCGAGGCTGACATCGTCTTGGCCCAGCAACACGAGGCAGATCTGCCGCCCGACCGCATGAACGTCATCCGCCCGCGCGTTGAGATAGTGATCGTCGACCGCGCTGAATTCGGCGGCAATGGTGGAGGCGGCGGTGATGACGGCGGAGACCGCGTCATTGCCGCCCTTGATCAGGCCCTCGGCCTCACCAGTCAGGCTATCGTCGGCGGCGATATCCCTGAGCGCGGCGACGATGCCGCGGTCTCCAGCCGACAGGCTGTCCTGCGCCAACGCATTATCCATACGGGCCTGGACCGCGCCGACGGCCGTGCGGAACCTGTCGATCTCGCCTTCTATCTCCTCGGCCCGCAACACGCGGCCCTGTCCGGCGATATCGGGTGGAAAATGCGCAAAGGCCGGGCCGATGGCGAAACCTTCGCTGGCGGCCACGCCACGCAGGCGGTTTGCCCCGTCAGGTGCCGCCGGCACGGATCCGGGCGCGGGTGCCGCTTCCTGCCCGGCATCGTTCGCCGGGCTCTGCGCCTCCGCTTCATCATCGAGGCCGGCCCGCGGATTCTCGAGATAGCCGATCAGCGCCTCGAGTGCCTCGATGGCATCGGCGCCATTCGCCCGCACCGTGACTTCCTGGTTCTCCTTGACCGCCAGCAGCATCAGCTTGACCGAACTCTTGGCGCTGACCGCCTTGCCGTCCTTGACCAGTTCGACGTCGGATTCGAAGCCCTTGGCGAGCTTCACGAACCGCGTCGCGGGACGGGCGTGCAAACCTTCATGCACTCTGACGATGGTCGAGCGTTCCATGGCAATACTCTGGTTTTGGGCGCCGCTCCCAACATAGGCCACGGCGCGAATGCTGTCAGGCGGCGATGGTGATGATTGCGCCGGTCTTCAGGGCGGCCACCAGCGCTTGCGGGTCGACTTGCGACGCACAGATCTCGCCCGGCCTCTCGGCCTCGGTAGCGCCGTTGAACGAGATGACGACATGGCCCATTTCCAGCACCTTGCTCCACGCGCTGGAGCCGACCGCTGTGATAACAGCGACAACCGGGCCGAGGGTGATCGAAGCGCCCTTGGCGGGCGCTCCGTCACTTGGTCCCTGCTCCGCCTTGTGGAGCACCGAAACCTCGGCAAGCTCCGGCGGCGAGCCATCCGCAAACAGGATGACCACGCCCCCTTCGGCAAGGTCCGCCACTTCGGGGCCGATGGCAGTGACCCGTGTTCTCAACAGAACCGTCATATGGCGAACCTCATTTTCTCAACTTTCCCTAGAGCGGTGAACCGCTCTAACTCTTTGTTTTGACGCAATTTCCAAGGGAAAGCATTATGCGCTTTTCCCAGAGTTGCCTTAGAACACGATCAGGCTGACGACCCAGGCGATCAGCACCGAGACCGGCCCCATGATCTGGCGGCTGATGAGCACCGCCGGAACGCCGATTTCGATCGTCTTCGGCTTGGCCTCACCGAGCGCCAGGCCGACGGGGACGAAGTCGCAGCCCACCTGGGTATTGTAGGCAAACAGCGCCGGCAGTGCCATTGCCGGCGAAATCGTGCCGTTGGCGATCTGCGGGCCGATGATGGCGACGCCGATGACCTGCGCGATGACAGCGCCTGGCCCGAGAATGGGCGACAGGAACGGCAGGCCGCAGATCGCCGAGATGATCAGCAGGCCGACGATGTTGTTGGCCAGCGGACCCATCGGCTGCGCCAGCACATCGCCGATGCCGGTATACAGGATCAGACCGATGAGCATGGTCACGAAGGCCATGAACGGCAGCACGTTGCGGATGACCTGGTCGATGGTGCGGCGGCCGGCATTGAAGAAGATGCCGACGATACGTCCCATGACCCGGCCGATCGTGCTGATGAGGCCGATCAGCCCACCCTCGCTCGGCAGCGGCTGTGGTGCCGCGGCCGCATTGTTGCTTGAACTCATCGCTGCTGCTCCCCCTGCAGTCGTGACCGTTTCGGATCCGTCCGCCATTGTGATGTTGGCCGGCTTCACGCCCGAAACGTAGATGTCCTCGGTGATGAACTGGGCCAGCGGCCCCGATTGACCGACCGGCGTCAGATTGACGGTCGGGATGCGCTTGCGCGGATAGACGCCGCATCGTGCGGTGCCGCCGCAATCGACGACCACCACCGCCATCTCGCTTTCGATCGGCGGCGCCCTGAAGCCGTCGACGGCTTCGCCACCGGTCATGTCGGCAATAAGCTGTGCCACCGGGTGGATGCCACCACCGGTGACGGAAACAACCTTGCTGCGCTGTTCGGTCGGCTCGATCACGAGCGGGCCACCCCAACCGGTCTTGCCCCGGGAGATGCGTACGGCTTTATATGTCTTGGCCATGATGTCCTCCCCGCCCTTACAGCTCGACGCCCTGGCGGCGTGCCATGATGGCGGTGATGCGTTCGGTCAGCATGCCCTTGAGCAGGATGACGACGAGACCGACGATTGCGTACCAGATCGCCACCTTGACGTGGTAACCGGCAACGACGACGCCCTTCTTTTCCAGCTCCAGCAGCGCAACGAGAATGCCGCCCCAGACGAAATACTCGCCGGGATTGATGTGCGGGAACAGGCCGAGCGGCGGGTGCACATAGGACACGGCCGCGTCATAGAAGGCCGGCTTGTGCTTTTCTTCCAGGAACGATCCGAACGTATAGGCCATCGGATTGGTGAGGAAGAACACCGCCAGCAGCGGCAACAGCGTGTAGCGCGTCAGCGCGATCCGGCCGGCGCCGCGCGCCAGGCCATGCACGCGCTCTTCGCCGACCAGTTCGGTGACGGCGTAGAAGGCCGTCATCAGCACCACCAGCGTCGGGATGATGCCGGTGACGAAGCCGGCGAAGACCTCGCCGCCCTTCTGGAAGATGCCGATGAAGTACTTGCCGATGGCGGTCAGCCAGCCGAGCTGCTCTTCCTGCTGGACGTCCTTCAGCTTTTCCTTGAACTGATCGACGGTGATCGGTCCGCTGTCCGCTTGTGCGAGGACAACGAGATGGTCGGAGGCATGCTCGACTGCGAGCTTGCCATGCAATGCGGCATCCGAGACCATGGCACCTGCGACATGCAGATTGTGCACGGCCATGTCGGCATGCTGCGCCAACAACGAAAATACAGACATTTCTCCTCCTTATGCCACCCGCCGGTTGATCCCAGTCGGTGCGCGGCGTCCTCTATCCCTTTGATTTAGAGCCCGAAATCCTGCGGCCCTAAGCCCTTGCTATGTTCAAGCCGGACAGGCCCGGCTTCTTCCCCGGCTCCGACCGTGTCTTGTCGATCTGCTCGATCGCCCGTTTCACGGCCTCGGCCACACCGGGTTCCCCCTCCCCCATGATTGCAGGGTTGGACCGGAGTTTATCGAGGGGAACACCCTCGAATTCTTCATGTCTTTTGAATTTGGTGAAGACGGAACGGCCGCTCATCACCATCAGGCGGCGCACGACCAGATCAGGCGTCACCACGACGAGCGCGATGGTGCCCTTGGCCAACCGGCCGCGAAAATTGCCGGCTCCGACGAAGCCATCCTTGTACTGGTCGGTGACGCCCCTGAAGACATCCGAATAGTGCCGCATCTGCAGCCAGACGCCGAGCGACTGCAGCGCCCACACGATAACCAGCAGAAGCAGTCCCCACTGCCAAATCGCCATTCGGTTCTCCTCCCGAAGCCTCAGTTGAACCGCACCTTGGACCGGCGCGTGACAACAGCAAAGTGAGAACATTTGTTTCCGAGAATGTCAATATGTATGATATTGGCCTCGGCTGCGGTCATCTACAAGGGCGCTGACCGATTTCGGCCGTGGCGCTGTTGTGCTAGGCTGACCGGGAAACAGGATACGAGGAACATGGAGCTGCCCTTCAGGGACGAGCTGGCCTTGATGCCGGATCTTCGCCATCGGCTGCGGCAGCTGCGCTGGTTCCGCGCCACCTTTCGCGGCAGCGCCAAGGTGGTCTCGGACACGTTCGGCGTGCGCTTCGAGATCGACGAGGCCAAGCTCACCAGAGCCTTTCTCGACTGGGTCGAGATCATGGAAGCGCAGAAGCGCTTCGCCGCGATCGACCGCGCCGACTTCATCGTCTTTGCCGCCGGCCTCGTGCTGCGCGAGTTGATAAAACAGGCGCCGGCAAAAGAAATATCCGGCCTCACCCAACTGATCGAGACGGAAACGAACGCCGGCACGCTGGAAATCGTCCGCTTCTGGCCGGAGGGTTTCCTCTACACCAACTACTGCGTCTCGGTGATTTCGGCGATCCACGAGCAGGAATTCGGCACGGCACCCGGCATCGACAAATGCGCCGACGATTTGCGCACATGGTGGTCCTATCGCGAGAATGTGACCGAGATGCCGGCCTATGCGGTGGCTTTCCTCGACCGCTTTCTCGGCGCCGAACCGAACTGGATCACCCCAGATCGCGCGCAGTCCCGGCAAGCCATGCAACGGGCGCTCGGGTCGTCCCGTGCGAGCGATGCGTTGCGCCAGCTTTGAGCCCGCTCTTCGCGCCCCCAAAACGCACGCGCTATTGAACATTTGACTTTTTGCCGATAGCGATGTGCGAAAATTGACTCGAGAGGGAAACGCGTGGCGCGACCAAGGCCTATTATTTTCGATTGCGACGGCGTTCTTGTCGACAGCGAGCCGCTGGCCGCCCGCGCCTATGAGCGCGTCTACGAAAAGCACGGCATGCCCGGTGTCAACACCAGCATCATCGCCCAATGCGTCGGCATGAAGCAGTCCGATATCATCGCCAGGATCAAGGAATTGACCGGGCACCAATTTCCGGCGGCGGCGGACGGCGACATCTGGGCCGAGACCAAGGTGCTGTTCTCGCAGGAATTGAAGCCGACACCGGGAATCACTGCGTTTCTCGCGACGCTTGCGGGCGACCGCTGTGTCGCCTCGTCCTCCTCCGTCGAGCGCATAAACCACAGCCTTGCCGTGACCGGGCTGGCGCGTTTCTTCGGCGACGCGATCTACAGCTCCTCGATGGTCAAGAACGGCAAGCCCGCGCCGGACATCTTCCTCTTCGCGGCGGACAAGATCGGCGCCAATCCCGTTGACTGCATCGTCATCGAGGACTCGCCCTTCGGCATCCAGGGCGCTGTCGCCGCCGGCATGACGGCGATCGGCTACACCGGCGGCGGCCATACCTATGCCGAGCACGCCGCGCGGCTGACAGCTGCCGGTGCCGATTTCGTCTGCGCCGACTGGCAAGAAGTTAGCCGGCAATTGGCTAGGTTTGGTGTGCCGGCCTAGTTTAGGCGATACTTTGTGAATCCACGGCTGGCCCATTCGCCAGGCGGCACCAATGAGCCCACACGGAAGTTGAAGGACAGGACCTTGGTCGCATCGGCGTCGACTTCGCATCGGAAATTTAGGTTATACCAGGCGTTTCTGGTGCTGAAGGCGGCCTGCGGAGGATTGAGAACATTGCCTTTGTCCAGCGTGATGGTTGGCACCCATTTGACCGTATAGTCGGCAGTTTGCAATTCCCGGCTCAGAACGTTGCCGCAAAGGGTGGCCACGCGCTGACCGCGCGGCACATTCTCCATGGAGCTTGTAGCGAACGCATTGCCGGTGGCCCCTTGCGAGTAAAGCTTTCTGACGCCCGGAAGGCCGGAATAGATCGGTGATCCTGCAACGTCGTTGTTGGTGGGATTTGACCTTCCAGCATTCCCGATCGGCGCTTTGAAAGCTCTTGCGGGTTTGAACGTCATTGTCTTGGCAGGCTTGGCTTTGGGCTTTGCCTTTTCGGTCGAGGCTGGAGGCGCCGGCTTGTCACCGGTCTCAGCCGCCAATGGCTTTGGCGTCACGACGGCGTGCTTTTCGGCGGGTTGCGGTGCGAGTTCTTGTTTGTCCGGCTGCTGTTTGTCAGTGTCCTCGGTCGCCTGCTTCTCCTCGCTTTGCGCGGGCTTTTCGTCCGGCGCAACGGTGGCTGGCTTCTCGTCAGACTTGCTGGGCTCTGCCTTCTGCTGTGGCGTTGCAGCCGGGGCGGGCTGGGTCGGCGCGGGTGTCGGTGCTACAGGCGGCTTCGGCGCCTCATCCTTGGCCGGCGACGGCGTGTTGGGTTTAGCGCTGCTTCCGTCGAGCGATTTCTCCGGCCCGGTATCTTTCTGGCCGTACTGGAAAACGCGCTTCAAAACCTGGTCGTCTGGCGGTTTCGGCGGTTCCGGAGGCGGCTTTTGTTCAGGCGGCTTTTCAGCCTTCTTTTCAGGTGTCGGCTCCGGTGGCTTTGGAGCAGGTTTCGGCTTGGGCTTTTCGGGCGGGGGCACGATCGCGACATTGACGGGCTGTTCCTGCTGAGCCGGCTGCTGCTCGGGTCTCGGCAGGCCATAGACCAGAAACGCCGCGATGAGTGCATGCAGGATCAGCGATGCGGGCAAAGCCCACAGCAGATGCCGCCGCCGTTCTCCTGTTTCGCCCTTCATCCGCACCGATGTGGAATGAAATGGCGGCGGCTTC
The DNA here is from genome assembly GCF_040319805.1 of Mesorhizobium sp. M0848. Lineage (NCBI taxonomy): Bacteria > Pseudomonadati > Pseudomonadota > Alphaproteobacteria > Hyphomicrobiales > Phyllobacteriaceae > Mesorhizobium > Mesorhizobium sp. M0848. The sequence continues at coordinate 247,609 of NZ_JAMYOM010000001.1, read as the reverse complement.
AAGCATAGGTAGTGGATTGGCTTGATTTAACCGCTGACAGGTTGGTGATCGGATGACGACGCGCGGATCAGCGCCGGTGAGATATGGCGCGACTCAAACCACCTCCACAATCCGATTGAAGCCCTGAGGTCAGCCAGTTTGCCGCTGGCGCGCGATCCCGTCCAGAAACCGTTCGTCCAGCCGTGTCTCGCCAAACCAGTTCAGCCGAATGATGCTGATGAAGCCGGCATCGATCGCCTCGTTCTCGTCGCCCGGCTGGCTGTCATGAGCCCGACCGCGCGGCACCGTGATGACAGTGCGATCGCCGTCGCTTTCAACGATTTCGGCTCTGCGGGCGATCTTGTCGCGACCGATGCGCGGCTGTCGGATTTCGGCCGGCAGCAAGGTCGGCAGGTTGATGCTCAGCCAATGACCCTCAGCGGCCCAGTCGGCGCGCGATTGCCACAATGAAGCGATCAGCGCGCCAAGCCATTGGTCGTCGCCATCGGTGAAATCAGGATTCTTCACGCGGGAGAAGCCGATGGCTGGAACGCCCCAGAAAGTCGCCTCCCGCGCAATGCCGAGCGTTCCGGAATAGGCAAGGTCCTCGGCAACGTTGCGGCCATCGTTGACGCCCGACAGCACAAGGCCCGGTTTCTCGGAATCGGCGAACAGCCAGGTCATAGCGCTTACCACGCAATCGGCCGGGGTGCCGGAACAGGAGTACCAGTTCGGCTTGACGCGCCGCATGGTCAACGGCCTGGCAATCGTTAATGACGAGCTGGCAGCGGTGCGCTTGCCGTCGGGCGCGACCACCCAGACATCGTCGCTCAACGTGCCGGCGGCCTTGACGAGACGGGCAAGCCCCGGCGCTTCGATGCCATCGTCGTTGCAGATCAGAATTCTCATCGTTTTCTTGCCTCCGACACCACTATGCGCTGGCCGGTGCGGCACTGCGTGCGCAGCGACGGGATGTTAGTTTGCAGATCGCCGAGAAGGTCCGGCGTGCAGGAATGACCGAGTGCTGCGGGACGGCCGGCCGTTTCCCAGATGTCGACATTGCCCGACAGCGTCGGATGGGTCGGCATGCGCACCCAGTCCGCCCGGCCGGCCTTGTGCAACAGATCGCCCGGCGAACCTGACGGCAGATGGCCGGTAAGCAGCACCGGAAAACCGGAATGGTCGGCACGCGGCAAGAGGCGCGACGACGGGCCGGCCTCACCCATACCGTCATCCGCCAGCAACGGCATTGGCGGCAGGGGATCGGCATCGGTCCAGTCGGCTGCGTCTTGCAGGCGGCGAAGCAAGAGTTCTGAGACACCTGGCAACAGGGATGCGGTGGCGCCGATCTGCGCTTCCAGCGACGAACGCATGCCGGCATGGATCGCGAACGGCCCAGGCAAGGCCGCGATCAGCTCCAGCGACCGACCCGAGAGCGGCGTCGGCAAAAGACACCCGCCCGAATGCCTCGCAACCCACTGCGAGATTTCGAGCGCCCGCGCCGCCCCCGGCACCGGATCGGCGCCATAGGAAGCATCGAGGACAAGCAGGTCGCAGTGCGGGATCGTGTCCATGACGAAGACATTGCTGTCCGGCACCACGTCGGCGGAATAGGCAACGCGGCTCTCGCCATCGTCCACGGCAAACCAGACGCCGCCCACGACATGCCCGGAGCGTCCCGTCCGGATCGTGAGGTTGCCGCTCTTCAGCGTATCGCCGGGTTCGAACAATTCGATGCGGTCTTCGGGAAAAGGGAACCGCCTGAAATCCTCGGGCTCAGCATAGCCCGCGAGCGTGGCAGGCGCCTCATTGCGGGTCTCGGCCGTCATGAAGATCGGGCCGGCATAGCCGCGCGACAGCAGCCAGCTCAGCGCGCCGATATGATCCTCATGGGCATGCGATACGAACAGCGCGTCGATATCGGTGACCGCCCCCTTCAGCGCCGGATGGTAGTCCGCGCCCGACGCGCCGACCTTGATGCCAACGTCGAGCAGGATGCGATCCTTGCCGCTGCTCACAGCAAGACTGGTGCGGCCCTTTTCGCCAAAGCCGCCGAGCAGGTCGAGCATCATCACGATGCCGCCCCCACCGCCGGGATCAGCCAGCCGGACCTTATGCGCAGACGCGCCCGGGACCCGCTTTCCAGCATGACTGGGTCGGGCTGTTCGAAGTGCAAGGTGATGTCGGGACTGGTCGAAGGCGTGAATTCGATACGCGCCGAGCCACCCTGATAGATCACCCGCTTGACCAGGCCATCGAAGCCGGGACCATCCGGCGACACCTCAAGATCGGCTGACCGGCAGCAGATCTTGGCGCCAGCGCGCGGCCGCTCGCCAGGCCGGCAGCGGACAACCAGTTCCGCGCCGAGAACCCGGACCTTGCAGTGGCCTCTTTCTTCCACACTCAACACATCCGCAGGCAGCAAAATGCCTTGCGAAATGAAGGATGCGACCATTTCATTTGCCGGCTCATGATAGAGCTCGCGCGGCGTCGCCAGTTGGGCAAGGCGCCCGCCATCCATCACCGCGATGCGGTCGGCCAATGCCATCGCCTCGGCCTGATCATGGGTGATGTAGACGATAGTGGTGCCGGTGCGCTTGTGGAAGGATGCGAACTCGTCCTCCATCGATGCCCTCAGATGCACGTCCAGATTGGCGAGCGGCTCATCGAACAGCACCAGCGAGGGCGCGGCGACAAGGCAGCGCGCCAGCGCCACGCGCTGGCGCTGGCCGCCGGAAAGATTGGCCGGCCGACGCTCGCCCAGCCCTTGCAGATCGACAAGGGCCAGTGCGTCTTCAACCTTCCGGCGGGCGACGGCCTTGTCGAGCTTCGCCACCTTCAGCGAATAGCCGATGTTCTCGGCCACCGTCATATGCGGCCACAGCGCATAGTTCTGGAAGACGATGCCGACGCGCCGCTTTTCCGGCGCGACGCTGCCGCTCTTGCCCGACACGACCTCGCTGCCGATGCGGATTTCGCCCGACGTCACTTTCTCGAATCCGGCGACGAGCCTCAGCAACGTCGTCTTGCCGCAGCCGGAAGGGCCGAGCACTGCCAGGAACTCGCCGTCGGCGACGTCGATCGACACGTCCTTGACGGCATCGAAATTGGCGAAGCTCTTGGTCACATTGTCCAGGCTCAATCGCGCCATGGCAGCACTCCGGTCGGAAGGTAGGGGGCAAGCAGATTGGTCACCAGCATGAGCACGAAAGTGACCGCCACGGTGATGACCGACATCGCCGCCGCATAGTTGGAATCGCCGCCCTGCTCGAAGGAGAACATCACCACGCCGATCGTTTCCGAGCCCGACGACCACAGCAGTGCGGAAACGGTAAGTTCGCTTAAGGCCGTCATGAAGATCAGCAGGCCGCCGGCGATCGCCGCCGGTGCCACCAAGGGAAAGATGATCGTGCGCATGCGGGTGAACAGCCCGGCGCCTGCCACTTGCGCCGCTTCCTCCAGCGCCCGGTCGATCTGGTGATAGCCGCTGATGGTTGGCCGCAGCGCCAGCACCAGGAAGCGGGCGAGATAGGCGTAGAGGATGATCCAGACCGTGTTGTAGAGCTGGATGCCGGTCAGCGGGATCGGCCGCAGGAACATGAGCAGCGAGGCGATCGCCAGCACCACACCGGGCAGAGCATAGGGCAGTTCCACCGACAGATTGAGCAGCCGCACCCAGCGCTGCTTGCCCCAGGCGATCAGATAGCCGATCGGCACGGCAACCAGGACCGCGAAGAAGGCAGCGGCGATCGACAGCCAGAAGCTGTTGAAGAAGGCGCGACTGGCAGCATCATGCTCGAACAGCACGAAGCGATAATTGTCGAAGGTTGCCGTCTTGGTGGTGAGCGCAACGCCATAGCCCGGCACCAGCGATGTCAAGACTAGCCCGAACAGCGGCAGGAACAGCACAACAACGATCAGCAGCCACATGCCAGCCTGCACGGCGGGCCGCCAGCGGCCGAGCTCATAGGGCTCGGCCGAAAGCGACGTGGAGCTGATGCGATAGTCGCGGCGGCGGCTCATGATCTCCTGGGCAAGGATGCCCGCCATGGCGATGATACCGATCAGCACTGACAGGAATGCGGTTTCGCCGAGCACGGCGGGGCCGCCGCCGGCCAGCTTCTGATAGATCAGCGTCGGCAGCACGAGATAGTTGGCGGGAATGCCTAGAAAGGCCGGGATGCCGAAATTGCCGACGCAAGAGACGAAGGCGAGTGCGGCGGCGGCCATGATCGAGGGCGTCATCAACGGCAGCACGATGGTGACCAGCATGGTGAACCAGCCGGCACCGCCCGCCCGCGCCGCTTCGATCAGTTCGCGCGGCAGCTTGCGCAGGCCGGCGCGCACCAGCAGGAAGACCAGCGGGCCATACTGCACGCCGAGCAGCAGGATGATGCCCGAGGTGGAGTAGAGCGGGTTTTTGGTACCGAGCGGCGGTGCCGCCCCGAACAGTTTCAGGAATGGACTTGCCGGGCCGAACAATTGCAGCCAGGCCAGCGCCGTCACCTGCGGCGCGATCATCAAGGGCATGACGTAACAGAGCACCATGGCGCTGCGAGAGCGGATATCGGTCAGGGTGACGAGGACGGCCACCAGCGTTCCCGACAGCACCGCAAGCAGGGTGCCACCGATGCCGACGACCAGCGTGTGCCAGGTGGCGATCCAGGTCGCCGGGCTGGCGAGACCCGCTTTTATCGCGACGGTCGAGAGCGTGCCGCCGGGCGCCACGATCTCCTTGATCAGGCGCAGCATCGGCAGCAGCGAAAGCAGCACGATGACGACGGCCACCGCCGCCGTCAGGGCCATTTCCTGGCCCCGGCTTTCCCTGATCCGTGTTGACATGATTGTTTTTCCTGGGATCGATCGGCCGATGCGATCGGGTTTCGCCCGTCAGGGATGCCGCTGGGACGGCATCCCGCCGGGAATGCCGGCTCAGCCGCCGAACAGTTCCGAGAACTTCGCCTTGTCGGCGTCGGTCGTGGCGACGATTGCCTTGGTGTCGAACGGCATCACCTTGACCTTGACGCCTTCCGGCAGCCATTCGGGGCGGCCGACCGAAGCACGCGCCGGCAGATAGCCCATCGAAAGCGCCAGCTTCTGGCCGTCATCAGAAAGAATGAAGTCGACGAACTTCTTGGCGCCGTCCACGTTTTTGGCGGTCTTCATGATGGCAACCGGCTCAGTGACCGCCGGCACGCCTTCTGAGGGGAACACGAATTCGACCGGCGAGCCTTTCTTCTTGGCGTTCATCGCCATGAAATCGACCAGGATGCCATAGGGCTTCTCGCCTGATGCCACCGACTTCAGCACGGCGCCATTGCCGCGCACGCTGACGGTGTTGTTGGTCTTCAGCTTCTGGAAGAAGTCCCAGCCATAGTTGGCGTCGCCGACAAAGCCCGAAAGCAGGTAGGCGGCCGCACCCGAATAGAGCGGGCTCGGCATGACCAGGCCATCGGTATAGGCCGGCTTGGCGAGATCGGCCCAATGCTCCGGCTTTTCGGCTGCGGCGGTGTTGTAGACGATGCCGGTGGTGATCAGCTTGCTGCCGAAATAGGTCTTGTCGGCGTCATAGGCATCCGCCTCGATGCCATCGAGCTTTGCCTCGGGATAGGGCAGCAGCCGGTCGTCCTTCTTCAACAGCTCCATGGAGACCGCGTCGGCGATCAAAAGCACATCGGGCTGCGGGCTGCCGGCGGCAAACTCTGCCGCCAACTTGGTCAGGATGTCGCTGGTTCCGGAGCGATAGATGGTCACGTCGATGCCGGGCTGCGCCTTCTTGAACGCATCCACGGTCTTGGCCGCGTCGGCTTCCGGCTGTGATGTATAGAGCGTCAGCGTTTCGGCGTTTGCCACGCCGGCAAACAAAGTTGCCGCGAGCGCCAGCTGGCTGGCCAGCAGCTTGATGAAATGCGTCTTCATGAGACCTCCTGTCTTGTCTGTGCATGACCGGTCCGGCTCCTGGCCGGTCCCCGTCTCTTCCTCCCTGCACGGCGCATATGACTGGTGGATGACACAGCGCGTGAAACCCACAAAATATGTTCATATGTACAATGTCAATTACAAATGAACAGGATTGTGCGACAATCGCGCGCCGGAGAAAGCCGGTATCAGTTGACATCAGGCCGGCGTTTCTCCGATGAGGCACCGGTCAGGCCACGGCTCATGAGGGACAGGAACCGATGACCACCGAAAAACCCCGACCGGCTCGCCCGGGATTGCCGATGGTCTCGTCGGATCTCAACGTCAAGACGGCTTGGCTCTACTATGTCGAAGGTTTCACGCAGGAGCAGATCGCCGAAAAGCTCGATGTCTCCAGGGTGAAGGTCATGCGCACGCTGGCCGCCTGCACCGCCGAGGGCATTGTCGTCACCATGATCAACGCGCCGACTGCCGGGCAGGTCGCGCTCGAACGGGAACTGGAAAAGCGCTGGGGTCTCAACGCCGCCGTCGTCATCCCGACGCCTTCGGTGCATGACCATCTGGAGAAGGCGATCGGCCATGCCGTCGCGGCCTATCTCGGCGAACAGATGCAGGACGGCATGACGCTGGCGATCGGCGGCGGCGCGACGCTGCATGCCAGCCTCGGCTTCCTTGCACGCCGGCAGTTGAAGCGCGCCTCGGTGGTGGCGCTCGTCGGCAGCCTGCCGCACTCGCAATGGATCAATCCATCCATCGTCGCCGCCAAGGTCGCCGATGTCTTCGAGGTCGACAGCTATCAGATCACCGCGCCGGTGATGGTGGACAACTCCTCGTTGCGCGATCTGCTGTGGGCGCAACCGACCCTGCAGGATGTGCGTCAACGCGCGGCCGCCGCCGACATCGCGCTGCTTACAGTCGGCGACATGTCGCCCGACGCCACTATCTTCCGGCACGGTATCGTGCCGTCGTCGCTGATCGCTCCGCTGAAAGCGAAGGGCGCGGTCGCCAACATGCTGTGCTATTTCGTCGACGCCGCCGGCAGGCTGGTCGACCACGAGGTCAACAAACGCGTCATGGCCATCGATCTTGATGTGGTCGGCCAGGTGCCGAATGTGGTTCTCGCCGCCGGCGGCAAGCGCAAGGTTGCGGCGATCCTCGCCGCGCTGAAGGCCGTCAGCACCAATGTCCTGATCACCGACAGCGATACGGCGACGGCACTGTTGGCCAGGAGCGGCTGAGCCGGCTCTCGGTTTAGATAAGCCCGCGCTCGCGCAAAAAATCCTCGACGCCGACATGGGTCATGGATTCGAATTCGGCGACCGCCTCGGCCACCCGCTTGCGCTGCGCCGCCAACAGCGTGAAAACCTGCTTCATCTCGCCGGAAACACCAAAACGGCTCCAGCGCTCGGCGATATGCGTGGGCAAGCCGATATCGGCGCAGAACGCGTCCAGGCTGTCATAGCCGAGGCTGGCGACAAGCTGCCTGGTCTCCTCCGCCGACATGCGCGGCTCGAAGGCATGATCGTGCAGGCGCTGCGCCACAAGCTTGATGTCGGATGGCGACGCGCCCATGACCTTGCCGAACAAGGTTTTGACGTCAGACGGGTCGAATGCAGGCATATTTGGCCTCCCTGGGTCGCAGTCCAGATAGAACATGGGTCAAGGGTTGGCGCCTGACAAGTCGTTTCTGTTTGTGAGCCGGCGCATGATTTGGCACCGGCTCCCGACAGGACCTAGACCAGCATGCCCATCGGATTCTCGATCAGGCGCTTGAAGGCGACCAGCAGTTCGGCACCCAGCGCGCCGTCGACGGCGCGATGGTCGGTCGACAGCGTCACCGACATCACGGTGGCGATTTTGATCTCGCCGTTCTTGACCACCGCCCGCTCCTCGCCGGCACCAACGGCCAGGATCGTCGCATGCGGCGGATTGATGACGGCGGCAAAATCCTTGATGCCGAACATGCCGAGGTTGGACACCGCCGTGGTGCCGCCCTGATACTCTTCCGGCTTCAGCTTGCGGCTGCGCGCGCGGCTGGCCAGATCCTTCATCTCGTTGGAGATGGTGGACAGCGTCTTCTCATCGGCCTTGCGGATAATCGGCGTGATCAAGCCGCCCGGGATCGACACCGCGACGCCGACATCGGCATGCTTGTGCTTGACCATGGCGCTTTCGGTCCATGAGGCATTGGCATCCGGCACCGCCTTCAGCGCCATCGCCATCGCCTTGATGACCATGTCGTTGACCGACAGCTTGTAGGCCGGAGCGTCGCCCTTATCGGTCTTCTTCACCGGGGCAGCCGCATTGATTTGCGTGCGCAGCGCCAACAGCGCATCAAGTTCGCAGTCGAGCGTCAGGTAGAAATGCGGGATGGTGGTCTTGGCCTCGACCAGGCGCCGCGCGATGGTCTTGCGCATATTGTCATGCGGGACGAGGTCGTAGGAGCCCTGTTCGAACAGCTTCAGCACCTGATCGTCCGACATCGCCTTCACCGCAGGCGCAGGAGCGCCAGCAGGAGCCTTGGCGGCAGGCGCCGCCTGGGCGCCTCCACCGGCAATCGCCGCATCGACATCCGCCTTCACCACCCGGCCATGCGGGCCGGTGCCGGCAATGCTGGCAAGGGCAAGACCCGCCTCGCGGGCCAGGCGTCGGGCAAGCGGTGTTGCACGGCCGGCGGATGGGGATTGGCCAATCTCCCCCCTTGTGGGGGAGATGCCAAGTGGCGGCAAAGAGGGCAGGGCAGAGGGGGGCGTGACAGAATGCGACGTTGGCTGGGCAGCGCCCCCCTCTGTCGGCTTCGCCGACATCTCCCCCACGGGTGGGGAGATTGGCGCTTTGTCCTGCTTTGTCGCAGCGACATCAGCCCCATAAGCCTCATCGTCAGCATAAATCCACGCGACGGCAGCGCCGACCGCAATATCGACACCTTCCTTGCCGCTGACATCGCGCAGGACGCCGCTGGCCGGCGCGTCGATCTCCATCGCCGCCTTGTCGGTCTCGATCTCGAACAGCACATCGCCCTTCTTGACGCGCGCGCCCTCCTCGGCGAACCAGCGCGAGATCTGTCCGGTCGCCATGTCCATGTCGACCTTGGGAAGAATGACTTCGGTCGGCATTTCTCAGCGAACCCCTTTCACGAGGTCGCGCGCGGCGGTGATGATGTCGGGAACCTGCGGCACCGTCGCTTTCTCAAGTTCCGGATTGTAGGGGATCGGCGTTTCGGCGCCGCCCAGCCGCACGATCGGCGCATCGAGATAATCGAAAGCCTCGCTCTCGGCGATCATGGCACTGACTTCGGCGCCGATGCCCAGCGTCTTGACCGCTTCGTAGACGCATAGCAGCCGCGACGTTTTCTTGACGCTGTCGATGACGGTCTGCTTGTCCATCGGCCGGATGGTCCGGAGATCGACGACTTCGACGTCGATGCCTTCGCTCTCCAGCGCGGCAGCCGCGTCGAGCGCCTTCTGCACCATGATCGAGGTGGCGACGATGGTCAGGTCCCGGCCCTCGCGGCGGATATCGGCCTTGCCGATCGGCACGGTGTAATAGCCTTCGGGCACCGGTCCCTTCATCTTGTAGAGCAGCTTGTGCTCGAAGATCATGACTGGATCGGGATCGGCGACCGCCGCCAAAAGCATACCCTTGGCATCATAGGGGGTCGCCGGCTGGATGACTTTCAGACCCGGCACATGGCCGAGCCAGGCCTCGAGGCTCTGGCTGTGCTGAGCCGCCGCACCAGTCCCGGAACCGGCGGGAAAGCGCATCACCACGGGAACCGAAACCTCGCCGCCCAGCATGAAGCGCATCTTGGCCGCCTGGTTGACGATCTGCTCCATAGCAAGCGTGGCGAAATCGGAAAACTGGAACTCGAAGATCGGCCGCATGCCGGTGAGGGCAGCGCCCACCGCAACGCCCGCGCCGCCCAGTTCCGAAATCGGTGTGTCGATGACGCGGTCAGCGCCGTAACGTTCGACCAGGTCGCCGGTGACCTGGAAGGCGCCGCCATAGACACCGATATCCTCACCCATCAGGAAGACGCGTTCGTCCATGTCCATGGCGATCGCCATGGCTTCCTGGATCGCCTGGGCGTAGCTCAGTTCACGCACCATCGCGTCCATCACGCCTGCTCCGTATACACGTAATTTCCGGTCTCGCTGATATCGGGCGATGGGCTCGCCTTGGCGAACTCGATGCCCTCGGCGATCTCTTGCGCCACGGCATCGCGAATGGCCTCGATGCCCTTGTCGTCGATGAAGCCGAATTCCCTGAGCTCGCTTTCGAACAGGGTGATCGGATCGCGGTTCGACATCCAGTCCTCGATCTCTTCCTTGGTGCGATAGCGGTTGCGGTCGCTTTTGGAATGGCCGCGATGGCGGTAGGTCTTGGACTCGATCAGCGTCGGCCCCTCGCCGGCGCGGGCTCGGGCGATGGCCTGATGAGACGCCTCGGCGACCTCGGAGAAGATGTTGCCGTTGACGATGACGCCGGGCATCGAATAGGCGGCGGCGCGCTCGGCGATGTTCTTGACGGCGGTCGAGCGGGCCGTCGATGTCGACATGCCATAGCCATTGTTCTCGCAGACGAAAATGACAGGCAGCTTCCAGACCGCCGCCATGTTGAGCGCCTCGTGGAAAGCGCCTTCATTGTTGGCGCCATCGCCGAAGAAGGAGACCACGACCTTGCCGGTCTTCATCATCTTGGAGGACAATGCCGCCCCGACGGCGATCGGGATGCCGCCACCGACGATGCCATTGGCGCCGAGATTGCCCTTGCCGACATCGGCGATGTGCATCGAGCCGCCACGGCCCTTGCAATAGCCTGTGGTCTTACCGAAGAACTCGGCGAACATGCGCTTGACCTCGGCACCCTTGGCTATGCAGTGGCCATGACCGCGATGCGTCGAGGTGATCTGGTCATCCTCAGCAAGCGGCATGCAGATGCCCATGGCGCTGGCTTCCTGGCCGATCGACAAATGCATGGTGCCGTGGATGAGACCGCGCGTGTAGCACTCCTCCGCGCCCTCTTCGAAGCGGCGGATCAGGTACATCTTGTGGAGCACCTCCCTGAGCTGCTCGGCGCTGTAGTGGCGGTAGACGAAGGGCAGATTGGCGCGACTGTCAGTGACGGCTTTGCTGGCTGTGGCCATGATCACGCTCCCACGGCCCCATAGACAAGCTTGTCCTGGCGGGCGCGCAGTTCGGCGATCTTGGAGCCCGCCGCGGGCGCTGCATTCGCGTAGGTTATGAGCTCGCCCTTCTTGATCGGCGCGGTGACCGAGCCGCCCTGCAGCAGGCCGCAGGGAATGGCCTTGGCGGCGCGCGCCTCAGGCGTCGTCATGATCCAGGCACGGTAGCAATATTCGCCGATCGCATCGAGCTTCTCGCCGGGCTTCATGTCCTTCTTGGCCACGGCGGCGACTTCGGCCACCGGTTTGGCCAGCGGCACCATGTCGGCCTTGCCGTAGAGCACGACGCGGGCGCAGGTCAGCGGCACTTCGAGCGAGGTAAGGTGATAGGGACGATGGAAAGTGAAATACGGGCCTTTGCCCATCTTCAAATCTTCCATGCGCTCGGAGATACGCGGATGCGACATGTCGGCAACGACGAAGACGCCTGGCGCGACACCCTTGCCGATCGAATAGTCGACGACGCCGACCCTCGACAGCACGCCGCCATCCTTCTGCGGCACCAGCACCTTGGACAGTTCGCCAAGCGTCGCCGCCGGGCCATGCATGCCGGCCTTGTCTGGAACCAGGCCGGTGGCATTGGCGATTGCCGCCATCTCGACCATGGTCTTGGAGCCGTCGACGAATTCGACCAGCATCCGCACGTTCATGTGCCGGCGCTTGGCTTCCTCCTCATAGTCTGGGGGAATGGCGTCGATGTTGAGCGGATTGTTCTTGCCCTTGCCTGCGGCAACGATCGGATGGCCCATGGCCGAAACGAATTCGATGAGTTCCATGCAGGAGGACGGCTCGTCGCCGGCGCCCAGCGAATAGGTGACGCCGAGCCGGTCGGCCTCGCTCTTCAGATAGGCGCCGATGGTGACGTCGGCCTCGACATTCATCATCACCAGATGCTTGCCATGTTCCATGGCGCGCAGCCCGATCTCGGCGCCGACGGCGGGAACCCCGGTGGCGTCGATGACGACGTCGATCAGATCGTTGTTGATGACCAGATTGGCGTCGTTGGTCACCGCGACCTTGCCGGCTTCCATCGCCGCGGTCATCGCCGAAGCGTTGGACACTTCGCGCGCATGCCCGGTTTCCTGGAAGGCGATATCGACCGCCTTGCTGGCGGCAGGCAGGTTCAGTTCGGAAATGGCGCCGATCTCGATGCCCGACATATGGGCGACACGGGTGACGATGTCGGTTCCCATCTCGCCCGAGCCGATCAGGCCGATGCGGATAGGCTTGCCCGACTTGGCGCGTTCCTCGAGATCGCGGGCAAGGCCCGTCAACGAAACATTGGAAGCCATACCGCTCGTTCCTCCCAAAAATGCAGGCTTGTTCGATTGCCTGACGGGTATTGAACATCTGTATTTCTGTCAAGACTAATGTCCAAAATCGATGCCTTTTTGACACGCTTTCGGGGAGGCGCGGCGACCCCAGGCAAAGGCGGCCGCACAGCGGGGTGCATACCGGTGGGCAGGCGCGGGGGCGAGTTTCCTGACGCACGGAACAAGGAGACCGGTCCATCCTCGTAACGATCGCCATGACGGCGGCCACCTCAAATGCGGAGGGCCCTACGGAGCTCGATCAGGTGCCGGCGCTGACGCCATCACGCGCTGCCCCACGGCCTGACTTGTGAGAAAGTAGGCTTCGGCCTAATAAAGCCGCAGCTCATTCAGAGCCTGGGGGAATTGTATGAGCTGGAACCCGAGGAGGGTCCTTATCGATCTGCTGAACCAGAACCGGCCTGTCAGAGCCGCCAAGGCATTGCGAAATGCCTTGATTGAACGCAACGTCCGCGGACGCGGTGTTGCGGAAGGCCTGAAGTTCGCCGACGAAGTCCGGCGAACCGGTGATCGGCGATTTTGTTTTGTCATTGCCTTCAACACCCCTTGGGTCATCGACGCGATGGCCCGCTCCTGGGAGCTGTATTCGTCCGGAATGACGCTGGTCGTTGTCGACAACTCTCCAAAGCAATCGGCTCGCACCCGCATCGAGGAAATCTGTCGAGCGCGAGGCGTCGCCTATTTCAGCTTGCCCCGAAACTGGGAGCGTCATCCCAATCGGTCGCACGGAACGTCCATGAACTGGATCTTCCACAATATCATCCGGCCGATGCAGCCGGAGCTGTTCGGCTTTCTGGATCACGACTGCTTTCCGATCATCCCCGTGGACATTCCCGCGACGATGGAAGGAAAAGCCGTCTATGGCTCAAAGCGCTGGTCAACTTCGGATCACCAAGCGTGGTTTTTGTGGGCAGGGTTCTGCTTCTTTCGCTTTAGCGCCATGGAGAACGTGGACATGGACTTTAACCCCCGCTTCATCCACGGGATGGACACCGGCGGAGGCAATTGGGCTGGGCTCTATCGCCTGCTCGGCGAAAACGACGTAGTGGATGTGCCAGCCACTACGGCTCATCTGAACCTCGGCGAGGCCGACTCCGGTCATCAAATGTTGGGCAGCGCCTTTTTGCATATCGGCGGCGCTGGCTACCGTAAGTTGGTTAACGCCGAGCGATACCGGCGGCTGGTCTCCAACTATTTGTGGGAGACCTATCTGCAGGGCGATGAGAACCGCCTCGTCAAGGAACTTTGACCAAGCTCAGGCTGTAGCCTTTACTTCGCCAGCCTTTGCTGCGCCGTCCAGCCGCCGTCCCCTGACAGGGTGGTCTGCAAGGCTGGATCCCAAATACCGGACCGCGTCAGCACCGCACCTTGACCGATCATGAAATAAAAATACCGGAATATAAAACTATAAAATTTATCTTTCATGGCGTCTTCTCGCGTGCTAGCGTCGTGCCACGACTGGAAATGGAGTGCGCTTCCTGGGGTGGCATTTTCCGGTCTGTTCCAAATAGGTCTGCCAAGGGACGTGCGGTCGATGAAGACGAAAACGCCTGGCGGGAAGGCTGTGTCCGGAGAGACCGAGGTGGCCAGTGCGCTGGAAGCCAGGTTGCGTGAGGGCTGGCTGGATTTCGCCCGGACCGAGCAGGCAATCGCGCGATACCTGCTCGCCAACATCCATGACATTCCCTTTGAAACTGGCGCCACCATTGCCGTCGGCGCCGGTGTAAGCGAGGCAAGCGTCACCCGTTTCGTACGGCGTCTCGGCTACACCGATCTCAAGGAAATGAAGCGTGGCCTGCGCTCCGCACCGAAAGCCGGAGGCCCGGGCCTGGACAGTGCCGAGTTGCGTTTCCGCATCGGCGGCGAAAAGCGGGAGCGGTTGGCTCGCAGCCTGGAGATGGAGCAGCAGGCCTTGACCGCGGCCTATGGCCTTGCCCAGGGCGAGATGTGGTCCGAAATCGTTCATCTGCTGAGCACCTGCGATCGCGTGAACTGCGTCAGCTTCCAGGCAGTGAAGGGATTGGGGCTCGATTTCGCGACGCGTCTGCGCTGGGTGCGGAGCGATGTCCGCTTTGCCGAAGGTTTGGGCGGCACGTTCTCGGAAATCCTCACCGATAGCGGCGAAAATTCTTGCGTGCTGCTGATCGACACGGCGGAATACGCAGCGATGAGCTTTCGGCTGTGTGCCCAGATCAAGCGCCGGAAGATTCCTCTGATCATCGTTACCGACAAATACAGTCATTGGGCATCTGAATACACAAAACTGGCGCTCGAAGTATCGACGCGCGTCGACCTGTACTGGGATTCGACGGCCGCGATAAGTTCGGTTCTGAACCTCCTCACGCATTCCGTTGCCGAGAAACTCGGCAAATCGGCCGAGACGCGGATGAATGAGCTGGAGGATATCGCCGGGATCCTGCGAACCTTCCACAAACCGCCACGGCGCGTCGCACGGCACATCAAAGAGGAAGAAGTCGAAGAATGACGATGCATCACCCGTTGCTGAAACCGTGGACTGTCAGGGCAAGCGCATGAAGTTGACGGAATACGCCGCCTATGACGGCGTTGGTCTGGCCGAGCTCCTGCGCAAGCGGGAAGTTACGCCGCGCGAACTGGGAAACTGCATCATTTCAGGGATCGCCGCGGTCAATCCGCAGCTCAATGCCGTGATCGAAACCTATGCCGATGCGATCGAAGCGCTCGGCGAGGTCCCCGGACCCGCACCTTTCCACGGCACGCCGACATTGACCAAGGATTTCCCCATCGAAGCTGGCCGGCCGGGAGAGTTCGGCAGCGTTCTCGCCAAGGGTTTCATCTGCGGCGACGATCACGCCTTCTGGGTGAAAATGCGATCCGGCGGCCTTGCCAATATCGGGCGTACCACCACGTCGGAATTCGGCATAGCGGCGGCAACCGAATCCTCCCTCTATGGTGCGACACGCAACCCCTGGGATACCAGCAGGGGTGTTTCGGGATCGAGCGGCGGCGCAGCGGCAGCCGTTGCCGCCGGCATCGT
The DNA here is from genome assembly GCF_040319805.1 of Mesorhizobium sp. M0848. Lineage (NCBI taxonomy): Bacteria > Pseudomonadati > Pseudomonadota > Alphaproteobacteria > Hyphomicrobiales > Phyllobacteriaceae > Mesorhizobium > Mesorhizobium sp. M0848. The sequence continues at coordinate 232,179 of NZ_JAMYOM010000001.1, read as the reverse complement.
TCCTTTCGCGCAAGGCGCCGATGGTGGCGGCTCCATCCGCACCCCCGCCGCCTTTTGTGGTGTCGTCGGCCTGAAGCCCTCTCGTGGCCGGATCAGCGGCGCGCCGGAATCGAATGCGCCAATGCTGGGTCTCGCCATTTCATTCATGCTGACACGCTCGATCCGCGACACGGCGGCTTTGCTTGATCTGGGGTCTGGTGCGCTTCCCGGCGACAGCTATGAGATCGTCCCTCCAACCACCAGCTATGCCCAGGCGATCAAGACGCCACCCAAGGCTTTGCGCATTGCCCTGTGCACAACGTCCTGGTCCGGCTTTCCGCTCGACACCGAGGTGAAGGCGGCAGTTCTCGAAGTGGGCAAGAGGCTGGAGCAACTGGGCCACAAGGTCGTCGAAGCCGGGCCTGTGTTCGATTATGAGCGCTATCTGGCGGCACAGAAAGTGATCTGGGCAGCTTCTACGGCGCAGTCGCTCGACGAGTTGGCGGGCTTGCTGCGACGGCCAGTCGAAGAGGCCTGCCTGCAGCAGACGACACTTGCTGTCTATCGCCATGGCCGAACGCTGGACGCGGCAAGCCTGATCGCGGCCCTCGCTGTTTATGACCAGATCACGCGGACGGTTGGCGAATTCCTGGCCGTCCATGACGTGCTGGTGACGCCGACTTGCGCGATCTCGCCGGAGTTGCTCGGCACGTACAACCCGGATCGTCCCGGCCGCGACATCGATACGGTGTTCGCCGATCTGGCGCCGAAGGAGACGTTCAGCGCGCTCTTCAACGGCACTGGATCGCCGGCGATATCCCTGCCGCTCGGCTGGACGCAAAACGGCCTGCCGATCGGCGTGCAGTTTGTCGCCGCATTCGGACGCGACGATCTGCTGCTACGGCTAGGTGCGGTGCTTGAGGCCGACTACGCCTGGCACCAGCGCAAACCACCTGCCCACATCACCAAGACTGCTTGAACCAACAAGGACTGCTTGAACCAACAAGCATGGAACCGCCCCGGGAACATCATCAACGAAAATGGGAGATTGTCATGGACCGCAGAGTATTCCTCAAAAGTGCGGCGTTTGCCGGCTTCAGCATCGCGACGTTGCCGGCCACATTGCTTCGAGCCAATGCTGACGGCAGCAAGATACTGCGTATGGCCTATGGGGCCGAGGTTCTCACCCTGGACCCGATCAAAACCACTTACGGAGCCGATATCCTTATCCAGGGCATGATGTATGCACGCCTGCTGCATGCCAATGCCGATCGCACAGAAGTCGGCCCGGGCCTTGCCGAGAGCTGGGACATCGCGGATGACGGCAAGACCTATACCTTCCACCTGCGCGAGGCCAAATTTTCCGATGGGTCGCCGATCACGGCCGAGGACGTGGCGTTCAGCTGGAACCGCATGCGCTTCCAGAAGGATTCCGCCTATGCGGCGCCGTTTCAGCCCCTGACCAAGGTCGAGGCAAAGGACGCCAGGACAGTGGTGATGACGCTCGACCGCAAATTCACGCCCTTCCTGACGCTGACCGAAATCTGGAATACCGGCATCGTGCCGAAGGCAGCGGTCGAGAAAATGGGCGACGACGCTTTCGCCAAGGCGCCGGTCACATCAGGGCCGTTCAAATTCGTCGAATTGAAGCCGGGAGACCGCGTGGTCCTTGGCCGCAACGAGCATTATTACCGCCAAGGCGAGCCCAAGATCGACGGCGTCGAATTCCGCTATGTCCCGGACGACAACACCAGGGTCTCGATGTTGCAGGCGGGCGAACTCGACGTCTGCCTCGCAGTTCCGGCCCCGCGCATGGCCGAGTTGAAGGCCGCCGGCTTCCGGGCCGACCCTGAACCTTCGAGCACCACCTATGACATGCTGATCAACCATTCGGCAGAACCCTTCAACGACCTCAAATTCCGCCAGGCCGTCAGCTATGGCATCGACCGCACGGCCATCAATGCCGCGGTGACGCTGGGTCTCGGCACGCCGGCCAGTTCCATCATGAGCCCGACGCTCGATTTCTTCGACAAATCGCTGCCAGTCATTGCCCGAGACGTCGAAAAGGCCAAGGCCCTGCTGGCAGAATCCGGCAAGACCGGAGCCAGTTTCGAACTCATCCAGAATGCCGGAAGTGCCGACGAGGAAAAGGCGGCGGTGCTGATCCAGGCGCAGTTGGCGGAAGTCGGCATCACCGTCAACATTGCCAAGATCGATTCAACCCAGGCATGGACCCGCCTCGCCGATGGCGAGTATCAGGCGGAAATGAACTGGTGGTACAACGAGACGCGAGATCCCGACAACGCATTGCGCTGGTGCGTCTGGGGCGCGGGCGACAACAAGTCCTACTACACCCGCTACAACAACGAAACGGTCGACAAACTGATCGATGAAGCCTCGGGTGAGGCGGACAATGCCAAACGGGCCGAGCTCTATGCCCAGATCCAGAAGACCGTGGTGGACGAGGTGGCGCAGGTGGCGCTCTATCACCCGACGTGGCTCAACGCCTACGCCCCGAGCGTGAAAGGGTTGGTCCTGAACGTCGGCCTGCAATTCTCGTCCATCGGCGGGACCAGCCTGGATTGATCAGCACAGGATGCGAGACGGGGACGAGACACTTCGTCCCCGTCTCGCATCGATTTGACACCAGGATCCCGACCATGAATCGATTCTCCTTCGTGCTTAGACGGCCGATACAGTTGATCCCCGTGCTGCTGGGTATCAGTGTGATCACCTTCCTGCTGCTGCAAATGACACCCGGCGATCCGGTTCGCCTCATGCTTGGCCCCAAGGCCAGTCAGGAGGCGATCGAATTCGTGCGGGCGCGATACGGTCTCGATCAGCCCATCCCCGTGCAGTATTTCTATTACGTGCTGAATTGCCTGCGCGGCGATTTCGGTCAGTCGATCGCCTTCCGGGGTCCCGTCAGCGGCGTCATCGCGGCACGGATCGCGCCAACGGTTTTCTTGATCCTCTACGGCCTCGTGATCTCGCTGCTGTTGACATTCGCGCTCGCGGTCACCGCTGCCCGGCAGCGCGGACGGTGGATCGATCACCTCATCCGTCTCGTCTGCGTCGCGGGCGTCGGCGTGCCGTCCTACTTTGTCGGCCTGCTGTTGATCATGGGCTTCTGCCTGCGGCTGAAGATTTTCCCGGTATCCGGTTACGGACCGACCTTTATCAACAATCTGTGGCATCTGTTCTTGCCGGCCCTGACGATCGGTATCGGGGTGACGCCGATCCTCGCGCGCAATCTGCGCGCGACCTTCATTCAGCAGCTGGACAAGGATTATGCGATCGCCTGCCGCTCCAGGGGCCTGCCGGAAAGCTACATCTTTTCCCGGCATGTGTTCTGGAATTCCCTGTTGCCGACAGTCAATCTGCTGGGCGTCGTGGTCGCCTTCCTGATCGGCGGGACGGTCGTTGTCGAAAATGTCTTCAACATTCCAGGGCTCGGCAACCTGCTCATCCGCGGCGTTCTCACGCACGACCAGTTCGTCGTCCAGGCAGTGGCCCTGCTGCTTGCCGTAGGTGTCGTCATTTCGAATTTTGCCGTCGATGTCTTGACCGCCATTCTCGACCCAAGGGTGGAATTATGAGCGATGTGATGCAGGGCAGCGGCTCCTTGGCCATGGCGCGGATCCGGACGATGCCGGCAACCTTGGCCATCGGCGGCGCCATCACCTTGGCCTGGATCGTCGTGGCCATTCTGGCGCCGGTGCTGACCAGTTTCGACCCGATCAAGGTCGATGTGATGCAGGCGCTGAAACCACCTGGCGCCGAGCATTGGTTTGGCACCGACGCCATCGGCCGCGATGTCCTGGCGCGGACACTGTTTGCCGCACGCTACGATCTCGCCATGGCCTTCTTCGGCGTCGTCGGTCCGATCATCCTGGGGACGATCATCGGCCTTATCGCCGGCTATCTGGGTGGCCGGATCGATGCGGCGCTGATGCGCATCCTCGAGGTCACCGTATCATTTCCCTATTTCGTCCTCGTGATCGCCATCGTGGCCGTGCTGGGGCCCGGCCTCAAGAGCTACTTCATCTCGCTCACCTTGGTGAACTGGGTCAGCTATGCGCGACTTGTGCGGAGCCAGGCGCTGGTGCTGCGCGGCGTAGATTTCGTGCTGGCGGCACGTGGCATGGGTTTTGGGCATTTGCGCATCATGCTGTTCCACATCCTGCCGAATGCCATCGTCCCATCGATCGTCTTCGTCATGACCGATGCCGTGCTGGCCATCGTGCTCGGATCATCATTGGGTTTTCTCGGCCTCGGCGTACAACCGCCGACGCCCGAATGGGGCGCCATGATCGCGGACGGGCAGACCTACCTGACGACCGCATGGTGGATTGCGATCTTCCCAGGCATCGCCATCTGCCTTCTGGCGCTGGGCCTCTCGTTGACCGCTGATGGTCTCGCCCGCCTCCTGAACACGGAATCCTGAGATGAGCGACCTCGTCAGCGTCGAGAACCTCACCATCGACTTCGCCACCAATTTTGGCGACGTCCACGCCCTGCGCGGCGTCAGCTTTTCACTAAAAGCGGGAGAGGTCCTTGGGATCGTCGGTGAATCCGGATCGGGCAAGACGGTGGCCTGCAGGGCCATCCTCAAGCTGATTGCCGGCAACGCACTGGTGAAGTCGGGCCGGATCATGTTCGAGGGCAGCGACGTCCTCGCCATGAAGGATGCCGAGCTGGGCCGGCTGCGCGGCGGGCAAGCGGCGATGATCTTCCAGAACCCGTCGACGCATCTTGATCCGATCATGACGGTCGGGCGTCAGGTGGGCGAGGCGATGGTGGTCCATCAGGGCATATCCTGGCGGCAGGCCAATGCGCGGGCGGTCGGACTGCTCGAAGACATGCATATCAAGGACGCGTCAAGGCGCGCGGGCGCCTATCCTCACGAGCTGTCCGGTGGCATGCGTCAGCGGGTGATGATCGCGGCGGCCCTTGCCTGCGAACCGAAACTGCTGATTGCCGACGAGCCCACGACGGCGCTTGATGTCACGGTGCAAGCTCAGATACTCGACCTGCTCCGCGGCATCCGGCGTGAACGCAACCTGTCGGTCATTCTGGTCTCTCACGACCTTGGCGTGATCGCGGAAATGTGCGACCGCGTCGTCGTCATGAAGGACGGTGCGGTGCTGGAAATCGGCTCGGTCGATCAGATCCTGCGTGACCCCGCCCATGAATACACGAAGCGCCTGATCGCTTCCCAACCCTCGCTGATGAAGCCGACCACGCATGCCTGCCCCGTGGCGACGGAACCGCATCTCCTGGTGAAGAACCTGTGCGTGAACTTCTACCCTGGGCAGAGCCTTGCGGCCTGGGCGACGCGCAAGCCGCCGCAAATCGTGCGCGCCGTCGACAATGTTTCGCTGGCATTGCGGCGCGGTGGGGCGCTGGGGATCGTCGGCGAGTCCGGTTCCGGCAAGAGCACCATAGCCCGGGCTATTGCAGGCCTTGTGCAGCCGCAACAAGGAGAGATCGAGGTGGACGGCCAATCGCTCGATCGCGCACTGAGGCAGCGCCGACCGGAGCAGGTTCGCAAACTGCAGATGGTGTTCCAGGACCCGTTCATGTCCCTCAACCCGGCGTTTACGGTTGCGCGAACTCTGGCCGAACCGCTGCGGCAACAGAACATCTGCCCGGAAAGAGACATCCCGGAGCGGATCCGTGAGCTGATGGAAAAAGTGGAATTGCCACGCCAGTTGCTGGACCGACGCACCACGCAGCTTTCCGGCGGCCAGCGGCAGCGCGTCGGCATCGCCAGAGCCCTGGCGCTGGAGCCCGAGATCTTGATCGCCGATGAAGTCACCTCCGCTCTGGACGTCACCATCCAGGCCCAGGTGCTCGGCCTCTTTGCGCGGCTGCGCCGCGAATTGTCGCTGACGCTGATCCTGATTTCCCACGATCTGGGCGTGGTGCGTTATCTCTGCGAGCACGTTGCGGTCATGCAGCACGGCAAGCTGGTTGAGTATGGCAATACGGAAGACGTTCTGGATCGTCCGCAGCAGGCCTATACCCAAGAGTTGATCGCCGCTATCCCGAAACTCTCGCGTCGAACGAGCAGCGGAATCCAACCAGGAGACACCCCGCTACTGGCCGCCGGAAGCAAATGCTAGACTAAAGCCTTCAGGGCCGAGCGTGATCGAGCACGGCAGCGTCAGCACTCAGGCAAGCAGCAAATTGCGTCGGGCGTTGCCGGAACGATGGCGGCGAACGGTTCCGGCTGCAATGGGGCGGCGCTGCGCACGCCGAAGGCGGGCAGGAACCACTTCGCACTGCCCGATTGTTCCAGCGGATGATCCGGTCTCGGAATGCCCGCCTCGCTGGAACTATACCACCATGTCCCACTCCAGATGCATTGCAGCAAAGAACTGGGAAGAACGCTATGGCCGCACGATGAACCCTGTGTGACGCCGGCGAACCGCGTTGACGCACAGGCCTGGCCGAAAAGCGGGTGGGCGACCTATTTGGCAATCTCGAGCAGGGACGATACCAACAGCTCGCGCTCGTCTTTCGACAGGACATCCGAATCGAAGAGGTTCATGCTGCGCAATCCCTCGATGGCGAGATAGCAGATCAATAGCGATTTGAGATCCGGCGTTTCGCCCTTCAGCCGCTCGAAAAGCTGCCGCTTGAAGGTCTTTATCGGCATCATGAAATCGGGATCCTCGGCGATGGCCGAGAAGATCCAGGACGCCGACGGCTGCTTTTCCTCGCAATCATTGGCCGACAGCCTGATGTAGACGGCCAGGGGATTTTCGTCCTTGTCATTTGTGCGGGCGGATTCAAGCGCTTGCTCGAACTCGCGCAGATAGCCTTCGACCAGACCCTGCATCAATTTGGCCTTAGTCGGAAAATTGTAGAGAAGCCCGCCCTTCGATACACCGGCGCGGCTGGCGACCGCTTCCAGCGACAGGCTGCCGGGTCCGGATTCCCGCGCAACATCGGCCGCCGCAGCGAGAATCTTCTCGCGCGAGTTCGTTCGTTGGGCTCTCATGGCGCCTCCCTTCGCAAGTCTAGGCCCAATTGACAAGACCGTCCAGACGGTACAGTAAGACCGCCATTGTTTGAAATCGGGACCCGCAGTCGATATGTGTCCCGATATCCGCGCTTTGCGCCGGATTTCGACTGAGGGGACTTCCTTGTTCAAGCGCATACTCCGTATCTTTATCATCGTTCTGGTTCTGGCCGTGCTCGTCGTCGTGGTCGGCGGCATCGTCGGCTTCAACTTCCTGCGCGACAACGGCATCAAGCAGTATTTCGCATCGATGAAGCCGCCGGCGGCAACCGTTTCGACCACCATCGCCAAGCCTTCGGCCTGGACGCCAGGCGTCGAGGCTATCGGTACGGTCAAGGCTGTGCGCGGTGTCGACCTGGCGGTTGAGACCACCGGCATCGTCAAGGACATCCTTTTCCATGCCAACCAGAAGGTGGCCGACAATGCGGTTCTGCTGCAGCTCGATGACGCTGTCGAGCGCGCCGATCTCGACGCCCAGAAGGCGCAGGCCGCGCTCGATCAGGCATCGCTTGCCCGCGCCATCGAACTGACCAGGCGTGGCGTTGGCTCCGACTCGACGCTGGACACGGCGCGTGCGGCGGCCTCGGCCTCGGCGTCTCAGGTCACCAAGCTGCAGGCCGTGCTCGAGCAGAAGCAGTTGACGGCGCCTTTCGGCGGCACGGTGGGCATTCCGAGGATCGATATCGGCCAGTATCTGGCGCCCGGCACCGCCGTGGTGACATTGCAGGATCTCGACACGATGCGGGTCGATTTCTCGGTTCCCGAACAGCAACTCGCCTTGCTCAAGATAGGCCAGACGATTCGATTGGGCTTTGGCGGTGAGGACAGGCCATTCGCAGGCGCCATTCGCGGCATCGACCCGAAGATCGACTCGTCCAGCCGGCTGGTGAACATCCGGGCGGAAGTCGCCAATCCCGATGGCAAGCTGACCCCCGGCCAGTTCGTGCAGGTGCGTGTCGAGCTGCCCGAAGAGCAGAACGTGCTGACCCTGCCGCAGACGGCGCTGACGACAAGTCTCTATGGCGACTACATCTTCGTGGTGCAGCCAGCCAAGCCCGCCGAGGCGGCGCCAGCTGCCAAGCCGGAGGAAAAACCCGCCGCGCCGGCAGCCGACAAATCGGCTGATGCCAAGCCTGCGGACACCAAGCCGGCCGATGCCATGAAGCCGGCGGCTGATGCTGCCAAGCCCACCGCCGATGCGGCAAAGCCGACTGACCAGGCTCCCGATGCGGCCAAGCCGGCGGCGGAAGGTGACAAGCCCGCGCTCGTGCTGTCGCAGGTGTTCGTCAAGCCCGGCCGCCGCAATCAAGGCATGGTCGAGATCGTCGAGGGGCTGAAGGCTGGCGACGAAGTCGTCACCGCCGGTCAGAACCGCCTCTTCAACGGCATGTCCGTCGTTGTGGACAACACCATCGACCCGACCAAATCGGCAAACAAGCAGGCCGACCAGCAATGAGCATTTCCGATCTCTTCATTCGCCGGCCTGTTCTTTCGACGGTCCTTGGCTGCATGATCCTGCTTCTGGGTTTCCAGGGCATCTTCAACCTGTCGATCCGGCAGTATCCGAAGGTCGACGAAACGGCGATCACCATCACCACGGCCTATCCGGGCGCCAGCGCCGATCTGATCCAGGGCTTCATTTCCGCCCCGATCGCGCGCGCCGTCGCCTCGACCGAAAACATCGACTACGTCACCTCGTCCAGCCGCCCGTCCTCCAGCACCGTGACGGTGCAGATGAAGCTCGGCTCGAACCCCGACGTCGCGCTGACCGAAGTTCTGTCCAAGGTCCAGGGCGTGCGCGGCACCTTGCCGGACGCATCGAAGGACCCTGTCATCGTCAAGGGCACCGGCCAGCAGTTCGCGATGATGTACATCTCGATGCAGAATCCGAACATGACGAAGGAGCAGCTGACCGAGTATATCGAGCGCGTCATCAGACCGCGCATGTCGACGGTCGAAGGCGTCGCCGACGTGCAGATCTTCGGCGCCCAGGAATACTCGATGCGCGTCTGGATCGATCCGGTCAAGCTTGCCGCGCGCGGCGTGACGGCCTCCGAACTGCTGACGGCGATCAACAATTCCAACTTCCTGTCGGCGCCCGGCAACACCCAGAACGAGTATGTCGTTTCCTCGATCACCGTGCGCTCGACATTGCAGACGCCGGAGGCCTTCGCCGAGCTGCCGCTGCGCTCGACTGACGGCAATGTGGTGCGGTTGCGCGACGTGGCCCGCGTCGAACTCGCCGCCGAGAACACCGACACCAGGGTCTCGTTCAACGGAAAGCCCGGCACCTTCCTCGCCATCTTCCCGACGCCGGCGGCCAATCCGCTGACCACGGCGGCTGCGCTCACCAAGCTGGTGCCACAGATTCAGGAGACACTGCCGAAGGGAATGACGATCGAGGTCGTCTACGATGCGACCGGGCAGATCAGCGCCTCGATCGAAGAGGTGTTCAAGACCATCGCCGAGGCGGTTGCCATCGTCATCGTCGTCATCCTTCTGTTCCTTGGCTCCTTCCGGTCGGTGATGATGCCTATCATCACCATCCCGTTGTCGCTGATCGGCGTCTGCTTCCTTTTGTTTGCGGTCGGCTACTCGATCAACCTGCTGTCGCTGCTGGCCATGGTTCTGGCGATCGGCCTGGTCGTCGACGACGCCATCGTGGTGGTGGAGAACATCCATCGCCATATGGAAGAAGACCACATGTCGCCGATGCAGGCCGCGTTCAGCGGTATGCGCGAAATATCGTCGGCCATCGTTGCCATGACCATGACGCTGGCCGCCGTGTTCGCGCCGCTGGCCTTCACCGGCGGCCTGACCGGCGCGTTGTTCCGTGAATTCGCGGTCACGCTCGCCGGCTCGGTGGTGCTGTCGGGTGTCATTGCCATCACCATCACCCCGATGATGTCGGCACGCCTCTTGAAGTCCGGCACGCCGGGCCGTTTCCAGCGCATTGTCGACGGCACCTTCGCGCGCGTCGAGCATGGCTATGAACGGGCCGTCACCGGATCACTGAACTATCGCCCATTGACGCTGATCATCGTGCTTGCGCTTGTCGGCGTCACCGGCTTCATGTTCACCAAGACCTCAAGCGAACTGGCGCCGGAAGAAGACCAGGGCTTTCTGCTCTCGATTGTGACGGGGCCGCGTTATGCGACCTCCGATTACACCGAGACATACGTCAACCAGATCCTCGGCCTGGTGAAGGATATTCCCGAAACACGGGCGCAGTTCTCGGCCGTGGCCTTCGGCGGCACGACAAACAGCGCCTTCGTCGGCTATGCCTTCAAGGACTGGGCGGAACGTAAGCGCAATTCGAAGGAACTGCAGGCCGACATTACGGCCCGTATCGCCAAAGTGGCCGGTGTCGAGGCTTTCGTCTTTGCACCGCCGACGTTACCGGGCTCCGGCGGCGGCCTGCCCATTTCCATGGTGGTGCGATCGACGGGCGCTTCCTCGGAGGTGTACGAGGTGGCCGAGCAGATCAAGAACAAGGCGCAGGCCTCCGGCCGCTTCATCGTCGTGCAGAATTCGATGGCCTATGACGCGCCGGAGGTGACGGTGACCATCGACCGCGACCGCGCCGCAGCGCTGAACCTGCCGATCGCCGATATCGGCCGCACGCTGACCTTGCTGGTCGGCGGCGCCGAAGTGGCGCAGTTCGACCGCGACTCCAACAGCTACGACATCATCCCGCAGGTGCCGCAAGAGTTTCGCGACAACCCCGACAAGCTCGGCGAATACTTCGTGCGCAGCGTGACGGGCGAGATGGTGCCGCTATCGGCGGTGGTCAAGATTTCGACCAATGCGGCGCCGGCGGCAATCGAGCAGTTCAACCAGCTGAATTCGTCGACGATTTCGGCGCTCCCGCTGCCCGGCGTCACGACCGGCGACGGGCTGAAGGCGCTGGAGGACATCGCCAAGGAGAGCCTGCCCGACACCTTCTTCCTCGACTATTCCGGTCAATCGCGGCAGGAAAAAGAACAGGGCAACACCATCCTGATCGCTTTCGCGGCCGCCGTGGTCGTCATCTATCTGGTGCTGGCGGCGCAGTTTGAAAGCTTCCGCGACCCGCTGATCATCATGATGGCGGTGCCGCTGTCGATCTTCGGCGCGATCGTGCCGCTCAATCTGGGCCTCGGGACGCTCAACATCTACACGCAGGTCGGCCTGATCACACTGATCGGTCTGATAACTAAGCACGGCATCCTGCTGGTCGAGTTCGCCAACCAGCAGCGTGAAAAACATGGCATGCGGCGGCGCGACGCCATCATCGCCTCGGCCAAGGTGCGCCTGCGGCCGATCCTGATGACGACAGCGGCGATGGCGCTCGGCGTGGTGCCGCTGATCACGTCCAGCGGCGCTGGTGCCGCGGCCCGCTATTCGATGGGCCTGGTCATCTTCACCGGCATCCTGGTCGGAACCCTGTTCACGCTCTTCGTCGTGCCCATGTTCTACACCTTCATCGCCAGCAAGGATCTGCCTCATTTGGCGGAGAAGCCGGACCCCAAGCTGATGCCGGCACTGCCGAGCTAGGGCGGTCGAGGGAGTCCCGCCCGGAAATGTGCAGGACAAATCGATGGAAGCAAAAGAAAAGAGGCCGGGAATCTCCCGGCCTCTTTCTTTTGGCTGGGCTCGATACCCGGTTCGAGCTGTGCTCGATACCGCAGCGTTTTCCAGCGGGAGCCTCGAGGCGCGACAGCATGCTGACACGCCACCGTTTCCAGCCTGCTACTTGACGATGACGATGCTGGTGTTGGTCGCCCCGAAGGTTTCGACGAGCTGGTAGAAATCAGCGGCGTTGTCGGGGTGCAGCCGCACGCAGCCATGCGACGCCGGCTGGCCGAGGCGCTTGATCGCATAGGTCGCGTGCACCGCATAGCCGCCGCTGAAGAAGACCGAGTGCGGCATCGGGGCGTTGTCGTATTTCTTCGAGTACCACATTTCATGCATGCGGGTCGGCTTGAACGAGCCGGTCGGCGTCACATGGGCCCGGTCGCCGGTGGAGACTTTCCAGGCGAAGGTCGGCCGGCCGTCGACGGAGACTTCCATGATCTGCTGCGAAAGCGAAACGCGCGCCACGATCTTGTTGGCGGCGTGCGCCGCACCCGAGCCAGCGCCGAGCAGCAGTGCTGCACCAGTCAAGGCAGCGGCGGTGATGTTGATGAGCTTGGCGGAAATGGCGGTATGCATGATGAAGTCCCCTCTCTCTCTGCCGGTTAGGCCGGCTCCAATTCGATGGCCGCTTATCCCAACCTCATGTTTCGAGGAGATTTCGCAAAATGCTCACTTCTGTTTCGAATCTGTTTCCACTGGTTAACAAACGCCTCCTTCTAAGCCTGGCTAGAACAGGCTCGGCAGGCCCGCCCAGCCAAGACCAAGAGTCGGGAACATGAGTATCCGCCCCCAAACGAAAGTGCGAATCGGCGTCATGTGAAAGAACAGCCGTCGGCATCGAAACCAACTTGCAACAAAGCGCGGCTCCTAGCGGCATGATCCGGATACGGGCCGCGAGCAAAGTTGACGCAACGAAAACAGCCGGTAACGAACATGGGAACGAAATCGAACGCGCTGTCCTGGCTTCTCAGGATCAGCATCGCGGCAGCGGTCATCGGCGGCGTCGGCACGGTTGCCGGCACCCCGCTGACAAGCCTCGGCGCGATGACATCAGGCGAGATTTCGACGCTGCATGCCGCACTGTTTTTCGCCACGGTCTGGATTGTTTCCAGCCTGCGCATCGCCCGGCTCAAGGCCCTCTGGCGGGTCGGCCTTAGGCTGACGGGTTTGCGCGGCGCCTCCGGCAACTTGCTGCCGAGAGGACCGAAGGCCCGCGCCGCGACGGGGGGCTCCGTGGGCGGCGCGGGCACTTCGGGGGTATCCTGAAGCGACCCGCAACAGGTTCATTTCTAGGGAATTGGCATTTTTGGGGAACTGCGACGATGAAAACGAAATTCGCTGCTTCGGTGCTGTCCGCACTGCTTTACGCCCAAGGCCTGCTCGGCTTTGCCGGTCTTGCCACCATGCTTCTCAGGGACCGCGCCCATGCAAGCGAACTCACCATGGGCAGTGACATGCCGGTGGGGCCATCGCTTCTGCTGGTACGCTGAGTATCAGGAGCATCGGGCCCAGAGATGGAAAATCCGATGCCCGAAAAAAGGGATTGCGCCAGTACCCGGCAGTCAGTCGGCGAATTGCCGCGGCGGATCGAACCGATAGCCGGCTCCACGTATTGTGGTGATGGTGTCGGTGTCGAGCTTGCGGCGCAGCCGCACGATGCGCGAATCGATCGAACGATCGAAGGCGTCGGCGTTTTCGGCCGGTGCCGCGGCGATGATGTCGTCACGCGTCAGCACCTTGCGCGGACTGGCCAGGAACAACCTGAGCAGCGCCACCTGGCCGGGCGAAAGCTGTTCCTCGGAGCCGGAGCGATGCATGACCATGGCCGATCTCAGATCGACGGTCGCGTTCTCCAGCACGATCAGTTCCTGGGTGCCCCTGCCGCGACGCGAAAGCAGGCCGCCGACACGGGCGGCCAGTTCACGGACATTGAGCGGGCTCTCGACGACGTCGGCCGCACCAAGCTCCAGCGCCAGCACCTTGTCGACAAGATCGGCCGGCCGGCAGATGAGGATAAAATCCGGTCCGCCCTCGCCGCCTCCTCCTTGGCCGCCATAACGTCTGAGCAGGTCCCGCCCCTCCGCCTGGCTGAGGCTGTCGCCGACGACGACGACGTCGATGCCCTTTCCCGACAGCAGCGATTCGGCCTCCCAGGGCTGACGTGCCTGATGCACATCGTGGCCGCGCCGCTCGAGATGGTCGGCGAGTTCGGTCGCCACCACTTCGGCTACCGAAACGAGCGCAATAACGGATCGTGCGGCCATCTTTTCCAACCGTTCCCTGGCAACCCGGATATGAGTGCTGGACATGATGTTTATACCCAATCTACTTTCCACTGAAAGTGGGAGCGAAAGCATCGTGCGGGCAAGAATTGTCATCGTCGAGGATGAGCCCGACCTCAGGGACGCGGTCGCAGAATATCTTGGCGCATCCGGCTATGACGTGGCCACCGCTGAAAGTGCTGCCGCGGCGCGCAGCCTCGTTGAAACGCAATCGTTTCATCTCGCCATTCTCGACATCGCCATGCCCGGCGAGGACGGCCTCTCGCTCGGCCGCTGGCTGCGTTCGAAACTGCCGATCGGCATCATCTATGCGACCGCGGCCGGCACCGCGCTCGACCGCATCGTCGGGCTGGAACTCGGTGCCGACGACTACATCGTCAAGCCCTACGAATTGCGCGAAGTGCTGGCCAGGGTGCGCAGCGTGTTGCGCCGGGTTCCCCAGCCGAAGGAGCTCCAGGACAACAAGGCCGGGACGGATCGCCGTTCCGTTGCCTTCGGCCCCTTTCAGGCCGATCTCGACGGCAGACTGCTCACCGGCGCCAATGGCGCGGTGATCGACATGGCCAAGAGCGAGTTCGACGTGCTGGAGATTTTCCTCACCCGCGCCAACCGGCTGCTGACGCGCGCCGCTATCTCCGAGGCGATCGGTTTCACTGAAGATCCGGAATCGTCACGCGCGGTCGACATTCGCATCATGCGGCTACGCAAAAAGATCGAGGCCGATCCCGCCAATCCGAAATTCCTGCGCACGGTGCGCGGCGAGGGCTATATCTTCTCGCTGCCGGCCGGCGACGGGAACTGAGCTCCGAGCCAGAAGGATTCGGTTGCTCGCCAGCCGAAATTGGCACGACTCCGAATTGGCGCGACTCCGGAATGACGGCACAAGATGATCGCTGAAGCAGCAAGCACCGATATGCAAGGGTTCAGGCAGGGCGCGGCGATGGCGGCCGTGCGCGTCGTTCGCCGGCTTCGCGAGGCCGGCGACTGGCAGCGCGAGATGGACGGCATACTGGAAACGCTCTGCCGGGCCATGGATTGCCAGCGCGGGATCCTGTTTCGCTTGCGCGAACTGTCCGGCCAGGGCTTCGCCCAATCCGTCGCCGCCTATTGGATCGACCCTCTTTTTGGCGGCGAACTGGCATCGCCGACCGTCATCATGCAATCGATCGTCAATTCGGACCCGCTGCTGGAGCGGCTGGCCGAGGACGAACGGCAAGGCAAGATCTTCGCCGGCCATACGCGCGACCTCGAAGGCTTCCTGAGGACCGATTTCGAGAAGCAGGACATTAAATCGTTCCTCTCGGTGTCGGTCTTCGCGCATGGCCATCTCTGGGGCACGCTGGCGGTCAATGACTGCGTCAGCGAGCGTGCATGGACCGACGAGGAAGAGGCGACGCTGCACATCATCGCCCTGGCTATCGGCGACGCCATCGAGCGCTCGCCCTCCGACGCCCACGCCAGCGAGGTCATTCGCCGCACCATGCTGCAGGCCTCGCTCGACGCCATCGTCGTCATCGACGAGACCGGCTCGATCATCGAATTCAATCCGGCCGCCGAGAAGATGTTCGGCTTCCAGCGCAGCGACATCCTCGGCAAGGACCTGCTCGATACGATCGTGCCTATCTACTACCGCAAGGGCTATGCTTCGGGGGCCGAATACATGTCCGGCCGCGGCGCGCCGATGGTCGGCCAACGGCTCGAGACGGTGACCCAGAATGCCGCCGGCGAAGTGTTCCCGATCGAGCTGACGGCGACCGAGATGCGGGTTGCCGACCGCCGCCTGATCTTCGGCTCCATCCGCGACCTGCGCGACAAATTGCGCGCCGAGGAGGAGATCGGCCGGCAGCGCGAGAAGCTGCACCAGAACGAGAAGATGGCGGCGATGGGTTCGTTGCTGGCCGGCGTCTCGCACGAGCTCAACAATCCCCTGGCAGTGGTTGTGGCGCAATCGACGCTGCTGCACGAATTCGCTTCCGATCCGCAGACCAAGGTGCGCGCCGAGAAGGTGCGCGCCGCGGCCGAGCGCTGCGGCCGGATCGTCAAGAGCTTCCTGTCGATGGTCCGCCTCCATCCGGCGGCACAGGCCGAGACCGACCTCAACCAAGTGATCCGGTCGGCACTCGAAGTGACCGCTTATGGTGCGCGCTCAAGCGGCATCGTCATCGACACCGATTTCGCCGCCGGCCCGCTGCTGGCCATGGCCGACGCCGACCACGTGACGCAGGTGGCGGCCAATTTCCTCATCAACAGCCAGCACGCCTTGGCCGGCATTGCCGGCGACCGGCTGATCAAGGTGCGGACGTTCCGCAGCGACCGCGGTCATCCCTGCTTCTCGGTCGAGGACAATGGGCCCGGCGTGCCGGAAGCGATCCGCGGCCGCATCTTCGAATCCTATTTCACCACCAAACCGGTCGGTGTCGGCACCGGCATCGGCCTGTCGATCTCGAAATCGATCATCGAGCGGCACAATGGCAATGTCTGGTTCGAGGAAGTGCTCCCGAGAGGCGCGCGCTTCGTCGTCCAGCTGCCGGCCATCGTGGCCGGCCTCGCCACCGCCGGCGAGAACCAGCCGCGATCGAGCGGCCTGCGCCATGCCTTGATCATCGACGACGAGCCGGATGTCGCCGGCTCGCTCTCCGACATTCTCGAACTGATGGGCATCAAGTCACGGATCGTTCCTGTCTGGGAAACGGGCGCCGCCACTTTGAGCGGCCACATGCCGCCGGACATCGTCTTTTCGGACCTGCGCATGCCCGGCGTTAGCGGCATATCGATCTATCGCGAGTTGCTCACCGAAAAGCCTGATCTGGCACGGCGTTTCGTGCTGGTCACAGGCGACCTGATCGGTGCGAAAGCCGAAATCGAGGCGCTGCCGGCACAGCAGCGGCCGCAGATCCTGGAAAAGCCGTTCAGCACTTTGGATGTGCGCAGTGTGCTGTCCGCCATTGCCGAACAGGCGGCCCTGAAAGGATAAAAAAAGGCCCCGGGGGCGGGGGCCGAAGAAGAGCGCGCTGGAGGGAGCGCTCGGGGAGTCCAGAGCATGATCCCAAAGCGGGAACGGTTTCGGATCATGCTTCGACAAATCAGAAAATATTCGGCGCATCGGCCAAGGGTGCGGCATTGGCGATCATGCGGATGGCGCGGCTCTTGTGTGTTCCGGACTGTTCGGCGATGGCGCGCAGGCAATCGATACTCTCGGCACCCCATGCCTGGCCCTTGCAGGCGAAGTCGGTCACCGGCACCGGCAGACGCGCGGTCCTGGTCGTCGTCTGCGCGCCGTCGATGAGATTGGACGGCGGATTCAACGAAGCGAAGGCCGGCCCGATTGTCGGCGTGAACGCCATGCCGACGAAGGCGCAAGCAGCCAGCACCATGAACATCGCCATGGGGTGGTCGCTGGCCCGCTGGCGCAGCGCCAGTTTCGGACGGCGGTCATTGCGCTCTGGAGCCTGAAAGCGGCTCTCGCCGCGGATCGTCTGGATTTTCGCATGCATTGCGTTCCCCTTCGCTGAGTTTCTTTTGGCGGTGAAATGAACTTATCCGCACTTTGTAACGGCGATGAGGTGGCGAAGGACTGGCACTGTAACGAATTCGAAACAGCATTTCGGGCGAAGTCGGGCAAAATCGGGCATGGCTTCGACGGCGCTCGGGCTCGAGGCGCAACCTGACCGATCTTGCCAAACAGTTTTTCGAAAGACCAGGCTCAGGCCGGAGCTTGAAGCTCGGCAATGATCTTGTGCGCGGCGATACGCCCGGCAATGATAGCGCCCTCGACATACCCCGGAAACGACGGCGAGAGTTCTGAACAGGCGAGATACACCGGGGGTGCGCCGGCAAGGATCGTTCGCTCGGCATCTCTTGCTGTCACGTCGACAACAAGATCGCTGTACGCGCCGCCGCTCCAGCGATCTCCTACCCAGTCACGCAAACTAAAATCGATGACGTCGCCGGCACTCGGGCCAAGGGCTGCCTCCAACCGGCCGGTCACCTCCGCACGCAGTTCCGGCTCGCCGAGGTCGCGCCAGCGCAGCGCGAGCGGCCCGCCGACGAACACGACGAGCGCGGCATGCTCCACATCCTTGCCGGCGTCGCAGGCAAACAGTCCCGGCGGATCGAGCCACATCACCATGCCGTTCAAATCCCCCCCGCGCCAAAACGGTTTGGCATAGCGCACCAGGATCTTGATAGCCGCGCCGCTTTTCCAGGCTCCGAGCGCCCGCCCCAGTCCGGCTGGCAAGGCGGGGGCAAAGGCGAGCTCCGTCACCGTCGCCGGCGGGACGGCAACCAGAACCGTGCACGCCTCGATGGCACCTCCGGCCGAAACGACAAGAACACCTTGCGAACTGTGCTCGATGCGCGTGACCGGCTCATTGAGCCGCAGCCGATCGCCAAGGTCGCGGGCCAGATCGTCGGCCAGCGAATGCATGGTTTCACGCACGAAATATTGCAGCTCTGGCACCTCGTTGGTGACGCGTCGGTCATTGTCGATCAGATACCAGAGAGGAATCTGATCCAGCGCCATGCACCAGAGACCTTCGATCATCGAACGGAAGACGGCCCTGGCATCGGCCGAATCGCGCTGGCGGGCAAGCCAGTCGGCAACGGTCAGCCCGGCAATCGAGACATCGTCCGGATCGATCCCGTTCATGCGCTCGCGGATTGCCATTGCCGCGTCATAGATCCGCTCTGCTCGTTGTACGGACATCGTCGGCTGGGTGATGAAATCGCCATCGACGTAGGTTTCAACCAGCGTCTTGCCGCGCGCCTCGATCAGCGCCATCAATTCCGGCATGTCCTCGCACAGGAACTGGCCGCCACTATCGATCCGTTCGCCAAGTCCGTTCAGTCGGGACTCGACGCGTCCGCCCACGCGGTCGCGTGCTTCGAGCAGGATGAAATCGATGTCGGCCTTCTGCATCTCGAGCGCCGCCGACAGGCCCGTGAAACCCGCACCGACGATGACGACATCGGTTCGCTCGAATTCCCCGCCCTCATCCGTGAAGGTCTTCAGCATCCACCCAATCGCATCCGGCTTCCACAGACGAAGTATGTCCTTGTCGACATATGCCGGCGGGCCGCACACGCCATGCCGCAGGCTTGTCTCTAACCTATCGTTTTCTCGAGCATATTGAGCCAGTTGCGATAGGCGATTTTTTCGATCAGTGCGCGGCCGAAACCGCGTGCCGCCAATGCATCGATCAGCTTCGGCAGGCCGGCGACATCGCCGATGACGGCCGGGATCATGGCGCCGTCGAAATCGGAGCCAAGACCAACGCCGTCCTCACCCAGCGCCTGCAGCAGCGAATCGATATGCCGCACCATGATGTCGAGACTTGTGTCGGCATTCATGCGACCGTCCTCGCGCAGGAAGCCGGTTGCGAAGTTCAGCCCGACCATGCCGCCGGTTTCGCGGATCGCGCCGAGTTGCCAGTCGGTCAAGTTGCGCGAATGGCCGCAGATCGCGTGCACGTTGGAATGGGTCGCGACCAGCGGCGCATCGCTGAGCGCCGCGACATCGCGAAAGCCCTTCTCGTTGAGATGCGAGAGATCGATCATGATCTTCAACTGGTTGCAGGCCTTGACCAGCGCCTTGCCGGCATCGGTCAGGCCGGGTCCGGTGTCGGGCGAGGACGGGAAGCGGAACGGCACGCCGTGGCCGAAGGCGTTCGGACGGCTCCAGACGATGCCGAGCGAGCGCAGGCCGGCTTCATGCAGCACGTCGAGCATGGTGAGCTCGGGATCGATCGCCTCGACCCCTTCGATGTGGAACACCGCTGCGATCGAACCTTGCGCCATGGCATTGCGCACATCGCCGGCGCTACGGCAGACGGTGAGCGCTCCGGCCCGTTCCAGCCTGAACAGGATCGAGGCCATGGCGATCGTCGAGGTCAGCGCCTCATTGCGCGGAACCTCGGGCGGCAGCGGTTCGGCGACGCTCGGCGCCAGGGGCACGGCGCCGCGCCCGGATTTCTCGACAGGCGGCGGAAAGATGGCGAACATGCCCCCGGCGAAGCCGCCGGCTTTCGCGCGTGGCAGGTCGATATGGCCGCCCGATTTCCCCTCGATGAACAGTTTTTCGACGTCCGTGTCTTTCGACTGATAGAGTCTGAGCAACGTGTCGTTGTGGCCGTCGAAGACGGGAACGAGATCGGTTTCGGTCATTGGGGGATCATTCGGTTCGTTTGTCGGCGCGGCGGCTAGGATATATCCTATCTACTTAGGCAGGATGCGCCACCCGCGCAAATGCCAAAGCCGCCCCGGCAGGATGGCAGCCGCTTGCCGCGCCGTTTCCAAGCAACGAAATCCCTACCGCTTCAGCACGTCGGCCCATTCCTGATGGCGGCGGAACTGGGCGTTGGCGAACGGGCAGAGCGGGATGATCTTCTTGCCTGCCGCACGCGCATCCTCGACGGCGCGGGTGACGAGCCGAAGCCCGGCACCCTGGCCGCGAAAGACGTCCGGCACTTCGGTGTGGTCGATGATGATCTGGTGCTCACCGATCTTGGTGAAGGTCATCTCGGCCTCGGCGCCATCGGGTCCACGCAGGACATAGCGGCCCTTGGAACCGCGATCCTCAAGTTCGATCTCAGGCAGTTGTTCAGGCATCGCTATGCTCCTTGGGCAGCATCGGCAAAGAACCGCCGTGCCGCCTCGATCTCGTTTGGCCGCACCTCGTGCCCGCCATCGTGCCATTCCACTGTGACATCGGCGCCGTCGGCACGCAAATAGGCCTCGAGCCGCGTGGTCAGGTTCGGCGGACAGATCGGGTCGCGCTTGCCGGCGGTCATCAGGATATGGCGGCCGGCGAGGCTGCCCTTGACCTGCGGCTCGAACGGGATCAGCGGATGCATCAGCACCGACGCGTCGAACAGCGCTGGAATCGCGAACACCACGGAGGCCAGGACATTGGCGCCGTTGGAATAGCCGAGACCCAGCACGGATGACGGCTTCGCTGCTTCGACATGGGCCTTGACGAAGCCCGCCATCTTATCCGTCGCCCGCGCCAGATCGTCCATATCGTAGACGCCCTCGCCGGTGCGGCGAAAGAAGCGCGCGGCACCCTGTTCCAACACATCACCGCGCGGCGAGATGATGGTTGCCTGGGGCGCGAGATCGCGCCCCAGCGACAGAAACTGGTTCTCATCGCCTCCAGTGCCATGGAAGACGAACAGCAATGGGCCGCCCGGCGAACCGGGCAGCAGCTTGTGGATGTAAGCGTCCTTACTCATGACCTCAGCCTTCCAGTCTCGGCAGATTCTGTTCAAGATAGGGCCGCAGGTGCTGGTGCTGTGTCGGCAGCTTCAGCGCTTCGCCCAGATGAGCGGTATCCTCGTCGCGATCGAAACCCGGCTCGTTGGTGGCGACTTCGAACAGCACGCCACCCGGTGTGCGGAAGTAGATCGCCCAGAAGTAGTCGCGATCGATCACCGGCGTCACCCCATAGCCGGTGTCCATCAACGCCTTGCGCACCTCGAGCTGCCTGGCGCGGTTCTCGACCGCGAAGGCGACGTGATGGACGGAGCCGGCACCGAGATCGGCGAAGGCCGTGCTCGGCAACGATTCGATGTCGATAATATCGGCGCCGTTGCCGTTCTTCACCGCCAGCCGCCTGAGATTGCCGGACTTGTCGACTTCCTCATAGCCCATGAACTTCAGCAGCTCCTCAGTGGCGCCGCCATCCTTCAGCCTGAGCGATACCGAATGGAAACCGCGGATCGCCTGGTCGACCGGAACACCGCCTTTCGCCCAGGGCGCTCTGCCGTCGCCCTTGCCCTCGACCAGCGCGAAGCCGTCACCATCCGGTCCGGCAAAAGCCAGGCGCTTCTCGCCGAAGGTCTCTTCGCGCGAGAGGCCGGTGACGCCCTCATCGGCAAAACGTTTTTCCCAATAGGCAAGCGTGCCTTCCGGCACCGAGTAGACGGTGGTTCCGACTTCGCCGACGCCATGCCGGCCCTTGCCGATGTCGGGGAAAGGGAAATAGGTCATCACCGAACCCGGCGTGCCGGTCTCATTGCCATAATAGAGATGATAGACGTCGGGCGCGTCGAAATTGACAGTCTTCTTGACCCGGCGCTGGCCGAGTTTCCTGGTGAAGAAATCGTTGTTCTGGCGGGCATCCCTGGCCATCGACGTGACGTGATGCAGGCCCTTGATCTGGTCGAGCATTGTCTTGCTCCTTCCCTTGGTACTTGTGCGGCCCTCGCCGCTGTCCATGCCAATATGAGGACCAGAGCAGTTTACGCAAAGGCGGCAAACACAGAATGGACTGTGTCGCAAAAGTGAACGATGGAACAGAGTTCGTTCACCAATTGGCTCGCAGAGTCGGGCTTGCGCCGTGGCCAGAATTCGTTTCCATGAACGGCATTCGACATTCCGGGACAAAGGTATCGTGAGTGACTGGAAAAGCCAGGCGGCCCAACATTCTCCTGATCACATGCGATCAGTGGCGTGGCGATTGTCTGTCCGCAGCCGGTCATCCGGTCGTGCAGACGCCGAATGCCGACGCTTTGGCCGCGGAGGGTGTGCTGTTCAAGCGGCACTATGGCGGCGCGGCGCCCTGCTCGCCCGCCCGCGCCTGCCTCTACACCGGTCTCTACCAGA
Source organism: Mesorhizobium sp. M0848 (assembly GCF_040319805.1). Classification (NCBI taxonomy): domain Bacteria; kingdom Pseudomonadati; phylum Pseudomonadota; class Alphaproteobacteria; order Hyphomicrobiales; family Phyllobacteriaceae; genus Mesorhizobium; species Mesorhizobium sp. M0848. Next base: position 209,670 of record NZ_JAMYOM010000001.1, on the reverse strand, counting down.
TGAACAACCGCGTCTGCCGCAACGGCACGCCGCTCGACGCCCGCCACGGCAACATCGCGCTCTCGGCTCGCGCTCTGGGCTATGATCCGACGCTGTTCGGCTACACCGACGTCTCGCTCGATCCGCGCCTGCTGGCCCCGGGCGATCCGCGGCTGCAAAGCTATGAAGGCGTGCTGCCCGGCTTTACGGTGCGCCAGTTGCTGCCGGAGCACCAGAAGCAATGGCTATCCTGGCTGGAGCTGCAAGGTGTCGACGCCAGCGCCGGGTCCCCCGACATCCACCGTCCGCTGGCCGACGGCGTGGCCGGGACCACCATCAGCAACGCGCCGCCCGTCTACTGCGGGCAACAAACCCCGGCGGCCTTCCTGACCGGCGAATTCACGCGTTGGCTTGGCGAACAGGAGCACGCCACGCCGTGGTTCGCGCATCTTTCCTTCATCAGCCCGCACCCGCCCTTCATTGTGCCGGAGCCCTACAATACAATGTACGATCCGGCTGACGGCGCGGCCTTCCGGCGCGCGGCAAGCTGGCAAGAAGAGGCGGGAAACCATCCCTACCTTGCCTATGATCTCGGCCGGCAGAAACAGATAAAATTCCGCCCAGACGCCAGAGGCAAGGTGCTCGACTGGAGCGAAGACGATTTTCGCCGCATCCGCGCGATCTATTACGGCATGATTTCCGAGGTCGACGCGCAGCTCGGTCGCGTCTGGCAAGCGGTTAAGGCCGCAGGCGCGTGGGACGACACCATCATCCTTCTGACCTCGGACCATGCCGAGATGATGGGCGACCATTTCATGCTGGGCAAGGGCGGCTATTTCGACGGCAGCTATCACATTCCGCTGATCATTCGCGATCCGCGCCACGGCAAGGCGGCCGGCGGCAGTGTCGACAGCTTCACCGAAGCGGTCGACATTTTGCCGACGCTTCTCGACCTGCTCGGCGAAAAGCCCGCGCCGCATCTCGACGGCGCCTCGCTGAAGCCGTTCCTGAGCGGAGAAACCCCTGCGGCGTGGCGCGATGCCGCGCATTGGGAGTTTGACTTCCGCTCGATTGCCGCGGGCGAGGCCGAAAACCATTTCGGCATCGCCGCACGCCAATGCAACCTCGCCGTTATCCGCACGGAAAATTTCAAGTATGTGCATTTCGGCGGCAACCTGCCGCCGCTGCTGTTCGATCTGGAAAACGATCCGGGCGAGCTGGACAATCTCGCGGCTGACCCCAGTCATCTCACCGTGCGCCTGGAATTCGCCGAACGGCTGCTCGCCTGGCGGGCCGAACATCTCGACCAGTCGTTGGCACTGGCCGAATTGACCGAGAACGGCCTAGTCGGCCATGCCGCTGGCCTGCCACCTGGCCACACATAAATAAAGCCCGCGCTGTTGCCAGCGCGGGCTTCATTTGGCTGAACAGAATTACCTTACGATCATGCGCTGCTGATCGCGCTGTTCGGCATAGCTGCCCTTGTCATAGGCGGTTTGAGCCTCGAGCTGTTCCTTGGTGAAGGTCGTGTACAGGTATTTGTTGCCGTCCTTGTCGGTCATGAATTTGAGATTATCCATGCCGACCGCGACTTCCTTCTCGCCAATGCCGAGGAAGCCGCCGACGTCGACGATCACCGCGTCGGCCTTCTTGTCGGGCGCAAGCACGACATCGCCGATCTCGCCGACCCTGGCGTCGTTGGCGCCGTAGACAGTCGTGCCCTTCAGGTCATCGGCACGAATCTCGCCGACCGGCATCTCGGTCAACGTCGACTTGTCGATGGCGGCAGTCTGTGTCTGGTCGGGAGCCGAGGCGTCAGGGGTCGTCGCTGCCGGAGCTTCGGCGGTCTTGTCTGCCGGAGCGACAGCAGGAGCCGTGGTGTCAGAGGGTACAGCTGCCGGAGCGGTGGCCGCAGGCTCATTGGAAGCCGTCGTTGCCGGCGCCGGATCATAGGCCTTGCGGTCGAAATCCGGCTGCGCCTGCAGCTCTTCCTTGGTGGTCTGGGCGACCAGCCAGCGGTCGCCATTCTTCTCGGCCCACTGCGCCTTGGAGAAGTCATAGGTGACGTTCTTGGCGCCGAGACCAAGGAAACCACCAACGCCGATGACAAGGGCCTCGGCCTTGCCTTCCCTGGTCAGCACGATGTCGTTGACGTCGCCGATATTCTGCGCGTCGTCGCCGGTGCCGTTATAGACATTTTCACCGATGATGTTGGTGGCAAGGTTACCATCCGCGCGCTTCACCGGTTCCGCCGGTGCGGCGTTCATGTCGGCCGGCTTTTGTGCCGTATCCGTCGTAGCGGGTGCCGTCGGTGCTGTCGCGTCGGTCGATGCGGCAGGCGCCGGGGTCGGCGCGTAGGGCTTGCTGTCGAATTCTGCCTGTGCCGTCAGCTCGTCCTTGGTCGTCTGGGCTACCAGCCAGCGGTCGCCATTCTTTTCGGCCCACTGCAGCTTACCGTAGTCGAAGGCGACGCTCTTGGCGCCGACGCCCAGAAAACCGCCGACGTCGATGACAACGGATTTCGCCTGCCCATCCTTGTCGAAGACGACGTCGCTGACCTTGCCGATGTTCTCGGCGTCATCGCCGGTGCCGTTGTAGACGGACTCACCGATGATGTTGGTGACGATGCTGCCCTCTGCGCGGACCGTCGCGACGCTTGACTCCTGAACGGCTGGACTCTGCGCCGGCGCTGGGGTCGTCGCACTCTGCGCATGAGCTGCGGTGGCGATCAGCGTTGCGAGTGCGGTGGTGGCTAAAAGATTGCGGATCATGATAGTCTCTCCTCGTGCCTGATCTCATGCGCCGCGTGTTCGTTGGAAAATCGGACGCGGCATCTACAGGTTCACAACGTTGTGACCAGTCTGTTGTTCCGACAAAACCGCTGTCGTCGGGGAAACGAAACCACAGAAATGATCGCGCCGCCGGGCAGCCACCCCGTGGCAAGGGAACCTTTCCGTCGCCGCCGCGTTTCAGCCATAGGCTGGGTGTCCGGCCGCTTTTGGCTGACACGGTGGAGCGGGGCATGAAATTCGCAGCGGTGCTGAACCGGGATGGCGGCACTTTGCGTACCACCGACCTCGCCGCTTTCTCCGACAGGATGCATCAGACGCTGGAGACGGCCGGTCACTCGCTCAGCATCGAGATCGTCGCCGGCAAGGACGTGGTGGAAACGCTCGACAGCGCGGCTTCGCGTCGCTCGGTCGATATCGTGCTGGCGGGTGGCGGCGACGGGACTATTTCCGCCGCAGCCGCCCGGCTGATGGGCACGAAGAAGGCGCTTGCCATATTGCCGGCCGGCACCATGAACCTGTTCGCACGCGGACTGGGCATCCCGCAGTCGCTCGACGGCGCGCTGAAATCCTTCGCCGACGGCGAAATCATAGCGGTCGACGTGGCGACGGCCAATGGCCAGCCTTTCGTGCACCAGTTCTCGATCGGCATGCATGCGAAGATGGTGCAACTGCGCCAGAAGATGGAATTCGGTTCGCGGTGGGGAAAGATCCGCGCCTCGGCCAAGGCGGCTTGGGCGACGATCAACAATCCACCTGCGATGAATGTGACGCTCAGCATCGGCGATGCCGAAATGGCGGCACGCATCACCGGCATCGGCATCACCAACAATTTGTTCGGTGAAGGCCATTTGCCCTACGCCGACAATCCGGCGGGCGGCGTGCTTGGCGTCTACGTTACGGTGGCGAAGCAGCGCGCCGAGCTGGTCAAGTTCTTCTTCAACATGGCGCGCGGCAAATGGCGCGACAACGAACATGTCGAAATTCACCAGACGAACAGAACGGTGCTGAAAATCCATTCGAGCAGCCGCAAGTTTCGCGCCGTCATGGACGGCGAATTGGTCAGACTTGACCGTGAAACGGTAATCGAAATCCAGCCTGGTGCGCTGAATGTACTGGTGCCGGCTAGCGCGGCTCAATCGAGAGCCGCCTGATGCGGTGCGTTGCGACGAACAAACCGGCTTTAACCAGCAGGAGCCTGCTCGGTGGTGTTCGGCGGTGTGGGGACGTGCTGTTCGTCGCTGGTTGGCGCCTTGATCAACACACCATAGATCTCGGCAATGCCCCACGCGGCAAACACCAAAAGCAATGCGGCGATCAGGATTCGAAATCCATGCCAGCCCCATCGCCCCTGCCGCGCCTTGTTTTCTGGAATGATCTTGGCCATGCTCGATCCCTGTCTCATACTGCACCAACTGGCGCGCTCGGCAAATCATGGTCGGGTAACGGTTCCTCGCTAGGATGGTTCCGGAAATGCGCCCTGGCCTTGCACCAGCGCAAGCATGGGGCGGCGAAGACCGGGACGAGGCAATTAGGGTGACTGGCAAGACGCAAACAACACCCGATCTGCCGGCCGAAGTTGCGCGCGCAGTCAAGGATGTTGACCGGCTCGCTGTGCTGCACGGGTTGGAGATGCTGGATACGGCGCCCGACCCCGATTTCGACCGGGTCAGCAGCCTTGCCGCGGCGGTGATGCAGGCGCCGATGGCCCTGGTCACACTCGTCGACCTCGAACGGCAGTGGTTCAAATCCTGCTTCGGCCTGGACGAGACCGAAACGGCGGCCGACGTCTCGTTTTGCGCCCATGCGATTTCCGCCGGCGACGAGCCCATGGTGGTCGTGGATGCAACGACGGACCCCCGTTTCAAGACCAACCGGCTGGTCACCGGAAAACATCATGTCCGCTTCTATGCCGGCGCGCCGATGATCGTGGCAGGTGCCCGCATCGGTACTCTGTGCGTGCTCGACCGCGAGCCGCATGGTTTTCCATCCCGCGCCGAGCTCGACCAGTTGAAGGCGCTCGCCAGCCTCGCCGCCAGCCTGTTCACCCTCAAGGATGCAACCCGCAGCGGCGCGATCGCCGAGGCCGCACTGGTGCGCGAGGAAAAACGACGCGCCATCGCACTCGATGCGGCGTCGCTCGCCAGTTGGGCATGGGACATCCGCACCGACATCATCGAATGCGACACATTGATGTCGGAGCTGTTCAGCCTGCCCCGCTCCAACCGGCTGCGCGCACGTGACATCCTCGCCGCCATCGATCCGCGTGACGTCTACCAGACCGAAACCCGCTTTCGCGACGCCCTGACCGGCAGCGACGACTATTTCGGCGAATACCGGGTGAAGGGCTTTCATCCGCCGCGCTGGCTCGCCACGCGCGGCCGTGTGATCGAGCGTGACGGCGACGGCAAGCCGACGTTGATCTTCGGCGTCAACTACGACATCTCCGAGCGCAAGCTCGGCGACGAACGGCAACGGCTGCTGCTGCGTGAGCTCAACCATCGCGTCAAGAACACTTTGGCGACCGTCCAGGCGCTGGCAACCCAGACCGTGCGCCACGCCCACCAGCCAAGCCAGTTCCTCGAGGCCTTCGGCGCCAGGCTTCAGGCCTTGGGCATCGCCCACAATCTGTTGTCGGACCGCGAGTGGCGTGGCATCGGCATCAGTGAACTCGTCCAAATCGAGGTCAAACCTTTCGAAACGGCCGAGCAGCCGCGCATGACGATCTCCGGCGACGACCTGCTGCTGTCGCCCGACCAGGCCATCGGGCTTGGCCTGATCCTGCATGAACTCGCCAGCAACGCGCTGAAATATGGCTCGCTGTCGGTGCCGTCAGGCAGGGTCGACCTCGGCTGGAGGACGCAAGGCAGGAGGGATGCCCGGCGTCTTGTGCTGACCTGGCGCGAAAGCGGCGGCCCGCAAGTCGCTCCGCCGGATCGGCACGGCTTCGGCTCGATCCTCATTCGCCGCAGCCTGGCCAAGGTCATTTCCAGCGAAGTGACCCATGAATTCCGGCCGGAAGGCGTGTTTGCCGAAATATCGATGCCCCTCGAAGAGCTGTCGAAGTGACCTCCCAACAGCTCTACTTCCGCTCGCTCTCATCCGGATCGTCGGATTTCACGTTCTCGCGGTAGATGGCGTAGGCCGCGAGTGCCACGGCCGGCCCCAGAATGACGCCGAGACCGCCTTTTCCCTTAAGCAGGCTCGGCAGCACGGCGAGTGCGGCGGTGATGCCGATCGCCTTCATGTCGGCATTGCGGCGCCGCGCCCGGCGCCGGGCGCGCGAGCCTGCCGATATCCGGTAGACCAGCAGGACAACCCCGGCAAGCACCAGAAAACCGACGCCGAACCCCAGTGCCGCGGCAAGCGGCCCATAGCGCATCGCCGTCCAGATATAGGCGGCCCCGACAAGAAAGCCGAGACCGCAAAGTGCGGCGGCCATGGCGATCACATAGACGATTGCCGCCGTGCGCGCCCGGTATATGGCGGCCACGGTCTCCCCCGAGGCGAGACCCGAGATCAGGGTTGCCAGCATTCCCATCCGAAGCGCGACTAGCGACGCGCGATGAGCGCGAAAAGGAAGCCGACGCCGGCGGCGATCGCCAGTGACGTCACCGGCTTTTCGCGTACACTTGCCATCATCTGCGCTTCGATGTCCTTGGCATTGCTGCGCAGGCTATCAAAGGCTGCTTCGCCCTGCGCACGCAACTGCTCGACCCCTTCCGTGGCTGCGCGGCGCGCGGTGCCGTAACCATGCTCGCCGGTCTTGGCCAGTTGTTTGGTGAGCTTGTCGATGTCGGCCTTCAACTGCCTGATGTCGGCTTCCAGGTCCGCATTTGCACGGGCGTCGTTTGCGGTCTTTCCTGCGGCAGTGGCCATGGCTTAACTCCTTGTGATTGCTTGGTTTCAAACGCGCTGCCCGCCTCAAGGTTCCGGCATTGGGGACAAAGTAGCCGAAAACGCATCGGCGCGCACCCGGTCCGTCGGCTCCCGCAAAAGACGCTTCCTCAGATTAATGGCCGGCGCGCTTCACCCAGCCCTTCCCAGCCGGCGAGCCGCTTGAGGCCTTCATTGTCGGAGACCACGCAGCCGCCGTCGCGCCAGACGATCAGCTTGCGATCCATCAGCTTGCGGATCGTCTTGTTGGTGTGAACCAGCGACAGGCCGAGCGTATCGGCAATGTGCTGCTGCGTGATCGGTATCTGGACAGTTTGGCTGCCATTCAGTCCAACGACCTTGGCGCGGCTGCCGATGAAGGCGATGAGATAGGCAGCGCGCTCGATCGCACTGCGGCGCCCGAGGCTGAGCAGGTTCTCGTCCAGCATCCGCTCTTCACGCGATGCGATCCAGGTGATGTCATAGGCCAGCCCGGGATGATTGCGGTACAGCTCATGCAGATATTCGCGCTCGAAAACACACAGCAGCATCGGCGACAGTGCCTCCACGGAATGCTGCATCTCGCCCATCACACTGCCTTGCAGGCCGATCAGATCGCCGGGCATGAGATAGTTGAGGATTTGGCGGCGGCCGTCCCGCAACAACTTGTAGCGAAACGCCCAGCCGGAGAGCACGGTGTAGAGATGGGCGCTATGGCTTCCCTCCACCAGCACCGTGCCACCCTTTTCGACTGCGAGTTCGCCCTTCTTGAATTTGCTGATGAAGGCCAGTTCCTGTTTTTCGAAATCGCGGAAAATCGGCAACGGCCGCAATGGGCAGTTCTCGCAAGGATATTGGCTATTGTTCTGGACTGACATTTCGACCCCCTTCGAAAGCCCGCTCTTGGAGGAGCGCGTTTCCCGTTGCAAGGATTGAGATTCCGCCCGCTTGCCACATGTCTTTTTTAAATGACAGCAAGCGAATTAGCGATCATGACTCCGGCGTTTCAAGGAGTCTTTGCCTGTGCCCACATTGCTTGACGGATTGCGGATTCTGGTCCTGGAGGACGAATTTCTGATCGCCATGGATGTCGAGCAGCTTTGCCGCGACCATGGCGCCGATGAGGTGGTGATCGCCCGTGACCTGACCGAGGTCGATGGCCGCGAGGTCGCCACGCGATTCGATGCAGCCATTGTCGACTTGATGCTGGGCGGTGTCTCGACGATCGATTTCGCCTCCGGCCTGCGCGCGGCAGGCATACCTTTCGTGTTTGCGTCGGGCTATTCGGATGCAGAGGAGATCAAGGCATCGTTTCCGGGCGTCAGGCTGATCGGCAAACCCTATTCGGGTGAAGACCTCGTGCAAGCGGTCGCCGCGGCCTGCGGACGCGCTTGAGACACGATCGCGGTCAGCTTGCCGGCGAGCTCGTTACCTGGGCCGAAATTGCGTCCGGACCATACTCGTCCTCGCCTGATATTTTCAGGATCTCCTGCAAGCGCGTACGGGCTCGGCTGACGCGGCTCTTGATCGTCCCCACCGCGCAACCGCAGATCTCGGCGGCCTCCTCGTAGGAGAAACCAGACGCGCCGATGAGGATGATGGCTTCGCGTTGGTCCTCCGGCAATTGTTCCAGCGCCCCACGAAAATCCTTCAGGTCAAGCTGGCCGTGCTGAGCCGGATGAACGGCAAGCCTGGCCGTCATGATACCGTCGCTGTCCTGCACTTCGCGCCCGCGCTTGCGCATCTGCGAATAGAACTCGTTGCGCAGGATGGTGAAAAGCCAGGCCTTGAGGTTGGTGCCGGGCTGGAAGCTCTCATGCTTGTCCCAAGCCTTGACGAGCGTTTCCTGGACGAGGTCGTCGGCTTTATCGGCATTTTGAGTCAGCGACACGGCGAACGCGCGCAGACTTGGGATTGCCCCAAGCAGATCGGTCTTGAAGCCTTGGGAGACCGCGGCCATGCCTCAGTCCTTCTTCTGTGCGGGTTCAGCCTGTTCCAGCTGGCTAAGCAACTGGGAAAAGCGATCCGGCACATCGTCGGAGACCAGCGCGTCGTAATATTGTTTGAGTTTGCGTCCGATTTCGGAGTTCGGTCCAAGAGCATCACCAGAACCGTTCCGGCGCCTGCTCTCGGCGCCAGCCAGAATATCTTTCGTCATATCCTTCATTTTGCCCTTGTATTCCCAGCGCTCAAGCCGCTCTTATCATACTCAACACAACGCAAGCGGCGCCCTCGTCTGGTTGCCCATCCCGACCACAAACGCCACTCCCCGGCTTTTGTTCCGTCGAGGCGGAACTTTTTCAAAAAATCCGCGTTAACGTCAGGGCTTGCAGTCAGCTTGACCTATGCAATCACGTCATTCTGAGGGAGACGTCTTACCATGAGCTTATCCGCCACCATCGCACCACATCTGCCCTTCCTGCGCCGCTTCTCGCGGGCTGTTTCCGGGTCGCAAGAGAGTGGTGATGCGCTGGTAGCCGCGATGCTCGAGGCCATCATCGCCGATATCGAGATATTTCCCGAAGCATCGAGCGACCGCATCGCGCTGTACAAGGTTTTCGCCAAGCTGTTCACATCCGTCGCCATCCGCGTCCCGCAGGAGCAGGCGCAATCGGCGTGGGAACAGCGCACCGCCGCCAATCTGAATGCGATCGCGCCGCGGCCTCGTCAGGCCTTTCTGCTCGTGGCTGTCGAAGGCTTCAGCGAGGACGAAGCGGCTGAGATCCTCGACGTCGGCGACCAGGAGTTTTCAGAGCTGCTTGCCCAGGCGAGCAACGAGATATCCCGTCAGGTGGCAACCGACGTTCTGATCATCGAGGATGAACCACTGATCGCCATGGATATCGAAGAAATGGTAGAGAGCCTCGGGCACCGCGTCGTTGGAACGGCGCGCACCCATGCCGAGGCAGTGATGATGTTCGGCAAGACACGGCCGAAGATGGTGCTGGCCGACATCCAGCTTGCCGACGGCAGTTCCGGCATCGAGGCCGTGAACGAGATCCTGTCATCGACGTCGGTGCCGGTCATCTTCATCACCGCCTTCCCCGAGCGCCTCTTGACTGGCGAACGGCCGGAACCGGCCTTTCTGGTCACCAAGCCGTTCAATCCCGACATGGTCAAGGCGCTGATCAGCCAGGCACTGTTCTTTGACCGCCAGGCGAAAGCCGCCGCATAGTCGTGAATTGGGGAAGTGGTAATCGTGCCGCCTGATGCACGCGGGCGGCGACGGTGAAATTCCTGCGCGCTTCCTGCTTGAACGATTTGCAAGCTCGGTCTTTTTCGGCAAAGGGTGGGAACAAACCGCAGCCACCCACGTTTTTATCGCACCATTCGAAGGAGATGCATCATGCTTTACTGGGCGCTCGTATTTCTCGTCGTTGCGATCATCGCCGGCGCGCTTGGTTTCGGCGGCATCGCCGGTACATCTGCCGGCATAGCGCAGATATTGTTTTTCATCTTCCTCGCTTTCCTGGTCATTTCGCTTCTTGCGGGCCTGTTCAAACGGGCTTCATAACAACGAACGGCCGAACACTGGAAGCCGCACCCCTCAAACGGTTTCCAGCCACCGCCGGGCGGTGTCCTAAAGGACGCCGTCCGGCGGACCGTTTTTTGGCGGCGGGTTCGGGAAACCTGTTTGGAACCCATTCACCGGTGAGCCGTTCAGCCTGAATTGGGTGGACAGTTTGGCCGATGGGTTCCAGGACCGGAAACAGGAAGGACGACGTGCAAAGCGATGAAGTCATCGCCCTCCATCCTGCCGAAAGCGGCATGCAGCTCGGCCGCGCCCTTCTTCACGCGTTGCACAATGCCGGCATTTCCGTTCTCTACCAGGATCGCGAGATGAAAACCGTATGGGCGCGCAACATGCGTGCGCCCTGGGTTTCGGACACCACCGACAGCATCGGTATTCTGCCGGAGGCGCAGGCCGACCGCATCGGCGCGGCCAAGCGCGACGTCATTGCATCCGGCAACCCCCAACGTCTCGAGATCAGCGTTCCCGTCGAGGATGGCAGCCGCTGGTTTGAGGTCTGGATCGATGCCGACCACGGCGACGGCGGCACGGTGCAAGGCGTCGTCACCACAATGGTCGAGACGACCGAGCAAAAGCGCCGCGAGCAGACCCTGACGACGCTGTTGCGGGAGGTAAGCCATCGCTCCAAAAACCTGCTGGCGATCATCCAGAGCATAGCCACCCAGACCGGTCGCTACTCCGACAGCATCGGCGATTTCCTGACACGCTTTCGCGGCCGGCTGCAATCGCTGGCTTCGTCCCAAGATCTCGTGACCTCTTCCAACTGGCGGGGTGCAGCACTTCGCGAACTCGTATCGGGCCAGGTGGGCCGCTACGGCGGCGATCCGGTTCGCAGCCTGAGATTTCAGGGGGCAAACCCCTATCTCAATCCCAACGCTGCCCTGCATATCGGCCTTGCGATGCATGAACTCGCCGTCAATTCGGTGAGCTATGGCGCCCTGTCGCGGCCCGATGGATTCGTCGATGTTACAGCTAACCTGACCGCCGCCGACACGGGAACCTCCCTGTCCCTGACATGGGCCGAGGCAATCGGAGCCAGTGATGTTAGGCGTAGCGAGAAGCGCTTCGGCAGCGTCGCACTCGAACGGGTCGTGCCGACGTCGCTGAACGGAACGGCGACGCTCGAAATCGCGGCTGGCCGTCTCGAGTACCGCCTTGTCGTTCCGCACGGCAATTTCGAGACGGATTGAGCGACCCGAGCTTCCTTAACCAGCTGTTCACCATAAAAGCAGATGCTGTTTTTCCCAGATACCGCTGGAACTTGTTGCATCACCGAACATTTCCGCAGCAGGATTGCAGCATGGTGCGGGAGGAATGCCTTGACGGTTGCCGACATGAACAGACTGGAGCAGGCCGCCCGGATTTCCATGGGCGAGTTTGAGGACTCCGAGGCATCCGCGCCACCGCTGGCCCCTGTTCCCAATGGGGCCTTGCGCCTTGTCGCGCTGGGCCTGCTGGCCGTGATCGCGGTGGTCGCCCTGTACCAATTGGTCTGAGGCCAGCTCGTTTCGGCCGGTGACAGAATCGATTGTCGCCCTCTTACTTCCCTGCCCGGCCCAGCGAGCCAGGAACTTTGGCGAATGTAGACCGTTACTATGGCGAGAGGACTTCCCGCCATGGAACATATCGCTGCATTGCTGCTGGTCATCGGTTGCTCGAACACCATGGCCGACTGCCGTGAACTCCAGGTGCCCAGAAGCGTTTTCGCGAGCGCCGAGCAATGCTTGGCCGAACGCCCGTTCGCCTTGGGCGACGTGCAAGGGCAGGCTGACAACATCGTCGCCAAATGCCTTGCCGTCGATCCGGCGCTTGAAGACGACTATGATAAGATCGTCTGGAATGTGCGCGCCGATGGTACGCTTGACGCGTCTTTGGCAATTTCCAGCCTCGTAATGGCGTCGAACGCGGCACGCCCAGAAAAAGACTATCTTCACCAACAATAGATTGCAGCAGCAAAGGCCGTCATTTCATGCTAAATGGCAGCTGGAGCTTTACCAAGTGAGGACAAAAAGTGAGGAGTGACTCTATGCGGAAGATGATTATTGCACTGGTTGCGGTGGTTGCCGTCAGCGGCTGCACCTCGACCGAGCAGGACGTGGTTGGCGGCGGCTTGATCGGCGCCGGTGTCGGCGGCTTGGTCGGCGGCGGCAAGGGCGCGCTGATCGGCGCGGCCGTTGGTGCCGGTTCCGGCCTGCTGGTGCGCAACCTGCGCAACGGCTATTGTCAATATCGCGATCATCGCGGCCGGATCTACACGGCTCGCTGCAACTAATTCGGCGATAATCGAAACGTGGATCCGGAGGCCGGTCCGCTGGCCTTCGGATTTTTCATGTCTGGACGCTTGATCCTTTTCGGGTGAAGGTCGCGCTCAGTTGGCGAGTGGAATTTTGATTTCAACGTTCAGCCCATTGGCCTGGTAATCGCGTTTGATCGTACCGCGCAGCTCCCGCGTCACGTTGAGATCGATCAGCTTGGTGCCGAATCCGGTCTTGGCTGGCGCTTCGAGTTTCGTCTGCCCGTTTTCGCGCCAATTGAGAGCCAGCGTCCTGTCGCGCCCGCGCCCTTCGACCGACCAGTCCACTTTCAGCGCGCCGACGGAATTGCCGGCTTCGCCGTATTTCAGCGCATTCGTCGCCAGTTCGTGGAAGGTCAGGCCGAGCGCTTGCGTCGTGGTTTCGTCGAGCAGCACCTGCGGCCCTGACAGCAGCCCCTCGGGCAGCTCCTTGCCGAACACCTGGCCGAGTTCGATGCGCAGGAGATCGCCAAGATCGGCCTTCTGCCAGCGCGAGCGCGTCAGCATGTCCTGGGACGCCGCCATCGCCTGCAGCCTGGCCGAGAAGGATGCGGAAAACTCGTTGACGTCGGTAGCCCGCGATGCCGTCTGGCGCGCGATAGCCAGCACCCTGGTGATCGAATTCTTGATGCGATGCTTCATCTCCTGCAGCATCAGGTCTTTTTCGATCAGGCTCTTTTCCGTCGTTTCGTGCAACCGCGACGCTGCCTCATAGGCCCGCTCCTGATAGCGCGCCACCAGCGCGATGGCGCCCGCCAACAACAGGCCGAACAGCCCCAGCATCACCGGAATGGCGCGCGACGACGGCTGCGAGAAGGCGCTTGTCGGCCGGAACAGGACAGTCCATGGCCGTCCGGCGACGATGATCTTTCGGGTGACCAGCAGCCTGTCGCCGAAAGTCGACGCCGGCGGCGTCTCCGACCGGAACAGCAGATTATCGCCGTTCACGGCACCATCGCCATCATAGATTTCGGTGTTGACCGGCAGCAGCGGCGACCGGCTGAGCGCGGTCTGGAACAGATCGCGAGCCCGAAAGGCCGCATAGAGAAAACCGGCCGTCGAGGATCTCGAAGCATTGATGACGTCGGGAGCGGTTTCGACATTGAGCCGCACGAAAACGAAGAAGCCGGTGAACGTCTGCGCGGCGCCCGTGTCCTGGCCCAGCTGCACCAACCCGCTGGCGTGCTGCTGGTCGTCGGACATCGTCTTTTCGATCGCCACACGCCGCACCGGTTCGCTGAACATGTCGTAGCCGATGCCGGCTTGGTTGGATGGATCCAGCGGTTCGAACAGCACGATAGGGGTACGCCAGGATTGCGTGGTATCCGGGTAGATTGGATGACTGACGCCATAATCGTGCAGCATATCGCGTTCGACCGTCGCCTCGTCGCCCGCCTTTGCCAGCCTGAGGAAACCGATGCCGCGCAAGCCGGCGAAATTCTTGTCGACATCGAGCGCGTTGAAGAACGCCTTGAACTCATTGCGAGAAATATCGCCATTGCGGGCGTCGAACAGGGCCTGCGTCGAGCGCAGCAGCGACAGATGCAGGTCGATGCGGCTCTCGATCCGGTTGAGCGCATCGTCGGCAGTCGCCTCGAACTTGATGCGCGCGGCTTCCTGCGTGGCGAAATAAGCAAAACCTGCCATCACCATGCTGATCAGCGCGACGGCGATAAAGGCGATGATCGGAAAAAGCTTCTTCAACGGATCGTGCGGTCCCTGAGCGATGTCGGACCTTTATGGGCAAGTCGCCGTGCCAACACAATGCCAAGGCCAAGCCATCCTTACGGCTGGCATATCACGTGTCCGGCAACCGCGATCTGGCTCGATCTCAGGCCGCTATCTTCAGCGCGCCCGGTCCGGGAATGGCGCCCGGCGGGCATTTGCCCAGAATGATCATCCCCAGCACCTCGTCCTGGGTGACATCAGTGGTGCGGGCGGTGCCGACGACCTGGCCATTCTTCATGACGCAGACCCGGTCGGCAAGCTCGAACACATCGTGGATGTCGTGGCTGATCAGGAAGATGCCGATGCCGTCGGACTTGAGCTGCTTGACCAGTTCGCCGACCTGCGCCGTTTCCTGCGGACCAAGCGCCGCCGTCGGCTCGTCCATGATCAGGATGCGCGCATTGAACAGGATTGCACGCGCGATCGCCACCGATTGCCGCTGGCCGCCCGACAGCTTGATCACCGGCTCCTTGAAGCGCTGGAAGCGGGGATTGAGCCGACCCATCACCTTGCGCGCCTCGGCCTCCATGGCAACGTCGTCGAGCGTGCCCCAGGCGGTCATCAGCTCCCGGCCGAGGAACAGATTGGCGGCGGCGTCGACATTGTCGGCCAATGCCAGCGTCTGGTAGATCGTCTCGATGCCGTATTTCTTGGCGTCGCGTGGATTGGAGATCGATGCCTCCTCGCCGTTGACGAAGATCTGGCCCGAATCGCGTTTGTAGGCGCCGGACAGGATCTTGATCAATGTCGACTTGCCGGCGCCATTGTGGCCGAGCAACGCCACGACCTCGCCGGGGAAAAGATCGATCGAGGCGTCGTCGACGGCGCGGATGCCGCCAAACGCGATCGAGATGTTCCTCATGTCGATCAGCGCGGTGGCTGCAGGAGCAGTCTTGTCAGTCATGGCATGCCCTCCTAGACGCGCTTGCGATAGACGGTGTCGAGCCACACGGCGATGACCAGTACGGCCCCGACGACGATGCTCTGCAGCGGCGAGTCGACGCCGAGCAGCACCATGCCGGACTGCAGCGACTGCATCAGCAGGGCGCCGAGCATGGCGCCGATGATCGTTCCCGATCCGCCGGCAAGCGACGTGCCGCCGATCACGGCGGCTGCAATGACGAGCAGCTCGTCGAGCGTTCCAAGCACGTTGGTGGCCGAGTTCTGCCGGGCCGAGGAGATCGCCGCGGCGATCGTGGCCAGCACGCCCATGATCATGAACACCTTCATGGTGATCCAGCGCGTGTTGATGCCGGCGAGATTGGCCGCCTCGGGATTGCCGCCGATGGCGAAGACATAGCGGCCGAAACGGGTGCGGTTGGTGATGAAGGTCATGACCAGCCCGACGGCGACCGCCATCAGCACCGGTATGGCGATACCGTGGGCGATGAACAGGCCGCCTTCGGGAACGGTGATGTTGTTGGCGGCCGCATATCTGTTCACGATGCCGATCGGCCAGGGATAGGAATTGGCGAGCCAGACCGCGCCCATGATGGCGCCGCAGGTGACGACTCCGAGCAGCGTCTCGGCCCAGATCGGACGTAGCGGAAACCGGAAACGCTTGCGCTGTACCCGCCCGTTGAACAGCCCAAACACCACGGCGAGGCAGGCGACAATCCCGACGACCCAGCTCCAGGTCGCGCCGATCGATCCCGCCGGCCCGCCGCCCATCAGCTGAAAAGTGGCGTCAAGCGGCGCCACGGTCTGGCCTGACGTGACCCACCAGGCCGCACCGCGCCAGACCAGCAGGCCACCCAGCGTCACGATAAAGGCGGGCACTTCGAGATAGGCGATGACGAAGCCTTGAAAGGCGCCGATCAGCAGGCCGAGCGCCAGGCCGATGACCAGCGCCAGGACCCAGATCCACGGATTGCCGAGTTCGAGCCCGACAAAGCGCACCAGGAAATGCACCTGGGCAAATCCCATTACCATGCCGATCAGGCCCTCGGCGGAACCGACCGACAGGTCGATGTTGCGCATGACGATGACCAGCACCATGCCGCAGGCCATGATGGCAACTGCGGATGTCTGCACCGACAGGTTCCACAGATTGCGCGGCGTGAGAAAGGTGCGGCTGTCGAAATCGAGCGGGTTGACGCCCAGGCGCAGGCTGGAAATGACATGCAGCCCAATCCAGATGACCAGCAGCGCACCGATCATGCCGAGCATGCGGGTGTCGATCTCGGTCGCCTTCAGGAACCGGGCGACGGCCCCGAGTTCCGACGCGCGCGCCGTATCGGCCTGTGGGTTGGACGTCGTATCGGTCATAATTTCCTCCCACCGACTGGCCGTCTGACGCGCATGCCGGAGCCCAGCCTAGAAGCTATCCGCATGATGCGGAAACACAAAAGTTTTTGAGAAAACGCCGCGGCTTTTGGGCCGCGGCGTTCAGATATTTCGAAATGGTCCGGATCAGTTACATGCCGCGACGGTGCCGGCGGCAACGCCCGTGCAGACTTCTTCCTTCTTGATCCAGCCAGCGTCGATGACGAGGTTGAGATTGTCCTTGGTGATGGCAATCGGGGTCAGGAACAGCGACTTGACGGTGTTGCCGCCCGGCGTCGTGAAGTTCTTGGCGCCGGCAATGTCGCCGGTCTTCTTGCCGTCTGCGAGCTGCGAAGCGATCTCGGCGGCGGTCTTGCCGAGCTCACGCGCGTCCTTCCACACCGAAACGGTCTGCGTGCCGAGCGCGATACGGTTCAGCGCGGCGTGGTCGCCGTCCTGACCCGAGACCGGCACAGTGCCGGCAAGGCCCTGCGCCGTCAGCGCCGCGACGACGCCACCGGCGGTGCCGTCATTGGCCGCGACCACCGCGTCGACCTTGTTGTCGTTGGCGGTCAGGAACTGTTCCATGTTCTTCTGGGCGTTGGCGGGCAGCCAGCCATCCGTGTAGGCTTCGCCGACATTCTTGATCTTGCCGCTGTCGATGGCTTCCTTGAGCACTTCCATCGAGCCCGAGAACAGGAAGTCGGCATTGGGATCGGCACCGGAGCCCTTGATGAAGACGTAGTTGCCTTCCGGCTTGACCTTGAACACTTCGCGGGCCTGCATGCGGCCGACTTCCTTGTTGTCGAAGGTCAGATAGAAGACGTCCTTGTTTTCGATCAACCGGTCATAGCCGACGACCGGGATGCCTTCGTCCAGCGCTTTCTGCACCGCAGGGCCGATGGCCGAGGCGTCCTGCGCCAGGATGATCAGCGAATTGGCGCCCTGCGAAATCAGGCTTTCGACATCGGTGAGCTGCTTGCCGGGATTGGACTGTGCATCGGCGGAGATGTACTTGTCGCCGGCGGCCTCGATCGCCGTCTTCATGGCGGCCTCGTCGGTCTTCCAACGCTCTTCCTGGAAATTGGACCATGAAACGCCGACGACCTTGTCCTTCGCCTGCGCGACCGACGCGAGTGTCAGCGACATGGCGGCACCCGCCAGGATGGCGGCCGTGAATCTTTTCATATTATCCTCCCTGCGCCGCGTATGGCGCGACCAAACTGACCCGAGGGCCGGCACAGAGGCTCTATTTTTTCGAGCCTCGAAAAAATACTGGGCCAACGCCCGAACGCTGTCAACATCGATTCTGATGGATTTTGATGTCATTTCGAGTTTTTTTCGAGTCTCGGAATAAATAAATGACAGGGCGTGCAGCTTCTGCCAGTATTTATCCGCGTCACCGACAGCGTTCCAGGGCAGGAAGAACCGCGGCGACCGGGAGGATTGAAAAAGCATGTCGGTCGGAATCCGCCACGACGATCTGCGCCGCCGCAACCGCGCCATGGTGATCGCGGCGGTGCGCCGCGCCGGACATCCGTCGCGAACCGAGATTGCCGCGACCACAAGCCTCAGCCATTCGACCATCTCGGCGATTTCCTCCGACTTGATCGTCGAAGGCATCCTGACCGAAAGCAAGCCGAGCGAGGCCGGCTCGCTCAAACGCGGCCGGCCGCAGGTCGGCCTCAGTCTCAATCCGGAAGCGGCCGCGGTAATGACCGTAGTGCTGTCGCTGAACTTCCTCTCCGTCGCCGTCATCGACTATGCCGGCCAGGTAGTATCCGAGGAACAGCGCCGGCTGGACACGCTGACGATGTCGCGCGAGTCGCTGATCGGTGAATGCGCGGCAATCGTGCGCCGCCGCCTGGCAGATCCCGACCTGGACGTGCGCAGCATCGCCCGCATCGCACTGGCCATCCAGGGCATCACCGACACCCGTGCCCGCGCCATGCTGTGGTCGCCGATCACGCCGCACACCGACATCGCCTTCGCTGACATATTCGAAGACGAGTTCGGCATCCCCGCCATAATGGAGAATGACTGCAACATGATGGCGGTGGCGCTGCGCTGGCGCGACCCCGATCGTTACCGCGACGATTTCATCGCTATCCTTTTGTCGCACGGCATCGGCATGGGACTGGTGCTGAAGGGCGAATTGTTCACCGGCACCCATTCTTCGGGCGGCGAATTCGGCCACATAATCCATCGGCCGAACGGCGCGCTCTGCCGCTGCGGACGGCGCGGCTGCGTCGAAGCCTATGCGGGCAATTACGCCATCTGGCGCAACGCCAGGCAGATGGGCGAGGATGCAGAACCCGTCGCCGATGTCAGCGACGCCGACATGCGCGCGCTGGCGACCGCGGCCCGTGAAAGGGATGGACCCGAACGGGAAGCCTATCGCAAGGCCGGCGAAGCGCTCGGCTACGGTCTCGGCAGCCTGTTCGCGCTGATCGATCCGGCGCCCGTCGCCATGGTCGGCGTCAGCGCCGCCGCCTTCGACCTGATAGAGCCGGCACTGCGCGAGGCGATTGCCCAGACCGCCGGCGGCCAGCACTCAAAATCGATTTCCTTCGACACAGAGCCGAACGAACTGCCGCTGATCCGCGAAGGCTGCGCCATGCGGGCGCTGATCTTCGTCGATCAGGAGATTTTTGCGCCGGGCGTGCAGGCGAGAGGGAGCGCCGGAAAGAGCGTGGCGTGAGGACCAGGGTCAAAATTGCGCGGTCCGCAACATCTACCGCTCCGTGAAAGCGCGCGCGAAGGAATCGCGCATCGGACGTACGAGATACTCGAAGAAAGTCCGTTCGCCGGTGCTGATGAACGCTTCTACCGGCATTCCAGGGTAAAGCTGCTCCGCTTTTACGCCGGGCGGCAAGTCGGTGGCAATCTTCAGCTTGGCGCGGAAATAGGGTTCATGCGTAGCCTGATCGATGAGCCGATCTGCGGAAACCTGTGTCACCATGGCTGAAATCTCAGGGGTGAGCCGCATGTTCAACGCTGATAGTCGCAGTTTTGCCGGCTGGCCGACACGAACCTGGTCAATGTCTTTCGGCGGCAGCCGTGCATCGACGATCAAGCCCGATGCCGTAGGCAGAATCTCCATGATCTTCTCGCCGGGGGCAATCACGCTGCCCCTGGAATTGTAGGTGGACGATACCACGATGCCCGCCGCCGGCGCCTTGATCGTCGTCCGCCGCAGCACTGCCTCGGATGCCCGCATCTGTTCGTCAATGTCAGCCAGCGAAGAACGTACCTCGTCGAGCTTCGTCAGGGCTTCCTCCACGCGTTGCGTGGTCAGGCGCTCTATCTGCTCCTGCGCTTCGACGATCTGGGTGTTGGCCGATGCAAGATTTGCCTCCAGCGCCCCTGCCTGCCCGACGAGATCTGCCTCGCTACGCAAAAGCTGCGAATATTCGGTGCGATTGGTGAGGCCCTTGTCCAAAAGGCTGGTCTTGATGCCCAGTTCTTTCTTCACGACTTCGGCCTGTTGCTGAATGGCCTGTTTCTGGGCCTGCAACCCGACAACAGACTGGCGATGCATGGCAACCCGTTGCCTGAGGATCGATTGTTCGGATCGAAATCGGGCGAGCCTGGCGTTGAATTCCTTCCGCTGTTCCTGAACCAGGACCTCGAAATTGTGCTGGAACGGTGCTGGCGCAGCCTCTGTGATTGGCGCAAGCCGATCCAACCCGTCGCGTTCCGCCTCCAGCCGCGAGGCGCTGGCCTTCAACGCGATCGACTGTCTCGTCAGCCGGTTGAGTTCGGCTTGCGCGGCTGTTCGATCCAGCAGGATCAGTTCCTGGGCCTGTTGCACGCGATCACCCTCATGGACGAGCAACTCTTGGATGATGCCGCCCTCGGGATGCTGGATGAGGATGTTCCCGCCTGTCGCCGAGATTTTGCCTTGCGTGATGACCGCGCCGGACAACGGTGCACTGACCGCCCAATAGCCAAAGCAACCCACCAATATCGCCATTGCCGCGTATCCGGTGACTGCCACCCGGCGAATGTCGGTGCGTGCTGTGCCTTCCCGGACGAGGCTCTGTGCTGTCATCTTCTACGATCCAAAGCGGACACTATGAGGGGTGCCGCGGTTCGTCGTTGCAAAAGACCCTGTCACCGCCATGCTGCGCTGTGGGGCAAGGCCGATGCCGGCGATCGGCTGCCGCATCACGTCGGCGCTTGGACCGAAGGCTTCGATCACTCCGCTGCGTAGAAGCATCACGCGGTCGCAGGCTGCGGCGACCGAAGGGCGGTGCGTTATCACGATTGTCGTAACGCCCGCCGCTTTCGCGGCGGCAAGCACTTCTTCGAGCGCGGCTTCGCCGCTGCCGTCGAGATGGGTACTGGGCTCATCCAGAACGAGAACATGCGGATTGCCGTAAAAAGCGCGCGCCAGCCCGATCCTTTGGCGTTCGCCGCCCGACAGTATTCTGTCCGACGAACCTATTCTGGTCTGATAGCCGTCTCGCTGCTCCAGTATCAGCTCATGCGCCCGGGCATTCTTTGCTGCCTCGACGATCGAGGCGTCATTCGCATCGGGTTCAAAGCGGGCGACATTTTCCGCGATCGATCCGGGAAAGAGCTCCACCTCCTGAGCGAGATATCCGATATGCCGGCCAAGCTGCTTCTCGTCCCAGGTTCTGAGATCGGCGCCATCAATCCTGACGCAGCCGCTGGTTGCCTGAATCGCACCGACAAGCAATCTTGCCAGGGTGGACTTGCCGGCTCCGCTCGGACCTATTATCGCCACCGCTTCGCCTGCGCCGATGCGGAAGTTCAGTCTTTTGATGATGGGTTCGGTGCCTGGCGTGGCGTTCGGCGCGACAAAGATGAGGCCCTGCACGACAATTTCGCCGGACGGGTCCGGCAAGGTCAGTTTTTGCGCATGTGCCGGATGGGCGGAAAGCGCCTTGTCCAAACGCTTCCACGATCGTCTGGCGTCGACGATCTGCCGCCATGACCCGATCAGTTGGTCGAGCGGCTGCAGCGCACGGGACGACACCAGGGAAGACGCGAAGATCATGCCGGCCGTCATCTTCCCTTGCAGCACGAGCCATGCTCCGACACCCAGTATTGCCAGCTGAAGCATCATGCGTACGGCTCGCGACGTTCCACTGAAAATCGCGTTGGCCATCGACGAACGGTCATGCAGGACTAGCGCCTCCGCCACGTGCCTTCCCCACACTCGCGCGGCGTTTTGGATCATGCCCATGGCGCGCAGCGTCTCTGCATTCCGGGCAAAGGCCTGCTCCGACAGGCTGGCAACAGCCGAGCGTTCCGCCGACAAGGCATCATTCCTGCCGATGGCAAACTGATTTGCCACGACCATCGCAAGCAACAGCCCAGATCCCGCCAGCGTAAGCCAGAACAGCATAGGGTGGATGAGGTACAGCAGGGCGAGGAAGAACGGAGCAAACGGCAGGTCGAACAAGACCGCCGCGCCGCGTGACCTGATGAAGGCGCATACCGAGGCAAGGTCGCGCAGTGGAGACAGGGCCGCTCCCGCAGCGTACTTAGCCTCCAGCGAGACGGCGAATGTCCTCGCGCCCAGTCTGTTGTCGACAATGGCTGCAACGCGCTGCGTGTAAACGGAGCGGACCGCATCAAGGAGACCGAGAAAGGCGAGTGCGAGAACCGCGATAGCAGAGAGGTAAAGAAGCGTCTCGACGCTGGAGGAAGGCAGGACGCGGTCATAGACCTGCAAGAGATAAAGGGGGATCACCAATAGCAGGATGTTGATGAGGAACGAAAAAACGCCGACATCGGCGAGGGCGCGCCTCAAGACTGCCCGCAGATCAGACCGTGCAATCATTCCCGCGCTCCTAACGGCTCATGGCCCCAACATTAGGGCGTCGCTTAGACCGAATGGTCGCCGGCGATGTCCAAGGGGTGGTGCTGCAGGTCGTCCAGCGTATAGGCGCGGATGTAGTCGATCTTCATCTCCGCTGGCGTAGCCAGATGGTCAGGAGGCTGGCCGGCAATGCCGCCCACCGCGAGATTGGCCAGCATATACATGGGATCGTGCATGTCGGCCGGCGTCGCTGCTTGAGCGACCTTTACACCATCATAGGTCCAGACAAGCTCATCCTTCGTCCAGAGTAGGCCATAGGTGTGGAAACCGTCGGTATCCGCAACGTTCACCGTTGACGAAACCTTCGTGTGCGCTCCCGTCTCATTGGAATGCGCCGTCATGTAGAGCGTGTTCGGGTCCTGGCCACGCGTTTCGACAACGTCCAGCTCCGGCGGCCACGAGCCGTCCTCCGGAAGCAGCCAGAACGCCGGCCAGGCTCCGGCTGTTTCAGGGAGATCCGCCCGCATTTCGAAATAGCCGTAGGTTTGCGAGAAGGTGTCGTGGGTCGTCAGGATCCCCGAGGTGTATTCGTAGTTGTTGATCAGAGGCTTGATGTCCTCCGGCGCCTGCGCGGCGGTGATGGTGAGGACGCCGTTCTCAACGCTGAACGGATGGACCGAACTCGTCGGGCCATAATTGGCGTCGATATACCACTGCAACTCACCATTGCTGCTCAACGTGCTGCCGTTCGGCGCTCCCCACCAGAAATTGGAATTCCAGGTGCCGTCCTGCCCGTCCCGAAGGCTCAGCGTGTTGAAATCGTCGGAGAAGGACAGCGTCATTGCGGACTTGTCGATCGGAAGTTCGAACTGGGTGGGCTGCAACTTGTCGATGGTCGTATTCTTGAACACCAGGATCTCGTCGGATCCGAGGTTCAGCATCACGTTCGATTCCACCTGGACCATCTGTGAACGGACGGCATCGAACGAAGTGAAGTCGTAACCGTCAAGGCGGACCGCATCGGTCGCACCGAAATCGAAGATAAGATCACTTCCATTACCTTTGGAAATGGCGAAAGTATCGGCGCCATCACCGCCGATCAGGACATCATTTCCCTTGCCGCCATCCAGCGTCTGGTGACCCGACCCGCCCTTGATGATGTTGTCCAACGCATTTCCGAACGCAAATCGATTGGCGCCGGTAACGACGAGGTTCTCGAAATTGTCGGGGAGCTTGTAGCTCATCCATGTGTCGATCGTGTCGATCCCTGCCCCAGGATCCTCGACCACCTTATTGTTGGTGGAATAGAGATGATAGTAGTCGTCGCCGGCGCCACCGTAGATCGTGACATTGACGCCGGTATCTCCCCAGAAGGAGTCGTTGCCGGAGGTGCCATGCAGTTCCGGTCCAGACCCGGTGGCCGAGAACCAATGAGTGGAAGCGCCGGTGTAGGCAAGAGGGATGCCCTTGGCGTTTAAGACCGTGCTCATCAGAAATCCTTCCTCATGGTGTCCGACCTGGTCAAAGGTCCGGCGACCGCTTCCAAGCAACGCTGCAAAGAACGAGATCGTTCCACGGAATCGTCATTAGATCCGAGATCGCATTGAACAATCGACGGACAAGCGATGAATAAAGAGGAGAGGACTCGCAATAATTTGAAGTAAATTTATTAAAATTGTATATTTCTGCAGAATGCGCGTCATTCGACGAACGTATATCTAAATTAACTCAAATGCATTCTTGCGTGGCTTTCTGGTTGGAGTCTGCGGGAAAGATGGCGACCTATCAAGTAATTCGCCGTGCCTCTTGGCCAGCCGGGGCCCAATAGAGAGTTTGGGAGATCGAGGGACGCGAGAAGCTGCCTGTCGCTTTGGCCCAAATGCAGTCATTCGAAACCTGATGAGGATGACCGCTCCTGGCGTCACGTGCTCGCTCCCCATTGATGAGACGAGTGCAACATTCCACCGGCTGTTGGCGACCGCGTGCTAATCGAGTTTTCCCGATCTATCGGGACGAAACAGCACCTAGTCTTCCCTGATCGCGTAGCCCGCCCCGCGGATCGTGCGGATGACGTCCGGCATCCGGCCATTGTTGACCGCCTTGCGCAGCCGGCCGACATGCACGTCGACCGTGCGCTCGTCGATGTAGATCGTTTCGCCCCAGACATTGTCGAGCAGCTGGCTGCGCGAGAACACGCGGCCTGGATGGCGCATCATGAATTCGAGCAGGCGGAACTCGGTCGGCCCGAGCCGGATCTCGCTCTTCTTGCGATAGACCCGGTGCGACTCGCGATCGAGCACGATGTCGCCGACCTTTAGCACGCTGGACAGCACTTCCGGCTTGGCCCGGCGCAGCAGCGCCTTGACCCTGGCCATGAACTCCGGCGTCGAGAAGGGCTTGACCAGATAGTCGTCGGCGCCGGTCGACAGGCCGCGCACGCGGTCGCTTTCCTCGCCTCGCGCGGTCAGCATGATGATCGGCAGCCGCTCGGTCTCGGGACGCATTCGCAGGCGCCGGCAGAGTTCGATACCGGAAACCGCAGGCACCATCCAGTCGAGCACCAGAAGATCGGGAACGTTCTCCTGCAGCCGGATTTCGGCCTCGTCGCCGCGCGTCACCACCTCGACCTGGTAACCTTCGGATTCAAGATTGTAGCGGAGCAGCACGCCTAGCGGCTCCTCATCCTCCACCACCATGATGCGTGGTGCGATCATCGGCTGGTCACCCCTGTTATGCCGCTGGCGCGGACATTGCCGTCTCGTCCTGCTTCGGACGATTGGCTGGCAGCTGCGTGCCGGTCAAAACATAGTAGGCATTTTCGGCGATGTTGGTCACGTGGTCGCCGATCCGCTCGAGGTTCTTGGCGCAGAACAACAGGTGCGTGCACGCCGTGATGTTGCGGGGATCTTCCATCATGTAGGTCAGCAGCTCACGGAACACCGAGGTGTATTTGACGTCGATGCGTTCGTCATTGTTTCTGAGCGTGGCAAGCGCTGCCGGGTCGGCGGCGGCATACTCGTCGACGACCCCCTGCACCTGGATCAGCACCAGTTGCGCCATCGCGTCGATCGAATGCGAAAGGTCGTGCGGCGTGACACTCAGCCCGACAGTGCCGACGCGCTTGGCGATGTTCTTGGCAAGGTCGCCGATGCGCTCAAGGTCGCCGGCCATGCGGATCGAACCGACCACCGCACGCAGATCGTTGGCCATTGGCTGGCGCTTGGCGATCAGCGTGATGGCGCGATCGTCCAGCTCGCGCTGGCGTGCATCCATGATGGCATCATCGGAAACCACGCGCTGCGCCAGCGCATTGTCCGAATTGAGCAAAGCCCTGGTCGAGCCACTGACCATCGAGCAGGCGAGATCGCCCATGTCGCGGATCAGCTGGCTGATCTGCTCCAGATCCTCATCGAAAGATGCGACGGTATGTTCACCCATGATCTTCGTCCCTCGTATGCCTGAGCTCAGCCGAACCGGCCGGTGATGTAGTCCTGGGTGCGTTTGTCGTCGGGGGTGGTGAACATCTTGTCGGTGGCGCCCTCCTCGACCAGATAGCCTAGATGGAACATCGCGGTGCGCTGCGACACGCGTGCTGCCTGCTGCATCGAATGGGTGACGATGACGATGGTATAGTTCTGACGCAGTTCGTCGATCAGTTCCTCGACGCGAGCAGTGGCGATCGGGTCGAGCGCCGAACACGGTTCGTCCATCAGGATCACCTCGGGTGACACGGCGATGGCGCGTGCAATGCACAGACGCTGCTGCTGGCCACCGGAAAGACCCGTGCCAGGTTCTTGCAAACGGTCCTTGACCTCGTTCCAGATCGCCGCCTTCTTCAGGCTCGACTCTACGATCTGATCCATGTCGGCCTTGCGCTTGGCCAATCCGTGGATGCGCGGACCATAGGCAACGTTCTCGTAGATCGATTTGGGGAACGGATTGGGTTTCTGGAACACCATGCCGACGCGCGCCCTGAGTTCGACGACATCGATGTTCTTGTCGTAGATGTCTTCTTCGTCGAGCGTTATCTTGCCGGTTACCCGTGCTGAATCGATGGTGTCGTTCATGCGGTTGAGGCAGCGCAGGAAGGTGGACTT
The DNA here is from genome assembly GCF_040319805.1 of Mesorhizobium sp. M0848. Taxonomy (NCBI): domain Bacteria; kingdom Pseudomonadati; phylum Pseudomonadota; class Alphaproteobacteria; order Hyphomicrobiales; family Phyllobacteriaceae; genus Mesorhizobium; species Mesorhizobium sp. M0848. Next base: position 183,317 of record NZ_JAMYOM010000001.1, on the reverse strand, counting down.
GCCGCAGCCGGAGGGGCCGATCAGCGCCGTCACCTGGTTCAGGCGGACGTCGAGATCGACGTCGAACAGCGCCTGCTTCTCGCCATAGAACACGCCGACCTTGTCGCCGCGCATTTTGATTACTTCGTTCGACTTCATCTTGTCGCCCACTGCGTTTTCAAGGGACTGTTCGGTCATGATGTTCATACCAAGATGCCTTTTTTCTACCAGCGCCGCTCGAACCGACGCCGAAGCACGATCGCGGTGATGTTCATGGCCATGAGGAAGACGAGCAGGATGATGATGGCGCCCGACATGCGCTCGACGAAGGCGCGTTCGGCCTCGTTCGCCCACATATAGATCTGCACCGGCAGCGCGGTGGCCGGATCGAAAGGCGTCGTCGGTGGATCGGCGACGAAGGCGACCATGCCGATCAGCAGCAGAGGCGCGGTTTCGCCGAGCGCACGCGCCAGACCGATGATGGTGCCGGTGAGGATGCCGGGCGCGGCAAGCGGCAGGATGTGCTGGAACACCATCTGCATCTTGGAGGCGCCAAGACCGAGAGCCGCCGAGCGGATCGACGGCGGCACCGCGGCAAGTGCGGCGCGCGTGGCGATGATGATCGTCGGCAGCGTCATCAGTGTCAGCACCAGGCCGCCGACGAAAGCGGCGGAGCGCGGCATGCCCAGGAAATTGATGAACACCGCGAGGCCGAGCAAGCCGAAGACGATTGACGGCACCGCGGCCAGATTGTTGATGTTGACCTCGATAAGGTCGGTGAAACGGTTCTTCTTGGCGAACTCCTCCAGATAGATGGAGGCGGCGACGCCGATCGGCAGCGCCAGGAGCAACACGATCACCATCATATAGAACGAGCCGATGATCGCCACGCCCATGCCCGAGGTTTCCGGGCGGCTGGAGGCGCCGTAGGTGAACAGGCCGCTGTTGAAGTGCTCGGCCATCGCGCCCTCGGCCTTGAGCTTGTTCATCCAGGTGATCTGCTGGTCCGAGACCTTGCGTCGCGCTTCCTTGATGCTGAGGTCGATCTGACCCTTGAAAGCCGAGTCGAGATTGGCGGCGGCGAGGATGTTGACGTCGCGCGTCGTGCCGATCACGGACGGATCGGCGGCAACGATGTCGCGCAACTGGACGCGGGCGCCTTCCGACAGGAAGCCCTTGAGCTGCTTGATCGCCGGCTTGTCGTCGGGATTGATGCCGAGCTTGGCCACCAGCGCGTTTTCGGCGAGCTTGGGATAATTCGCCTTGATCAGAACGCTCGGATCGGTTGCGCGCTTGCCGGAAGGATCGATCACCTTCTCGTCGAACGAGATCGGCAGTGATACCGTCGTCTGCCAGAAGGCGGTGTAGCCTTTCGAGACGATGGTGATCAGCATGATTGCCAGGAACGCCAGGCCTACGGAAATCGCCACGACGCCATAGATGCGGAATCGGCGCTCGGCAGCGTAACGGGCCTTCAGGCCGATGTCGCGGCGCGGATGGGCCGCCGCCCTGACCATCGTATCCATGGAAATGTCGGTCATTCGTACTGCTCCCGATATTTGCGCACGATGTAGAGCGCGACGATGTTCATCACCAACGTCAGCGCGAACAGCGTCAGGCCGAGCGCGAAGGCGACCAGCGTCTGCGGCGAATTGAACTCGAGGTCGCCGGTGAGCTGGTTGACGATCTTGACGGTGATGGTCGTCATCGCCTCGAACGGGTTGATGGTGAGGTTAGCGGCGACGCCCGCCGCCAGCACGACAATCATCGTTTCGCCGATGGCGCGCGAGGCAGTCAGCAGGATGGCGCCGACGATGCCGGGCAGTGCAGCCGGCAGGATCACCCGCTTGATCGTCTCGGAGCGGGTCGCGCCGAGGCCAAGCGACCCGTCGCGCATGGCGCGCGGCACCGCGGTTATGATGTCGTCCGAAAGAGAGGACACGACCGGGATCAGCATGACGCCCATGACCAGGCCGGCGGTGAAGATGCTCTGGCCCTGGATGAAGGGCGAACCGCCGGTCAGTGCCGCGGACAGATCGCGCAGGAATGGCCCAAGCGTGACGACGGCGAAGATGCCATAGACGATGGTCGGTATGCCGGCCAGCAGTTCAAGCGCCGGCTTGACCACCGAGCGCACCCTGGGCGTTGCATATTCGGCCATGTAGACAGCCGACATCAGCCCCACCGGCACCGCAACCAGCAGTGCGACGGCGGCGATGTAGAGCGTGCCCGCAAGAAGCGGGATCAGGCCGAACTGGCCCTGGCTGCCGCCCGAACCGGCAGCGGAAAAACGCGGATCCCAGACGGTGCCGAAGAAGAACCTCATCGGCGAGACGCTTTCGAAGAAGGTGATCGTCTGGAACAGCATCGAAAGCACGATGCCGATGGTGGTCAGGATAGCGATGGTGGAGGCGGCAAGCAGCCCCCACAGCATCAGCCTCTCGACATTGTTGCGTGCCCTGGCGCGCGGCTCGATCTGCCTGAGCGCATAGAAGGCGCCGGCGATCGAGGAAACGAGAATGACAATGGCGCCGAACAGGCCGAGCCGGTCCTGGACCTTGTTCGCCTCGACGGCGATCGGGATCATGTAATCCTGCGTGTCGCTCGCCAGTGCCACACCCTTGGCGGCGAGGAGCGGCTGCAGCTCGGCAAAGCTGGCAGGCATTGCGGCCAGTGTGCCTGCATCGAGTTTGCGCAGGCCCCTGGCGAGGCTCTTTACCAGGCTGACATCCAGTGCCTCACTGGCAACCTTGCTGTCGACGGTGCGCTCGGGCAAGGCAGCGTGAATGTGTCGGTCCAGATAGATGGAAGACCCGACGGTCCAGACGGCAAGCAGCAAAAGAGCAGGCAGAACGGCGAGCAGGAAGGCCCACCAGCCATGATAGTGGGCGCGCGAATGCGGCTTGACCTTGCCATTGTCCTGGGCCGCGGCACGTTGCCGGCCGATGAAAAAGGCAACCAGGCCGACGGCAACGACGATGGCCAGTACGAGCAAGGACGACATGGACCCACCCCAAGAGAAATTCTTACGCAGCCGCCATTGCGGCCTGCGATGAAACCGGGGCGCGGGATTGGCCCGCACCCCGGTGCGGCAGCTGATTACATCGACTTTCCGGCGGCGAAAGCGTCACGCTGGGCCTGACGCTCGGCATCCGGAGCAGCAACGAGGCCGTATTCGGCGAGCGGGCTTTCCGGGCCAACCATCTGGTCGTCAAGGAAGAACTCGACATATTCCTTGAGGCCGGGAACGACGCCCAGATGCGCCTTCTTGACGTAGAAGAACAGCGGGCGCGAGACGGGATACTTGCCGCTGGCGATCGTCTCGGTCGAAGGCACGATGCCTTCCACGGTGGCGACCTTCAGCTTGTCGGCATTGTTTTCATAGAAGGCGAGGCCAAACACGCCGACGCCGGTCTTGTTGGAGTCGATGCGGGCGAGCGTCTCGGTATAGTCGCCATCGATGTCGACGGCCTTGCCGTCCTTGCGGATGGCGATGCAGGTTTTGCCGATTTCCTTGTCGTCGGCAATGCCGGCAGCCTTGAGAGCAGCCTTGTCACAGCCGGCATCGAGGAGCTTGGTCTCGAACACTTCGCGCGTGCCGTGCTTTTCGCCCGGAATGTAGGCGGCGATGTCCCAGTCGGGCAGCTTCGGATTGACCTGGCTCCACTTGGTGTTCGGATTGTCGACCAGCTTGCCGTCGACGACCAGCTTGGCCGCGAGCGCCTTGTAGATGTCGGCGGGAACCAGCGCCCAATCCGGGCCCTTGATGTCGGTGGCGAAGACGATGCCGTCATAGCCGATCCGGACTTCCTGGACTTCTTTCACGCCGGCGTCGGCGCAGGACTTGAGTTCGTCCGCCTTGATCGGACGCGACGAGTTGGCGATGTCGATTGTGTCTTCGCCGACGCCCTTGCAGAATTCCTTGATGCCCGCGCCGCTGCCGCCGGATTCGACGACCGGGGTCTTGAAGTTGGTGAATGTTTCGCCGAACTGCTCGGCGACAATCTTGGCATAAGGTAACACGGTCGATGACCCGGCGACCTGGATCTGGTCGCGCGCAGCGGCGAAGCCGGACGTCGCGGCGAGCGCAAGCGCAGCGGCCGACGCCGTATAGAGGAATTTCTTCATGTGGCCTGCTCCTGTTCGGAAGATGGTCTCTCGGCGCTCGTCAGTCGGCACCCGCTGAGGCCAATAGCCTTCGATTATAACAGTCGCATGACAGTTTGATGTCACCCCGGTAACGCGTCATCGGGATGAGCAGAATGCCGCCTGGCCGGCACTCCCGACGCAGCCCGGCTTTGTCACCGGAATCAGGGACTTGCTCGATTCGGTCGAGGCTGGCCGGCGATTTGGAGATCAGCCGGCCTTTATGAAGAAAAGCCGGACGGGAGCGCGTTGCTCTCAGCCAGACGGTGTCGTGGCCGGGCCATCGCCGAAAACAGGTCCGTTGGGGTAGGTTGACGCTGTCTCATGCCGGCGGTCGCTGCTCCCGCCCGTAACTGGGAAGAGCGGAATTCGTATGTCGCCATTGTCTCGGCTGGATGCCGCCTTTCATATGGTGCGATCGCACCATAGTCTTGGCCGCTGACAGGGGCGCGAATCTTCGCCGTATTCCCGGCACTCGGGCAGAGCCGGCCTTATCCGGCGTTGCGCTGCGCCTGCCGGCTGGCGCCGACCCAGCGCTCGACCTTCTCGAGCAACGCCCGGGGACTGATCGGCTTGGGCAGATAGTCGTCCATGCCTGCCTCCAGGCAGCGCTCGCGGTCGCCCTTCAGCGCATGCGCGGTGACGCCGACGATCGGCACATGCGTGCCGGTTTCTTCCTCCAGCCGGCGAATGGCGGCGGTTGCTTCGAGACCGTTCATCTCCGGCATGGAGACATCCATCAGGATCATGCACGGGTTGAGCCGGCCAAAGGCGTCGAGCGCCTTGCGGCCATTGCCGACGATCTCGAAACCATAACCGGTCTCGCCGAGGATCTGGGTGAACACCATCTGGTTCACCTCATTGTCCTCGGCCACCAGGATATCCAGCCTGTCGCCGCCAGCCGCCACCGGTGGCCGGGGGCGAATCGAAGGCGGCTGCAGCAGCGCCCGCTGTTCGGACGGTGCCGAGGGCTGCGGCCGCGCAACATTGCCTGGAGTGGCGTCGGCCGCGAGCGGCTGCGTGTCGCCAGTATTGTGGCGATGCCGCTGGATGGTGGCGACCAGCGTTTCCAGCAGCACCGAAGAGCGCGCCGGCTTGATCAGCTGGGCATCGATGCCGAGATCGCGATAGCTGGTGTTGGCGAGCGACTGGTCGACCGAGGTCAGCATGATGATCGGCGTGCCGGCAAGACCGGCGGTGTTGCGCACGATCCGCGCCATTTCGGCGCCGCTCATTTCAGGCATCTGGTAGTCGAGCACGACGCAGTCGACCGGCACGCCATAGGCCGCGGCGGCGATCAGCACCTTGAGGCCTTCGGCGCCGCTTTCGGCCGCGCAGGAATCGAACGTCCACGATGTCATCTGTTCGGTCAGGATGGCCCGATTGACGGCATTGTCGTCGACGATCAGCACACGCGCACCGGTCACGTCGATCGGCATGATGCGCTGTCCGTTCTGCTGTCCGGCCCTCGGCAGCGTCACCGAGAACCAGAAAGTCGAGCCCTTGCCTTCCGCACTTTCGACCCCGATATCGCCGCCCATCAGCTCGACGAGCCGCGAGGTGATGGCGAGGCCGAGACCGGTCCCCTCGTGTCGCCTCGTCGAAGAGGTGTCGACCTGGCTGAATTTCTCGAACACCAGTTTCAGTTTTTCCTCGGGGATACCGATACCGGTATCGGTGACCGAGATCGTCAGCTTCGTTCCGGTTGGAACGCTCTCGCCGGTGACGTCGACCAGCACATGGCCTTCATCGGTGAATTTCACCGCGTTGCCGAGCAGGTTGGTGACGATCTGCCTGATACGGCCGACATCGCCGACGAACAGGCTCTCGAGCCGAGGCTCGACACGAACGATCAGCTCGAGATCCTTCTCCTTGGCCCGTGTGGACACCAGCGTCGCCACGTCCTCGATCGCCTCGGCCAGATTGAAGGGCGCCGGATCGAGCACCAGCTGACCGGCATCGATCTTGGAGAAGTCCAGGATGTCGTTGATGATGGTGAGCAGCGCATTGCCCGATTTCACGATGATGTCGGTAAACGTCTTCTGCTTCGGGTCGAGGTCCGATTTGGCCAGCAGTTCGGCCATGCCGAGCACGCCGTTCATCGGCGTGCGGATCTCGTGGCTCATATTGGCGAGGAATTCCGACTTGGCGCGGTCGGCGAGCACGGCGCGCTGACGCGCCTCGCGCAGTTCGGCCTCTCGCATCTTCAGCTCGGTTATGTCGGTGGTCGAGCCGATCAAATAGAGCGAGCCATCGGAGGCGATCATCGCGCCCTTGCGGGCGAATTGATGCCTGACGCTGCCGTCGGCCAACGTCACCGTCTCTTCGACCTCCTGGGTTTCGCCGGTGCGCAGCACGGCGAGGTCGCCATTGACGAAAGCCTCGCCATCCGGCCCGAAAATCTCGATGTCGGTCTTGCCGATAGCCTCTTCCTTGCGGAAGCCCGTGAGATCGCACCAGCCCTTGTTGACATAGAACTGCCGGAGATCGGAGCGCTTGGCGTAGATCGATACCGGCACGTTGTCGATCAGGCTGCGGAACACCTCGTTCTCGCGCATGCTTTCTTCCAGCGCACGCTCGCGCGCCTTGACGTCGGTGATGTCGGTGCTCGAACCGACCAGATGCACCGACCCGTCCAGCGTCACCAGGCGGCTCTTGCGCGTCATCAACTGCCGAACCGTACCGTCGCGATGGGTGACGGGTTCCTCGACCTCCTTGACGGCGCCCGTCACGACGACTTGCGTGTCGTCATGGCTGTAGCCATCGGCGTCCTGCGCACCGAACAACTGCCGGTCGGTGCGGCCGATGACATCCTCCTTGGCCAAGCCGGTGATCGCGCACCAGGCCTTGTTGACGAATTCGATGCTCAGGTCCTGCGCCTTGATGAAGGCGGCCACCGGCAACTCGTCCATCACGTGCCGGAACAGGTCGATCTGGCGCATCGAATCGCGCAATGCCGCCTCGCGGCTCTTGATCTCGGAGATGTCGACGCGAACACCGATGAAGGTGCCATCATCGGTCCGCATGTCGTAGACCTGGTACCAGCGGCCGTCGGGGTTATGACGCTCGTAGCAGGAATTGGGCAAGCGGTAGCGGGCGAGGATCGCATCCAGCCAGCGGTCATGGTCGCTGTCGTAGAGCTGGTCGACTTGTGGATCGCCGCTGTTGCGGAAATAGCCGTTCGCATGGCCCAGAACGAGTGCCTCGCGGAATGTGCAGCCGGGCTGCCATGCCGGCTTCAAGGCCGGCAGCGTATCCTGGATCTTGCGGTTGGCGAACACGAACCTGTCGTCGCTATCGTAGATGATCACGGCGGCCGGCAAGGATTCCAGAACGCTGGCGAGATGCTTGCGCGCATCCTGCGCCTCGGTCTCGCGGCGCTTCATGTCGGAAATGTCGAACAGGAAGCCGGCAACATAGTCGCGGCCGCTGGCCATGCCGACGCGGCTCTTCCTCACGATGCGCGATCGGCTGGCGCCATCGACCTCGAAATTCTCTTCCACTTCGTACGGCCGCCCGGTCGCAAGGACCTCACCTTCGCTCTGCTCGAAAAGCGCGACAGCGTTCGCCGGGAGGAAATCGCCGCCGGGCTTGCCGAGCATGGCTTGCGGCGTCTGGCCAAACAGAGCGGCGAACGCCTCGTTGACGAAGACGAAGCGCAGATGGTCGTCCTTGACGAAGATCGGATCCTTGACGGCGTTGATCACCGCCTCCGCCAGCCGCGCCTTCTCCAGCGCGTCGGCAAGTTCGGCCTCCCGGTCCTTCATGTCGGTGACGTCGACATAGGAGATCAGCCGCTTGCCGCCGGCCAGCGGCGCCATCGACGAGATCAGGGTGCGGCCGTCATTGCGCGGGAACTGCCGCGAGGCGGCGATCCCGGCCCTGATTTCCGCCTCGCGCTCTGCCACATGCCGCTGCCATGATGCATCGTCGGCACCAAACGGATCGATGTCGCGGCTGGCGTCCATCAGATCGCGGAAGCTGCAGCCGATCTCGGCGCGCCGGGCGTCGATCTGCCAGAAATCATAGAAAGCACGGTTGATGATCTCCGCGCGCATATTGGCGTCGAGGACGAGGACACCGATCGGCATCTGGTCGACCATGGTGCGGAGACTGGCGAAGGTCTCTGCGATCTTGGCATTGGCGCTTTTGATCTCCGCATCGCGCTGCTTGATCTCGGTAACCTCATAATAGGTCAGCAGCCGCCTGCCCCCGGACAACGCCGTCACCGAGAACATCATCGTCCTGCCGTTGGCATGGACAAATTCGCGCGGCGCGACGGATCCGGCGCGAATCTCGTCGAGGCGGGTGGCGAGGTAGCGCTGCCATTGCTGTTCGTCGATGTCGCCATAGATGCCGCTGCGGCGGTTGAGCTCCATCAACAGGCTGAACGGAGCGCCGACGCTAACAGCGCCGTCCGGAATCCTCGAGAGGTCGCGATAGGCCTTGTTGATGATCAGCGTGTCGAGCCTGGCATCGAGAAGCACGACGCCCATATGCATGGCGTCCATGGTCCGCTCGAGGTCGGCCAGATGCTGGTCGGGCTCGCCGTAGGCCGATGGTCCCGGCCCCGGATCTTTGAAGGCGCCCGCCAGTGCCGTGACGTTGCGGCCGATGCCGCGATAACCGGCAAATCTTCCTTCGTCGTCGAACTTCGGAAAGCCTGACGTCAAGACCCAGCGACAGTCGGCGTTGCCACCCTTGAGTTCGTAGACGAAGTCGCGAAAAGGCCGGTGCGCCTGCAGATCCTCCAGATGCGCGGCGCCACTGCGATCGCCGTTAAGGACCTGGTTGAGGAAGTCGAAGCGGAACCGGCCGAGCACGTTTGCCGGATCGGTGCCAGTGGCTGCCTGGTAGTTTTGCGAAAGCCAGGAGAAGCGCAGTTCGGCGTCGGTCTCCCAGATCCAGTCGGAACCGGCTTCAACGAGTTGGCGAAGCGCATCGTTCGAATCCATGCAAGAGGCGGACGATGATGCATCATCGCCATGCGCAGTGGATCTGCGAGGCTCGCGCTTGCCGCGCGCGCCGATTGTTTCGTTCGCTTCCGCCATGCCGTCCCCACCCCGAAAACCAAGGCCGAACCCTCCTCCGCGGTTCGTCGGCGGAATGTGCCCGAGAAGCATTAAGGATCCGCTAACCTTAACGGTTGGTTAGACAGGATTGGGCGGCAGGGTCTGCTTCATCCGCCCGGTTGTCGGCAGGGTCGAACCCGCTATATAAGCAACGGCAGGGGTATTGCTGATGCTTGGACGGATTGTGCCTTTTTTTCATGGGGCTGGCGCTGCTTTTCGGCGGCGGTTGCTCTCGCAGTTATGACGGCACGGTCGTCATCCCGAGACCGCTCGATGTCCGGCGCATCTGGGATCGGCCGCCACCGAATGTCGACTACGGCCAATCCGAGGTCGAAAACGGCGCTTTTCCGGTGGCGCCGCAGCCACCCCGGCGTTTTTCCGAGCGCAAGGTCAGCCATGCCGCACCGAGACGGCACCAGACGAGGTTGCCTGCGTCGGCGTCCCTATCGGCGCCGGCGAAGCCGCTGACCTGCAGGAACGTCAGCGAGCCCGGCAAGAGAGCTCGCATGGTCTGTGATTAGATTGGAGCGGGTCTCTAAAAGCGGGATTCGATCAAACAAAACGCGATCCGCGGATAGCTCGGTTACCCGGCCTTCACAGGGAAGCAGCGCCTTTTTTCGGCTCCTTCGCTCCGAGCTTGTCGAGTGCAAGACGAACCTGACGCAGATCTTCCTGCCAACCGTCATCGTCGTCCATTGGACCCTCCGAGGCAGCCCGCTGCAACCCACGCGCCTCGGATTCGATCTCGCGCAGTTCGGCGATTTTCTGTTCGGTGGTCAGCGAGTCGTCCTCGACGATCTCCAGCACCCGCATTTCCCTGAACGTAGCCACGGCGTTCCTCCCGGCTGATGTCGATCACAACGCCGTGAGTGCCCCTCTGTTCCAGAGGGATCGCGCAACCGCATCGCAGCACGCACGCCGCCACCGGTGATCGCCGATCGGGGAAGACCGGCGATCATTCGGCCGGGAAAAATGCCGGGCCGACCACGCGCACCGGCCGCTCGCCGGCCTCGATCGAAAGGTGCTGGGCCGCACCTGGGGCTTCGGCATCGATCCCGGCGACGGCCGCAACCGTGCCGAGATCCGGCTTCGCCGTCGGCAGCGGAATAATGGCGTTGCGCATGTTGGCGGGCGTCACAGTCCTGGCTCGCAGTTCGGTGACCCGCTGGTAGTAGCGCTTGACGTCGCATGCCTTGAAATTCGCATCATCGCGATATCTGAAGGCTGCCGGCAGCTCGGTATAGGGTTTGCGCGTGTCGAGCGCGGTCATCTGGTCGGTTTCGAGGCTGGCGTCGCTCAACGTGTAGAGGTCGACGCTGGGGTCATCGCAGATGTAACGGCATTGATCGACCGTCTCCTTAAGATCGCCGCTGGCGGCGAATTGCGACTTTGGCGCCGGGAAGAAATACCCGTCCGACAGACGCACGCAAAACAGCATCGCATTGCCGGCGAACGTGGTGCTCGCCGATTGGGTGCTGGGCGCGGCGCGGACAGGCCGTTGCTTTGCCGAAGGCGCACAGCCAAGCGCGACGAGGCGCGCCTGCAGGCCCGCTGTGTCGCGGCCCGAATTCCCAGCGGCAGCGATCCGGCGCTGCACATCCGAGCGGCTCCTGGCGAGATCGGCGCAGGCGTTGAAGAGACCACCAAGCGAACTTTTCGCCGTGCACTGGCGCTGTCTCTCGATAGTCTGGATGGCTGCAAGTTGCCGGCGCAACTGGGCAAGCTCCGGGCTCGCCCCGCCGCTGCGGCCAGCCGAAAGCAACTGGCTTCTGATCGCGCCGCAGCTGTCCGCGTAGGACGAAAGCGTACCGAACAAAACTGCCGCCAGCGAAATAAATGCGATCACCATGGAAGGCCAGAAACGGATCATCGGGACAACTTGGTCCTTGTTGCGGAGAACCTGGAATCTAGAGCCCATGACTTCAGCAAGCTTCAGCTACATGAGTAATTTCTAATAATCTAAAGAGTTTCAACCTGAAGGACCTATTGTCTATTGTACTACGTCACCTCATGTAAATTCGATATTACATTTTTATTTCAAGATTGAGACGAACCTCGAAAGAAAGCGCAAGCCTGACCATGGCCGAGGATTTGCAACGCAACGGACCGAGATCAATGCGCCATTATCGCCATGCGTTCGAAACCTTTGCCGGGCCTTCCGCGTTGAAGGACCAAAGGGAGATTGCGGATGTCGATCCACTTCACCGTCTCGGACCTGACAAGAAACCTGTTTCACTCGCTGGGGCTGGACCAGCGCGCGCCAAGGCCACTCAATCCCGAGCAGAGCCTGTTGCTGGAATGCTATCTGGCCGGCCAGGTTCCTGAATCAGCCTGGAGCGACTACGTCTTCGAGACGCCCGATCTTGCCCGGTATGCCGAGGCAAGGCGCAGTCACCACTGAGCGGCAGCGCCTATTTTGGAGAAGCGAATTGCAATGTGAACACGTTGCCGGCGATCCCTTGCGCCAGCTTCGCTGAGAAGGTCAGGGGCAGACAATTCTGCAAGGCGGTTGTTGCGGCGTCGACAAACAATTTCTTCGCCTTGGCATCGCCTTGATGGCTGTCGGCCTCGGTGGGCCGATTAGCGTGCCGTCCCGCTTGAAGCTGAAGCTCAAGGTGACGCTGGCGGTTCCGGCATCCGCCGGCGGTGTCCAGCATGCCTGAATGGCGGTGCCGACATCGTTCATTGTGTTCAGTTCAGCCGCATTTGAAGGATGAACAGCACTCGCCAGCATCACACCCACAACCGCAACCCGCTTCGCAACGCTTTTCATCGCCAGCCCTCATTTCGCGCCTGACCGACCATCCATGCCGGACTGCCGAAATGGATGGTAGGGCCAACGCCGGCGATGACAATATCTCTCCGCAAAAGTTGACGCCAGAAAAGCGACAGCGGCCGAGGCTTGCGTGGCCTGATCGCTGCTCGATCGCGCCCGGCGATAGAGCAATTCCAGGAAAAGTGTGAAACGGTTTTCCCGGGGAAAGCGCATGGCGCTTCCCTTGGGAATTGCGTTGAACAAAGAGACCGCGTGCGAAAGCAAAAAGGCCGGCATTGCGCCGACCTTTCCCATCGCTACGACGTTCTGCGCCAGTACATCCGTGGTCGCGGGCCGAAAGCGAATTGCCCCGCAGTAGACAGGGCTTTGGTTAACGCATCCTTAACCTCAGGCCTTGGCCTGCGACTTCACATGCGCGATATAGCCGCGCACGTCGCCGGCCGGCTCGCTATAGGCCTTGCCGAGCGTCTTCTCGATCGCCGCCACATAGTCCTTCGCCCATCGGGGCAGGGAATAGTCGACGACGGCCAGGAATTCGAGCGTCGCCGCCAGCCGGATATCGGCGATCGAAGGATGCTTGCCGCCGATGAACGGCTTGCCGTCCCTGAAGAAGCTGTGGAAGACCTCCAGCGGCTCGGCGATCGCGGCCATCGCCGCCTTCTGGGCCTCCGACTTCCTGTCGGGGTGCGCGTCGCTGTGGCCGACCTCGCCGGCATAATGAGGGAAGCCGAGCGCCGGATAGGTGGCGCGCGCCACATAGGGGTAGAGCGTACCGATCAGGTAGAACATGGCACTGTCGACCATCGCCCGCTTGGCCGGCGCCTTCGGATAGAATTTCTCCAGCCCGTGCTTGTTGGCGAGATACTGCATGATGGCGCAGCTTTCCCACAACACGCCTCTGGGGAGGCCCTTGTCCTCGATCATCGGTGTCAAATGGGCGGGATTTCGCGCCATGAACTCCGGCGAACGGGTGTGGCCCCAGGCATCGGTCTCGGCATGGTCGAAACCGGCCGCGCGCGCAAACACCCGCACGGTCATGTTGTTGACGCTGGGCTTCAGCATGCTGAGCTTCAGCGCCGGCTTCTTGGCCGGCTTGGCCTTGGCCCTGGGCGCGGCTTTTGCCGTCGCCTTGGCGGCCGCCTTGGCTTTTGGCTTTGCCGCAGCTTTCGCCGCCGGCTTGGCGGCAGCTTTGGCCGCGGATTTCCCGGCAGTCTTCGTCGCTGTCTTGGCCATCTTATTCCTCCCTCTGGTCTGTTCAGTATGGGTTCTTCGCTGCCCGGTCCTCCGACAAGGTTGCGCGGGAACGCTCGACAAGCGCCTGGATCGCATCGGCGAGATGCACTTCGGCGATGTTGTAGTCGCCGCGCACGACCCGCAGCCTGTGCGCTTCCATCAGCACATCGGCATGGGTGAAGCCCGCTGGCGGTTCGAAGCGGTAGGACGCCAACTCGACCAGCAGGCCGAGCGGATCCTCGAAATAGATCGAATCCATGAAACCGCGATCCTTCACGCCGCTGTGCTTGATGCCGCGCTCGTCAAGCCGGGCGACCGCCTGCAGGAAGGTGACGCGCGACACCGAAAAGGCAATGTGGTGGACACAGCCCGGATCGGTCGGCGTGCGCCGCTTCTCTGGTGTGCGGCTCTCGTCGGTGAAGATGGTGACCAGCCGGCCGTCGCCAGGATCGAAATAGAGGTGGCTTTCCCTCGGCTTGTCGAGATTGGGCTGTTCGAAGATGAACGGCATGCCGAGCACGCCTTCCCAGAAATCGATAGAGGTCTGGCGCCCGGCGCCGACCAGCGTGATGTGATGGACGCCCTGCGATTGCAGCTTCTGCATTGGCCTTCCTCCCCACGGCATCAACTGGCCGTCCGGGCAGCGCGGCGTTCTGCGCGCCGCTGGAGCCGTATCTCAGGATCCGTGACGTGATGCTAATGCAAACAGCCTCGCGGCGCCAGAAGCGACGACGCGGCGACGCAACGGGAAAAAGCCGACTGATTGAGAGCGCCGTCCGCACTCCCGATGCCCGACATCGGAAGCACGTACGCGCTACGCTCTTGGAGGCTGAGATCGACGAATCCGGCCAGTGGCGACCGAATTGATGTACCGACTTACGAGCCGCTGCTGTTGACCGTAGTGCCGACGTTCGTGAATATCCCGTTGAGCGAATTGCCAAGCGCCCCGGCGCCGGTGATGATTGCCAGCGCGATAAGAGCCGCGATCAAGCCATACTCGATCGCGGTCGCGCCAGGCTCGTCCCAAGCGAAACGATAGGCTATTTTCTGCATCTCAACCTCCTGCGGATACTAAAGCGACAACTAATATATCGCCGTGAGCTGCGGGGCGTTAAGGTTCTCGGTTTCGGGTCCGTTAACATTTGCCAGACGACTGAAATGAAGGCCGGAGTGGTTGGTGCCACTGGGATCTTCAAGATTGCGGCTACCTGTGCAGAGCGGGTTTTCCGAACGCCGCAGTATCGACGGTCGCCGACTTCAGAAACGAAATCGACGGCATCCTGTAATTTGTCGGAAAACTTGGTACGCCCAAGGGGAATCGAACCCCTGTTCCCGCCGTGAGAGGGCGGTGTCCTGACCGCTAGACGATGGGCGCGTTCAAGAACCGGCGATATAGGCTGAGCGCTGGGAAAAAGCAACTGGGGTTAGGCCGCTTTCCCTTGCCGAGGAAAAGCCGGCCGTCAGCCTATCGTTTCGGCTCGATCAGATCCCAGAGATTGCCATGCAGATCGGCGAAAACAGCCACCGTGCCATAGGGCTCGAAGCGCGGTGCTTCGCGGAATTCGACGCCCTTCTCCAGCATCGCCGCGTGGTCGCGGGCGAAGTCGTCGGTTTCCAGGAACAGGAAGACACGCCCGCCGGTCTGGTTGCCGATGCTTTTGCTCTGTGCCTCGTCGGAAGCCTCGGCCAGAAGCAGCCTGGCGCCCTGCCCGCTGGCCGGCGCCACTGTGACCCAGCGCTTGCCGCCGCCGAGATCGACATTTTCGACGAGCAGGAACCCCAGCCTCTCGACATACCAGGCGATCGCCTCGTCATAGTTGGCGACGACCAGGGCGACCGTGGCGACGCGACGATGCTCGGCGAACCCGCTCATCCCTGAGGCTTGCTCATTGGCCTGCTGCCGTTCATCGTTGCAGCTCGGTCACTTGTTGCGGATCGCAAAGCGGCTGATCAGGCGTCGCTCCGTGATGTCGTAGACGAAGATCGTGCGGCTGCCGTCGGCAAGCTCGGCGTCGATCGAGACCCGATTGCCGGACAGCGACTGGCTGACCACCTTGGCCCCGACCGGCAGCACGATGTCGCCGCTGACCGGTTCGCCTGCGGGTGTCTGGATATCGCCGGCCAGCGGCGGGTTCGCCGGCGGTGCATTGCGCGCTTTGTAGACAAGGGCGCCGATCACCACCATAAGGGCGAGGAACAGCAGGCCTAGATTGATCCCGACGAAGCGGACGAGTTTCCTGCGCACCTTTTCGACCTCGGGGTCGAGCGGCTTTTCCTGGTCTTCCTCGGCAATTGGGGTGGCCATGACAAACAATCCGGAACGGTTTTTCAATGAGCGCTCATAGCGAAGAGGCCCCTGAATTGATAGAGCACCAATTCATGCAGCCCACTGTGCTGGTGGCGGGCGCGGATGCGGCCGGCCTGCGCCTCGATCAGTGGCTTGCGGCGAGCCTCGGTCCGGACATGTCGCGCAGCCGCGTGCAGATGCTGATCAGGCAGGGCGCGGTCTCGGTCGACGGCAAGCCGATCGACGAGACCAAGCGCAAGATGACGCCGGGCGAAAGCGTGTCGGTTACCATGCCGGAGCCGGAGCCGGCGGAGCCGCAGGGCGAGAACATCGCACTCCATGTGCTCTATGAGGACGAAGAGCTGATCGTCATCAACAAGCCGGCCGGGCTTGTCGTTCATCCCGGTGCCGGCAACTGGACCGGCACGCTGGTCAACGCGCTGATCCATCATTGCGGCGACAGTCTTTCAGGTATCGGCGGCGTGCGCCGGCCAGGCATCGTCCACCGCCTCGACAAGGAGACCAGCGGCGTCATGGTCGTCGCCAAGACCGACCGCGCCCACAAGTCGCTGTCCGAAGCCTTCGCCGATCACGGCCTGACCGGCGATCTCGAACGTGCCTATCTGGCGCTGGTCTGGGGGATACCGCAGAGGCCGGCCGGAAGGGTCGACGCGCCGCTCGGCCGCGCCGCCGACCGGGTGCGCCGTGCCGTGGTGCCGGAAGGACGCGACGACGCCCGCCATGCGGTCACCCACTTCGCCGTGCAGGAGCGTTTCGGCGAGAGCCAAAAGGAGTTCGCCACGGCCAGCTTGGTCGAATGCCGGCTGGAGACCGGCCGCACCCACCAGATCCGGGTCCACATGGCACATATCGGCCATCCGGTGATCGGCGACCCCGATTATGGCCAGGCCTTCCGCACCAAGGGCAACCGGCTGCCCGAACCCTTGAAAAGTCAGGTCAAGGCATTTCCCCGGCAAGCTTTGCATGCCTGGCTCCTTGCATTTCGCCACCCCACTACCCATCTAACGATGAGGTTCGAGGCGCCGTTACCGAGGGGCATGGAGGAACTCGTCAGCGGCTTCCGCAAGCTCTGAACTCGCCATCAAAAAACCTGACTGACATTGTTCACTTCATCGTGACACACTGTTTCGTGTTGAACAAATGCCTGTCTTTTCTGGTTTTGTTCCTGTATAAGATCTGATGTCGCGGGCGAGCCTTTTGGTGCTCGCGTCACATGCCCGCCGCGTTTCGGGGGCATCACTCCAATCGAGAGGGGGCGCTATCATGGCCCAGTCACTACCCAGCATTGTTTCCGGCGAAGGCGGCCTCAGCCGCTACCTGGAAGAAATCCGCCGCTTTCCCATGCTGCAGCCGCAGGAAGAGTACATGCTCGCCAAGCGTTACGCCGAGCATGAAGACACCTCCGCTGCGCACAAGCTCGTCACCAGCCACCTCAGACTCGTCGCCAAGATCGCCATGGGCTATCGCGGCTATGGCCTGCCGATTGGTGAAGTGATCTCGGAAGGCAATGTCGGCCTGATGCAGGCCGTCAAGAAATTCGAACCCGAGCGTGGCTTCCGCCTCGCGACCTATGCCATGTGGTGGATCAAGGCCTCGATCCAGGAGTACATCCTGCGCTCGTGGAGCCTGGTCAAGATGGGCACGACCGCCAATCAGAAGCGCCTGTTCTTCAACCTGCGCAAGGTGAAGGGCAAGATCCAGGCGCTGGACGACGGCGACTTGAAGCCCGACCAGATCGCCGAGATCGCCACCAGGCTGAACGTTTCCGAAGCCGAGGTGGTGTCGATGAACCGCCGCCTGTCGGGCGACGCCTCGCTCAATGCCCCGATCCGGGCGAGCGAAGGTGAGTCCGGCGAGTGGCAGGACTGGCTGGTCGACGACCACGAAAGCCAGGAAGAGATGCTGATCGAGCAGGACGAGCTGGAAAACCGGCGCGGCATGCTGTCGGGCGCTCTTGCCGTGCTTAACGAGCGCGAGCGGCGCATCTTCGAGGCCCGTCGCCTCGCCGAGGAGCCGCTGACGCTGGAAGAGCTGTCGTCCGAGTTCGACATCAGCCGCGAGCGCGTGCGCCAGATCGAGGTGCGCGCCTTCGAGAAGGTGCAGGATGCGGTCAAGGCCGCCGCCAAGCGCCAGATCCAGGCGCTGCGCACCATCGAGGCACAGCCGGCGGCGTAAGGTTAGCTTCGGTTACAAAAATCAAAGCGGCGTCAGGAAACTGGCGCCGCCTTTTTTGTAGCGGACTGCAATGGTGGTTGGCGAAAGCGAAGGCGACATCCGATCTCCCCCCTTGCGGGGGAGATGTCCGGCAGGACAGAGGGGGGTGTGAAGGATCGCTACTTTCGGCGTCAGTCACCCAACCGAAAGACTAAAGGCACAACCACAATTAGCTGACAGGTTGGCGGGACAGCACCCCCTCTGCCCTGCCGGGCATCTCCCCCGCAAGGGGGAGATTGGCAACTTCGCCAACAGCCCCTCAAAGCCCATCCAGCGGAAACTTCAGGTACCGCCGGCCATTGGCTTCGGGTTCGGGCAGCCTTCCGCCATTCATGTTGACCTGCAGCGCATGCAGGATCAGCCTTGGCATCGGCAGCATCCTGTCGCGCGCCTCGCGCAGGGCGATAAACTCGACCTCGCTGCGGGCAGCGGCGAGATGGATGTTGGTCGCCTTCTGTATGGCGACCGTGCTCTCCCACAAAGGCTCGCGGCCGCCGGCCTGATAGTCATGGCCGACGAACACCCGCGTCTCGTCCGGCAACGCCAGAATGTCCTGGATCGAGCGCCAGAGCCGCGCGGCACTGCCGCCGGGAAAGTCCGTCCTCGCTGTGCCGCTGTCGGGCATGAACAGCGTGTCGTGGACGAAGGCGGCATCGCCGATCACATAGGTGACCGAGGCCAGCGTATGGCCAGGCGAGAACAGCACCTTGACCGGAAGCGTGCCGACCTTGAAGGTTTCGCCTTCACCAAACAGCCTGTCCCACTGCGAACCGTCGGCGGGAAAATCCGGCCAGTTGTAGATCGCTTTCCACAAATTCTGAACGTCGACGACCCTGTCGCCGATCGCCGTCGGCGCGCCGGTCTTCTCCCTCAGATAGTGTGCCGCCGAGAAATGGTCGGCGTGCGGGTGCGTGTCGAGGATCCATTCGACGCTCAGTCCCTGCTCGCTGATGAAGTCGAGCAGGACATCGGCATTCGTCGTTGCCGTAGCACCGGATTTCTCGTCGAAATCAAGGATCGGATCGATGATGGCGCATCGCTTCGCCGCCTGGTCGGCGACGACATACTGGATGGCCCCGGTCGGCTTGTCATAGAAGCCGCTGACCTGCGGCTTGGCCAAAGCTACGTCCAATTCCGGCTTCCCCAAGTCTCGGTCGCCAGGAATGATTTGCTCTGACGACACCCGAGAGGAGCATGGTTGTCCGCTCGGGCGCGGCAGTCAAGTATCACTTGGCTCGCAAGGGCGGGAAGGCCAAAGATCGCTCCGAAGCGCCTGGGATCAGGCCGATGGCTGCTTGGTCTTCCGCAGATAGGGCAAAATGGTCTCGTAGGCGCCGAAGCGCTTGATCGCGTCTTCGTTGGAGACAGCAGCGGTGATGATGACGTCCTCGCCCTGCTTCCAATTCGCCGGTGTCGCCACCTGGTGCTTGGCGGTAAGCTGCATGGAATCGACCGCGCGCAGGATCTCGTCGAAGTTGCGGCCCGTGGTCATCGGGTAGGTCAGCACCAGCTTGATCTTCTTGTCCGGTCCGATGACATAGACCGAGCGCACCGTGGCATTGTCGGCCGGCGTGCGGCCTTCCGACGTCTCGCCGGCACCGCCCGGCAGCATGTCGTAGAGCTTGGCGACCTTGAGGTCCTTGTCGCCGATCAGCGGGTAGTTCACCGAATGACCGGTCGCCGTCTTGATGTCGTCCTGCCACTTGCCGTGGCTTTCGACCGGATCGACCGAAATGCCGAGGATCTTGACGTTGCGCTTCTTGAACTCGCCTTCGAGCCCGGCCATCGTGCCAAGCTCGGTCGTGCAAACCGGCGTGAAATTCTTGGGGTGACTGAACAGGATCGCCCATCCGTCACCGATCCAGTCGTGGAATTTGATCGTCCCTTGCGTGGTCTCGGCGGTAAAATCCGGCGCAATGTCGTTGATACGAAGGCTCATGGCAAATCTCCCCTACAACAGATTCCGTCGGGAGCGAGGGCCACGGCAAACCATGCCGCCATCAAGGCATCCACGCTCCGGCGTCGCCGCATCTTAGCGCAAAAATCGTGACCGCGAGATAATATGAAACTCTTGTCGGCGGCAGAGCGAGCATTTTCATGCTGCCGGTCAAGCCAAAAGCACAGGAAAGCCTTTTGGTTGAGCGAAGTGCCGCGCCGCTTCAGGTCTTGTTGACCGCGAGCGTCGCCGTCAGATCTTCCATGCGCTGCGCCAGCGCGCCAAGCGCGTTGGTCAGCACGCTGTCGTTCTTGTCGGCCTTGGTCAGCGCATCGTCGCGCGTCTTGCGCAAGGTCAGCACTTCGCTTTCCATGCCCTTGACGCGTTTCTGCAGCTCCGAGAGTTCGTCCATCACCATGATGCCGGCCATCACGGTCAGCCGCTGGTCGCCGATCTCGCCAAAGGAATCCTTCAGATGCGAGACATAGCGGTCGAAACGTTCGGCAAGGTCGATCAGATGGTCTTCCTGACCTTCGTCGCAGGCCATCCGATACTGTTTGCCGTCGATGGAAACCGTGACTTGAGCCATGAGCTGTCCAGCCCCCTACCTGTCCAACACAGCGCGGATGGTTTCCATGGCGGTCACCAGCCGTCGCGAGACTTCCTTGTTGGCATCTTCCAGCCGTTCGGCGCGCGCTTCGGAATTATCGAGTTCCTGCGCCAGCCGCGAGCGGTCGGCATTCATCCGCTGCACCTCGGCCTCGGCTTCGGAGTAGTCGCGTTCATGCTCGAGCTTGGCCGCGACGGCGTTTTCCAGCCCCTCGATGGCCTTGCCCAGCCTCGCGATGACTTCCTTGAGTGTGGCTTCCCCGGTCATGGCCTTCGTCCTGTGCCCTGCCCATCACCGAATCGTTCACGTTCAGAACGCGTTATCCCTGAAACATTAGGCACCGGGTGAAGGCAACGTCAACAAAGCTCTCGCGACTGTCCCCCGCTAACGCTAATGTAGGTCCGCCGCCGGCATCACAAGACCGGCAAATGTGCACCCGATTTGTTGACTAAAAGCCCGCGCCTGCTATGTGTCGCGCACCCTTTTCAAGGGCTCTCCCAAGCCCCCAAACCCCCACTTCTGGAGGAACCATGACGTCGCGTGAACAACATGACCGGATGGCCAATGCGATCCGCTTTCTCTCCATGGACGCCGTCGAGAAGGCAAATTCCGGCCATCCAGGCCTGCCCATGGGCTGCGCCGATATCGCTACGGTGCTGTTCACGCGCTTCCTGAAATATGATCCCAAGGCCCCGCACTGGGCCGACCGCGACCGTTTCATCCTGTCGGCCGGCCATGGCTCAATGCTGCTCTATTCGCTGCTGCATCTGACCGGCTACGAAGACATGACCCTCGACCAGATCAAGCACTTCCGTCAGTTGGGCTCGAAGACCGCCGGCCATCCCGAATATGGCCATGCCGCCGGCATAGAGACGACGACGGGCCCGCTCGGCCAGGGTCTCGCCAATTCGGTCGGCTTCGCGCTCGGCGAGCGCATCATGAACGCCGCCTTCGGCAACGATCTCGTCGATCATTACACCTATGTGCTGGCCGGCGACGGCTGCCTGATGGAAGGTGTTTCCCAGGAAGCCATCGCGCTTGCCGGCCATCTCAAGCTCAACAAGCTGATCGTCTTCTGGGACAACAACGACATCTCGATCGACGGCCCGGTCTCGCTGTCCGACAACACCGATCAGGTCGCCCGCTTCCGGGCCTCCGGCTGGAATGCCAGCCACATCGACGGCACCGATCCGGAAGCCATCGCTTATGCCATCGAAGCTGCCCGCCATTCCGACAAGCCGACGATGATCGCCTGCAAGACGACCATCGGCTTCGGCGCGCCAACGAAGGCTGGCACCAACAAGGCGCACGGCTCCCCCCTGGGCGCCGACGAAATCGCCGGCGCGCGCAAGTTCTTCAACTGGGATTCGCCGCCCTTCGAGATTCCAGCCGACATCCTCGACGCCTGGCGCACCGCCGGCAAGGCCGGCGTCAAGGCGCGTACAGACTGGGAAGGCCGCCTGGCCAAGGCCGATGCCAAGCTGAAGGCCGAGTTCGAGCGCCGCATCAGCGGCAAGCTGCCGTCCAATTTCGACGCCGTCATCGCTGATTACAAGAAGAAGCTGTCGGCCGACAAGCCGAAGGTCGCCACCCGCAAGTCTTCCGAGATGGCGCTGGAAGTCATCAACGGCGCCGTGCCCGAGACCATCGGCGGCTCCGCCGACCTGACCGGCTCCAACAACACCAAGACCAGCCAGACCAAGAACATCACGTCGGACGACTATGGCCAGCGCTATGTCCACTACGGCATCCGCGAGCATGGCATGGCGGCTGCGATCAACGGCCTGACGCTGCATGGCGGCCTCATCGCCTATGGCGGCACCTTCATGTGCTTCTCCGACTATGCCCGGCCGTCGATGCGGCTGGCCTCACTGATGGGCATCCGCTCCATCTTCGTCATGACCCATGATTCCATCGGTCTGGGCGAAGACGGCCCGACCCACCAGCCGGTCGAGCATCTGGCCGCATTGCGCGCCATTCCCAACCACAATGTCTTCCGCCCGGCCGACGCGGTCGAAACCGCTGAATGCTGGCAGATCGCCCTCGAGTCGGAAAAGACGCCGTCGACGCTGGCGCTGACACGCCAGAACCTGCCGACGGTACGCAACGAATTCGTTGCTGAGAATCTCAGCAGCCAGGGCGCCTACGAGCTGGCAGCCGCCAGCGGTGAAGCGGCGGTGACGATCTTCGCCACCGGCTCCGAGGTCGAGATCGCGCTCGGCGCCCGCGACCTGCTGGAAAAGCACGGCCATCCCACCCGCGTCGTCTCGGTGCCCTGCTTCGAACTGTTCGACCAGCAGAGCGACGACTACCGCAAGAAAACGATCGGCAACGCGCCAATCAAGATGGCGATCGAAGCCGGCATCCGCCAGGGCTGGGATCATCTGATCGGCTCCGACGGCATCTTCGTCGGCATGACCGGCTTTGGCGCCTCAGGCACCATTGAGCAGCTCTATCCGCATTTCGGCATCACCGCCGAAGCCGCGGCCAAGGCGGCGGAAACCCGCCTGCATGCCAAGTAGGTTCAAGGTTCGGCGAAATCGCGTAAGGCGGCCTCGCCGGGCTGGACCAACTTAATCGATTTAAATCCACGTCGCTGCGGCTGGATTCTTTCCGCTTCCGCCGCTATGAAACTGCGGACCCATCGTCTGCCCTCCAACTCCCAGGGAGAGAATAATGACCGTCAGAGTTGCCATCAACGGATTCGGCCGCATCGGCCGCAACATCCTGCGCGCCATCCATGAATCCGGCCGCAAGGATATCGACGTCGTCGCCGTCAACGACCTCGGCCCGGTCGAGACCAACGCGCATCTCTTGCGCTACGACAGCGTGCATGGCCGCTTCCCGCATGAAGTCTCGGTTTCCGGCGACCAGATCACCGTCGGCAAGGAGACGTTCAAGGTCACCGCGATCAAGGATCCGACGCAGCTGCCGTGGAAGGAACTGGGCATCGACATCGCGCTCGAATGCACCGGCATCTTCACCGCCCGCGACAAGGCAGCCGCACACCTGACCGCCGGCGCCAAGCGCGTCATCGTTTCGGCCCCGGCCGAAGGCGCCGACCTCACCGTGGTCTACGGCATCAACCACGACCAGTTGACGAAGGACCATATCGTCATCTCGAATGCCTCTTGCACCACCAACTGCCTGGCGCCGCTGGCAGCCGTGCTGCACGAGACGGTCGGCATCGAAAAGGGCATGATGACGACGATCCATTCCTACACCGGCGACCAGCCGACGCTGGACACCATGCACAAGGATCTCTACCGCGCCCGCGCCGCTGCCCTGTCGCAGATCCCGACCTCGACCGGTGCCGCCAAGGCGATCGGACTGGTGCTGCCCGACCTCAAGGGCAAGCTCGACGGCATCTCGATCCGCGTGCCGACCCCGAACGTCTCGGTCGTCGATTTCAAGTTCATCGCCAAGCGGTCGACCACGGTGCAGGAGATCAACGAAGCGGTGATCGCCGCCTCCAACGGCAAGCTCAAGGGCATTCTCGGAGTCACCCATCACCCGAACGTGTCGATCGACTTCAACCACGATCCGCGCTCCTCGATCATGGCGCTCGACCAGACCAAGGTGATGGACGGCAACTTCGTGTCGGTGCTGTCCTGGTACGACAATGAATGGGGTTTCTCCAACCGCATGGGCGACACATCGGTCGCCTTCGGCAAGACCATCGCCTGATCACAAAACTCTCTTTTCGAGACTTGGAACGCCCGGCTTTGCCCGGGCGTTTTTCATGAGCGCAGCTTGCGCCTTTCCAAATTGTGTCCTGGACGCCAAAACATCCAAAAATCAGCGGCATAGGCCAAAAAGCCACCCTGCCGCCTTGCACTGGTCACGTCTTCGCCCCACTCTCTCGCAAAGCAGGAGACAGACGAATTTGAGGGGCTGATTTCAGGATGGAGCATGCGATCTATCTCGTCACGCTGGTCGGCACAGCGCTTGTCGTCGCCGCCGCGTTTTCGAGCCTGATCGCCTTCCGCTTCGGCGCCCCTCTTCTGCTCCTGTTTCTCTGCATTGGCCTCGCCACCGGCACTGATGGTCTCGGCATCCAGTTCGACAACGCCCGCATCGCTTATTTTGCCGGCTCACTGGCGCTGGCGGTCATCCTGTTCGATTCCGGTTTCGGCACGCCGCTCAACGCCTTGCGGCAGGCAGCCGGCCCGGCGTTGTCGCTGGCGACCTTCGGCGTAATTCTGACCACCGGCCTGTTCGGCGCCGCCGCCCATTATCTGCTCGATCTCACCTGGCTGGAATCCTTCCTGCTCGGGGCTGCCGTCGCCTCCACAGATGCGGCGGCCGTGTTCTTCCTGTTGCGAGCCGGCGAGATCAATCTGCGCGAACGCGTGCGCTCGACGCTGGAGGTGGAATCCGGCACCAACGACCCGATCGCCATCTTCCTGACCATTACGCTGGTAGAGATCATCGCCGCCCACGCCAACCCCGAGACCAATGTTCTGGTCACCAGCCTGTTTCTCGGCTTCCTCCTCAATATGGGCCTCGGTGCAATCGTAGGCGTGCTGGGCGGTCTCGCCATCGTGCGCCTCGTCGACCGGCTCAATCTCGACCACGGCCTGCTGCCGATCTTCGTGCTGACCTTGTCGCTGATGGTGTTTGCAGCAGCCGGCGCCATTGGCGGCTCAGGCTTCCTGGCGGTGTATATCGCCGGCCTTATCGCCGGCAATTCCGACATCCGAGCCGTCACCATCCTCAAGCGTTTCCAGGACGGCATGTCGTGGCTGGCGCAGATCATCATGTTCCTCATCCTCGGCCTGTTCGCGACGCCGTCGCAGTTTCCGGCGATCATGGTGCCGGCGGTGCTGCTCGGCCTATTCCTGATGTTCGTGGCGCGGCCAGTCGCCGTCTGGCTCTGCCTGATCCCGTTCCGTCTGCCGCGCCCCGAAGTCGCCTTCATCTCGTGGGTCGGCCTGCGCGGCGCGGTGTCGATCCTGCTCGCCATCACCCCGCTGCTCGGCGGGCTGGAAAACGGCCGTGTCATCTTCAACAGCGCCTTCATCATCGTGCTCGTGTCGCTGGTCATCCAGGGCTGGACGGTCGGACCGCTGGCGCGCCGCCTCGGCCTGATCGTACCGGCACGGCTCGGACCGCTGGACAAGGTCGAGCTGGAACTGCCGGGCTCGGCCCATCACGAGCTTCTCGCCTATCGCGTCGCACACGGCAGCCCGGTGGCGCGCGGCGAGCGCATCCCGCGCTGGGCACGGCCCTCGCTGGTGCTGCGCGACGGCCGCTCGATGCGCTTCCAGGACATGGGCCGGCTCGCCGCCGGCGACCAGGTCTATATTTTCGTGCCGGACCGCTATCCGCGCCTGCTCGACAAGCTGTTCGCGAGCCGTGCCGTGGTCGATCCCGAGGATGCCGATTTCTTCGGTGCCTTCGCGGTCGACCCCGCGCGCTCCGCCGCTGAACTGGAAGCGGCCTATACGCCGGGCCTGACCGAAGCGGAGCAAAAGCTCACCGTTGGCGCGCTGGTCACGGCGCGGCTCGGCGGCCATGCCGAATATGCCGACCGCGTCCTGCTCGGCCCGATAGAACTGATCGTCCGCGACGTCGACGACAAGGGCAAGATCATAGGCCTCGGTCTGTCTTTCGAGCCGACCGCGCCGGTGGCGCGGGTGCCGGTCTTCCTCAGCGCCGGCGAAATCGGCGACCGTCTTTCCGCCTTCATCCGCAACTGGCGCAAGCCGACCGAGACGCAGGAGACCGAGGCGCGGGCGGACGAAAAGCCGGCCCCGGAGCCGGCGCCGGAAAAGGCAGCAACCGAAAGCTGACAAAACCGCTATTGAGCGCTGCCATTCATCCGCCCTGCCGGCGCAAGATCGTACCCAGTTCAAAATTTCGGTTCGAGCGCGCCCTAAGCCTTGCATCGTCACCGATGCGGGGTATGGTCCCCCGGTTTTTCGCGAAAGGAACCCGCATGGCCGCCTTCAAGACACTCGACGATATCGGCAACATCAGCGGCAAGCGCGTGCTGGTGCGCGTCGACCTCAACGTGCCTGTCACTGAGGGCAAAGTCACCGATGCCACCCGCATCGAACGCATCGCACCGACTGTCGCCGAGCTATCGGCCAAGGGCGCCAAGGTCATCCTGCTCGCCCATTTCGGCCGGCCCAAGGATGGCCCCTCGCCCGAATTCTCGCTGGAGCCTATCGCCAGGGCGACAGCCGACGTGCTCGGCCGTCCCGTCGGTTTCGCCTCGGATTGCGTCGGCGACACGGCCGGAAGCGCTGTCGCCGCCATGAACAAGGGCGACGTGCTGCTGCTCGAAAACACCCGCTTCTACAAGGCCGAGGAGAAGAACGAGCCGGCCTTCACGGAAAAACTCGCCGCCAATGGCGATATCTTCGTCAACGACGCCTTCTCGGCCGCGCACCGCGCGCATTCTTCGACGGAGGGGCTGGCGCATCTGTTGCCGGCTTTTGCCGGCCGCACCATGCAAGCCGAGCTTGAGGCGCTGGAGAAGGGCTTGGGAAAACCGGTTCGTCCGGTCGTCGCCATTGTCGGCGGCGCCAAGGTCTCGACCAAGATCGATCTGTTGATGAACCTGGTGAAGAAGGTTGATGCCCTCGTCATCGGTGGCGGGATGGCCAACACCTTTCTTGCCGCGCGTGGCACCAATGTCGGCAAATCGCTGTGCGAGCATGATCTCGCCGCGACCGCCAAGCAGATCATGATCGAGGCGGCCGAGGCCGGCTGCGCCATCATCCTGCCGGTCGACGGCGTCGTCGCCAGGGAGTTCAAGGCGGGCGCGGCCTGCGAGACCGTCGCTATATCGGATGTGCCGGCCGACGGCATGATCCTCGATGTCGGCGCCAAAACCGTGACGGCCATCGGCGAATGGATCGACCGCGCCGCGACACTGGTCTGGAACGGCCCGCTCGGCGCCTTCGAGATCGCGCCCTTCGATCATGCGACGGTGGCAGCTGCCAAGCACGCGGCGTCGCGCACCAAGGCCGGCAAGCTGGTCTCGGTCGCCGGCGGTGGCGATACGGTGGCGGCGCTCAACCATGCCGGCGTCGCCGACGACTTCACCTATGTCTCGACCGCCGGCGGCGCTTTCCTGGAATGGATGGAAGGCAAGCCGCTGCCCGGCGTCGACGTCTTGAAGCGCTGAGGCTCCGAGGCGATCAACACTCGGAGAGCGAACAAGGCCGCCCGAGGCTTTCAATCGATTCGAGCTTTCCGATGCCATTCCTTTGGCGGTAGACTTCCGTTAAGCGCGGAACAACCGTTCAGGAGAAGCCACAATGAGCGAACGTCTCGAAGACATTGCCGCCGCAATCGTCGCCGATGGCAAGGGCCTGCTGGCCGCCGACGAAAGTTCCGGCACCATCAAGAAGCGCTTCGACGTCATTGGCGTCGAATCGACCGCCGACAGCCGCCGCGATTACCGCGAGATGATGTTCCGCACCAGGGAGGCAATGACCCGCTACATCTCCGGCGTCATCCTCTATGACGAGACGATCCGCCAGAAGGCCGCCGACGGCACGCCGCTGGTCGACATCATCAAGGCGGCCGGCGCCATCCCCGGCATCAAGGTCGATGCAGGCGCCAAGCCGCTGGCCAGGTTTCCCGGCGACACCATCACCGAAGGCCTCGATGGCCTGCGCGAGCGCCTTGCCGACTACTACAAGCTCGGCGCCCGCTTCGCCAAATGGCGCGCGGTGATCGACATCGATGTCGCCAAAGGCGTGCCTTCGGGGACCTCGATCGGCTCCAACGCCCATGCGCTCGCCCGCTATGCCGCTCTTTGCCAGGAAGCCGGCATCGTGCCGATCGTCGAACCGGAGGTGCTGATGGATGGCGCCCACGACATCGACACATGCTACGAGATCTCGAAAGCAACGCTGATCAAACTTTATGACGAACTCTACGCGGCGCGCGTCGTGCTGGAAGGTACTATCCTGAAACCGAACATGGTGCTGGCCGGCAGGAAATCAGGCAAGGTGAGTGGCCCTGAAGAAGTCGCGGAAAAGACTATAAAGCTGTTCCGCGAAACCGTACCGGCAGCCGTGCCGGGCATCGCCTTCCTGTCCGGCGGCCAGGAGGACGAGGAGGCGACCGCCAACCTCAACGCCATCAACGCCATCGGGCCGCACCCGTGGAAGCTGACCTTCTCCTATGGTCGCGCGCTGCAGGCCGCGCCACAGAAAGCCTGGAGCGGCAAGGCCTCGAACGTCGCCGCCGGTCAGGCCGCCTTCACCCATCGAGCCCACATGAACCATCTGGCAGCGCTCGGAAAATGGAAGGCGAGCCTGGAACAGGCCGCCTGACCACAGTCCTTTCTTCCTCCTTCGAACCCGGGCCGATGCGCCCGGGTTTTTTGTTTGTGACTTGCCGAGCTTGGGGCGGAGCCTCTCCGTCCTTATTTCCTCTCGGGCGATGTCGGGTTGTGCTCATCCCGAACGTCCTTGGAATGACACTTCAGGGAGCGGTTCATGCATCGAAACAAGGTCGTTTCGCGCGAAGACTGGTTCCAGGCGCACAAGGCGCATCTGGAGCGCGAGAAGGAACTGACGCGGCTCCGCGAGCGGATCGCGGCTGAGCGACGTGAATTGCCCTGGCTGAAGATCCGGAAGGACTATGTCTTCGAGACCGGGCAAGGGCCGAAGAGACTGGCCGACCTGTTTGCCGGCAGCAGCCAGCTGATCGTCTATCACTTCATGTTCGGGCCGGGCTGCGTCAATCATTGCGAGGGCTGCTCATTCCTTGCCGACCATATCGACGGCGCCAATCAGCATCTGCGGCATCACGACGTGTCGCTGGTCGTGGTTTCGCGCGCTCCACTGGCGGAACTTCTGCCTTACAAGCAGCGCATGGGCTGGAAGTTCGATTGGGTGTCGTCCTATGCCTCGGATTTCAACTTCGACATGCAGGTCTCCTTCACCGACAAGCAGATCGCCGCCGGCGACACCACCTACAATTTCGAAACCCGTCCACGGACATCGAAGGAGCTTCCCGGCACCAGCGTTTTCTACCGGGACGAGACCGGCGACATCTTCCTCACCTTCATGTCGCGCGCCCGCGGCGGCGAGGCGCAGATCGGCGCCTACGACTATCTCGACATGACGCCGAAGGGCCGCAACGAGAACGGCCCCTATCACGGACTGATGGATTGGGTGCGGCTGCACGATGAATATCAGGGCAAGCAAGCGGGGCAGGCGAGTTGCTGCGATTGAAGAGCGTTCCCGTCGACCAAAACATGCGCTAAGGCTGCCGCTGATCGTTTTACGGTACTGCTATGCGCTTCCCGGCCCTACTCACCTGGCTCGCCTTCCCGGTCTATATTTGGCAAGGCCTCGGCGTGCGACGCCGCACCACGCGCATGCTGCCGGCGCAAGGGCCGGTCATGCACGAAATACCAGGCAAGGCGCCGGCGATCTCGCTTCTGGTGCTGGGCGATTCCTCCGCCGCGTCGGTCGGCATCGGCAATTCGGAAGACGGGCTTGCCGCGCAACTCGCCGTGCTGATTTCACAAAGCACAGGCCGCGCCGTGCGCTGGCGGGCGGCCGGCTTCAATTCGGCAACGTCGGGCCAGATCCGCGACCATGTCCTGCCCAATCTGTCGGCCGATCCGTGGACGCATATCGTGCTGGCCATCGGCACCAACGACGCCAAGAATTTTCACTCCGTGCCGCGCTTCAAGAAGGAGTTCGGTGGCCTGCTCTACGGCCTGCGCGCCAAATGGCCGGAAGCACGCGTGGTATGGTCGCCGGTGCTGGAGTTCACCCGGGCGCCGGCCATGCCGCCGCTGCTCGGAAAAATTCTTGAGATTCGCGCCACCGACATGAACCGGATGGGCGAACGCCTTTGCCTGGAGCGCGGCGCGGTGCCGGCGCCGCGCCTGCCGATCACCAATCCGGAAGCCGGCTTTGCCTCGGACGGCTTTCACGCCTCGGAAGCAGGCTACCGGGCTTGGGCCGAGCATCTGGTTGGCCCGGTGCTTGGCAATGGGGCACCGACGACAAGTGCCGTCCTACGTCAAATGCCCGAGCACGGCCGCCAGTGAAATCGCGGCCATGGCGAGCAGTGCCAGCTTCCAGAAATCGCCGCGTCGCTTGAGGCCTGGCCAGCCGAGCGGCTTGATCAGTTGAATGACCATGAAACCGACGATGACAAGGGCGAGGAATTTCGTCATGCCGCCTTTGACCAGCAACGCGCCCGGCTGTCAAAGCACGTCGTTCATTGCCTGAGAAAGAACGACGCCGCGATCCTAGGTCGGAACGCGGCGCCCGTCTGCAACTGGGAAAACGATCTACTTCAGCGGCTTGAGGCCAGCCTCGATCGAAGCCCGCTTCGGTTCGAGGAATGGCGGCAAGGCGAGGCTTTCCCCCAGTGTTTCCAGCGGCTCGTCGGCGGTGAACCCCGGCCCGTCGGTTGCGATCTCGAACAGGATGCCATTCGGCTCGCGGAAGTAGAGCGAACGGAAATAATAGCGCTCGACCTCGCCGCTCGACGGCAGCCGGAACTCGGCCAGCCGCGCCGTCCATTGATGCAGCGTCTCCTGGTCCGGCGCCCTGAAGGCGACATGGTGAACCGCACCCGCGCCTTGCCGCGCCGGCGCCAGTCCCGGCTGCACCAGGACATGCAACTCCGCCGCCGGCCCGCCCTCTCCCATTTCGAAGACGTGAACCTGCCCCTCCGGCGAGACATAGTCGCGCGCCTTGCGCATGTTCATCACTTTGGTCACCACCGCTTCGGTGTTGGTGATGTCGGGAACGCTGATGACGATCGGCCCGAGCCCGCGTATCTGGTGCTCGGCCGGTACCGGGCTTTGCGCCCAGGGATGGCTGTCGCCCTTGCCGCCATCGCTGACCAGGCGCAGACGCTGGCCCTCGGGATCTTCGAAGTCCAACGACGCATAACCGCCGATGTCGGCGACCTCACCTGTTGCCAGTCCTTCATCGGTCAAGTGTTGCTTCCACCAGGCAAGGCTCTCCTGGCTGCCGACCCTGAGGCTGGTCCGCACGATGGCGTGCGTGCCGCGCCGCTCACGGCCGACCGGCCAGTCGAAGAAGGTAAGGTCGGTGCCCGGCGTCGCTTCGCCGTCGGCATAGAAGAGGTGGT
This sequence comes from Mesorhizobium sp. M0848, assembly GCF_040319805.1. Lineage (NCBI taxonomy): Bacteria > Pseudomonadati > Pseudomonadota > Alphaproteobacteria > Hyphomicrobiales > Phyllobacteriaceae > Mesorhizobium > Mesorhizobium sp. M0848. Next base: position 151,952 of record NZ_JAMYOM010000001.1, on the reverse strand, counting down.
AGGCCGAGGTGTCGTCCTGGTTTACGGTCTTCTTGACCAGCCGCAGACCCAGCACCTTGGTGTAGAAATGAAGATTGCCAGGCGCATTGGCGGTGATGGCGGTCAGATGGTGGATACCTGTCAGTTGCAAGCTCATCGTCGTCTCCCTGCTGTTGGGGAAGAATTTTCTCCCTTCATATCAGACCTGCGGTCACCTCGCTGAAGGCCTCGTATTCCGACAGTCCGTCGCCGGACGCTGAACAGCGGCGCCGAAAACAACGTCGTCGCCATGAACAATCGGACGTCGCAAACCTGCCTTGAGGCACCCCTCGATGCGGCGAGAAGCGATGCCTTGCCTGCGGCGCGCACACCGGCCGCAACTATTGTCTCGCGCCCTGACATCCTCCTGACAGACTGCTGTCAGGAGGGGTATGCGATAGTGCCTCTACACAGAGAGAGGAGACTTAGCCATGAACGGTTACACCATTCTGCGCGGCATGCAGCACTATGTCGGCAAGATCCGGACGATGCGCAACGAGATCCGCACCCAGCGGTTCATGAACTCGCTGCCGGCGGACATTCGCAAGGATATCGGCTGGCCCGACATGTACGCGGACCGTGGCCCTCGCGGCAATTGAAGCCAATTTTTCGACCCGGCGATTGGATGTGGGCGCGTCAACGCCCAGATAACAAGCAGGGCAACAGGTCGACACGCGGAGCGCGCTTATGCCCGAACAAAAGACAATCGGTTTCCTTTTTATCGAAGGCTTCGCTGACTGGGAGTATGGGCTGCTGGCGGCCTCGGCGGTTGAATGGTTCGGCGCCCGTGCCGTGTCGCTGACGCCTGATGGCAAGCAGGTGACGGGCATTGGCGGCTTTCGGCTGATCCCTGATCGCGCAACAGGCGCCGGCGAGAATGCCGATCTCGATGCCATTGCCGTCATTGGTTCCGACCAGTGGACGGGCAAGGCACCGCCTGATGTAGGCGACCTGCTTGCCGCCATTGCATCGCGCGGCGGCGTGGTCGGCGGCATCTGCGCCGGCACGCTGGCGCTGGCCCGAGCCGGCCTTTTCGAGAAGGCCAGGCATACCAGCAATGGCCGCGAGTGGATCAAGGGTCATGAAGCCGGTTATGCCGGTGCCGAGAACTACGAGGATGTGCCGCATGCCGTGGCCGACGGCAACATCGTTTCCGCACCGGGCTCGGCACCAGGCACCTTCGCACTCGCCTTTCTGAAGGCGCTCTACCCCGAAAAAGGCAGCGATCTCGCACAGATGCGGATGCTGTTCGCCAAGGAGTATGCTGAAGCCTCCTGACAGTATGCTGTCAGGAGGGGCGTGCAATGGTGCCAGCTTCGGACACCGCGCATTGGCGTCAAAGGACGATCGATGAAGAGTTGGAACGACAGACTGAGCACACCAGGCATCAACGGCGTGAGGCCGACGCCGCGCACGATGGCCGATGTCGTCGAAGGCCAGCCTATGCTGGTGCCGACGGCGCGCCAGGTGGATGATTTCATCCGCTCGATTCCCGAAGGCGTCGAGATGGATGTGCGTGCGCTGCGTACAGCACTTGCCATCGAGCATGGCGCCGAAGTGACATGCCCGGTCACCATAGGCTATCATCTGCGCACTGTTGCCGAAGCCGCCAACGAGGACCTCCAGCGCGGTATGACGCTGAGTGACGTGGCACCGTTCTGGCGCGTGCTCGATGCGAAAACACCGACGACGAAGAAACTGTCCTTCGGCGCGGAGTTCGTCGCCGCGCAGCGCAAGCGCGAAGGGCTGAAGCCATGATACATGCCGCCCAAAAGTGTTCTGCGGTTTTGGGATAGCGGCATGCGCGAAAACACGATGCATGCCACCCAGAGGTGGACCGGTTTCGGGCGACATGCATAGAGACAACGCCGAGGGACCATACGATGCGCCGCGCCGACAGGCTCTTCCAGATCGTGCAGCATCTGCGCGGTGGCCGACTGGTCACTGCCCAGAAGCTCGGCACGTGGCTCGAAGTTTCCGAGCGAACCATCTATCGCGACATTGCCGATTTGCAGTCGACCGGAGTGCCGATCGACGGCGAGGCCGGCGTTGGCTATATGATGAGGGAGGGTTTCGACCTTCCGCCGCTGATGTTCACGCGTGACGAGATCGTCGCGCTGGTCGCCGGCGCCCGCATGGTGCGCGCCTTTGGCGGTGCCGCCATGGCGAGGGCCGCCGACGAGGCGCTGGTCAAGATCGGCGCCGTATTGCCCGATGCCGAGAAAGACCGCATCGCCCGCACTGAGATCCACACACCGATGTGGGTGGTCAGCGACGCTGCTCGCGAGGCGATTGACCTGATCGAGCGCGCGGTCGAAAAACGGCAGGTGCTGACCATCGACTATTCCGACGAGGCCGGCCGCGGCACCGCCCGCGATATCCGCCCGCTCGGCCTGTGGTTTTGGGGCAAGGTGTGGACGCTGGTCGCCTGGTGCGAGATGCGCGACGATTTTCGCGCCTTCCGCATCGATCGCATCGCCTCCGTGGTCATCGCTGGCCGCATCTTCAAGCCCGAGCGCGGCAAGCAGCTTGCCGACTTCTACCGCGCGGTGGAGCGCAGCGAAGATTATGGCATGGCGCCGGATCGCGCGGCGCGCAGCTGAGTTGTTGACCCAATAAAAAGCCCGCTCGAAGCGGGCTTTTATTAGAATGTCAGACAACCTCACTCGTCGTCGTCATTGTCCGTGTTCTTCGACTTCAAGGCCGAAAGCTTGGCGAACACGGCGTTGGCGTCGAGTTCGGCATCCTCGTCCTTGGGCTTCTCGGGAGCCGGCACCAGCCGCTCGGTCAAGGCCGCCGGCAGCAGCGTGTCGCCGACCGGCTGCGCCTGTTCGCGGCCGCGCGAGGCGCGATTGACTTCCATGTCGAGGTCGATCTGCGAGGCGAGGCCCAACGTGACAGGATCCATCGGCTGCAGATTGGCCGAATTCCAGTGCTTGCGCTCACGGATCTGTTCGATCGTCGACTTGGTGGTGCCGACGAGGCGCGAGATCTGCGCGTCCTTGAGCTCGGGATGGTTGCGCACCAGCCACAGAATCGCGTTCGGCCGGTCCTGGCGCTTCGACAGCGGCGTGTAGCGCGGCCCCTTGCGCTTGGATTCGGGCACCCGGACCTTGGGGTCCGAAAGCTTCAGGCGCTGGTTCGGGTCCTTCTCGGCACGGGCGATCTCGTCGCGGGTCAGCTGTCCGGTCATGATCGGGTCCATGCCCTTGATGCCTTGCGCCGATTCACCGTCGGCGATTGCCTTGACCTCGAGCGGGTGCAGCCCGCAGAACTGCGCGATCTGCTCGAAGGAAAGTGCGGTATTGTCGACCAGCCAGACAGCGGTCGCCTTGGGCATCAGCAGCGTATTGGCCATTTTACAAATCCTTCTCGTTCGCCCGCGTTCCCGCGCGGGCGGTGGTTTAGAGCCACCAAAATGGGAAATTCGCGGTCTGTATAACCGCTCTCGGGTCGTTTCGCAACGTTTTTGGAGCCAAGACCGCACCGCGTGCGCTGCGCGCTCCCAAGACCGTCAGATCGCCCGGAGCGCGGCCGTCCCTTGTTCGACGGATGGCGCAAAAAATCGCGCGTCGGCTTTCCGGCCTGTCGGTATCGGCCCGACAGCTCCACCTTACCCGAGGTCGAATGCCTCGAAACGGTAGCGGCCCAGTTGTCATCCAGGTTCAGTAGAACGGCGAATATGGCTCCAGCCCCGCTCGCGTGAAGATGGAAATGGGGTGATCAATTCGCGCGACAACGCCGGCCCCCAAGTTGATGCCCGTTCCGTCGCAAACACTAAAGATTTTCGACCGCGTTCCGATCAGCACATGGACCGGTTTTCCTGCCTGGACGGGGTATGTACTGTTGTGAATGAAAAGGACCCCGCTCGCTTGTAGCGTGTCGTGCGCATTGCCGTTGCTGCTCGAAATTTCGACGTAGTCGCGACCTGCGAATGAATTGTTCGTCCAGATGCCGACAACCCCTTCCACCGAGAGCCAACCATTCGCCCAGCCGTCCGCATCGCGCGGATGGTATTGTCTGAACAGGCGATAGGTTACGCGGTCCGATAGCCAGAAAACCGTTACGTAGCCGTCCATGTCCGGCACATAGGTGAACCAGATGCCGGTCTCGCTCGTGGCGCGCAGGCCATCAGAATCGTATGGGTCCAGATTGTTGGCACTGACGAAATCCATAGAGAGCGGTACCGGATCGGTCACGGCATGATCGTAGAGTTGGGTGAGCGTCCACCGTCCATTGTAGTTGAACCACTTGTCGAAGTAGGTTTCTCGATCGACCCCGCAGAGGCGCGGCTGGCGGCCTCCCTTGCGCAAGGGCGGCCGTTGAAGGTCAACCTCAGATTGCTGTCGAGCGCATGCGGTTGATGGCCCCAAAAAGACAAAACCCGCCGGACGGGGTCCAGCGGGCTCGGAACCGGCGACGGCAAAACCGTCAGCTCCGGCTCTTGCTTCTACGGCAAGGTCCGCTCCTTAGAGCAATTCCGGGAAAAGCGTGAAACGGTTTTCCGTCCGGAGTCGCATCGGCAGGAGCTAGAGCGGTTCAGCGTTTCCGTGAAACGGTGAGCCACCCTACAGCGAACCATGCTCGAATTCAGATGGCCCTGCGGGCGATCTTTTCGATGTCGGCGCGGTTGATGCCGAGATCGCTGAGTTGACGTGCGTTGAGACGGTTCAGTTCGCGGACGGTCTCGGTGTACATACGCCAGTTACGGAAAGCGCGGATCGGGTTCATGGTAGTCCTCCAAAATGATGTTCGTTTCGATGGTGCTCAAATAGGCGTCATCGATGAGGACTTGAATGGCTGATTTTGCATAGCAATGATGCAAATGCTGCATTGCAGCATTAAGCTTCTGTTCATCTTGTAGGCAGCCACGGGCGCGGACCTCGCTCGGCCGGCCTGCAGGCCGGCCGAGTATCGATACGGCCTAGCCGACGTCGAGCACGATCTTGCCGATATGTTCGCCGTCTTCCATCCGCTCATGCGCCCGCCATGCTTCGCTGAGCGGGAAGATCATGTCCATGACAGGAGCAACCTTGCGCGTGCCGAGCAACGGCCACACCTGCGCTTCCAGCGCCGCCGCGATCGCCGCCTTGAACTCGACGGTGCGTGGCCTCAGCGTCGACCCGGTGTGGGTAAGCCGCTTGACCATGATCTTCGAAAAATCCGCGCTTGCGACAGCACCGGCCTGCACGGCGATCTGGACGATCCGGCCCTCAACCGCAGCAGCCTCGTAGTTGCGCCCCACATAGTCGCCGCCGACCATGTCGAGGATGACATTGGCGCCCTTGCCCCCCGTCGCCTCCTTGACTGCGGCGACGAAATCCTCCTCGCGATAGTTGATCGCCCGGTCTGCGCCGAGCTTCAGGCAGGCGTCGCATTTCTCCTTGCTGCCCGCGGTGGTGATGACATAGGCGCCAAAGGCCGAGGCAAGCTGGATTGCTGTCGTGCCGATGCCGGACGAGCCGCCATGGACGAGCAGCGTCTCGCCTTTCTTGAGGGCGCCACGCTCGAACACATTGTGCCAGACGGTGAAGTAATTCTCCGGCACTGCCGCGGCTTCGGTATGGGTGAAGCCGGCGGGCAACGGCAGCACGCTGCCGGCATGGACCTTGACATATTCGGCATAGCCGCCGCCGGGCGTCAGTGCACAGACGCGGTCGCCAATGCGCCAGCGTGATATGTCGTCGCCAAGGGCCGCCACTTCACCCGACGCCTCGAGGCCCGGCAGGTCGGATGCGCCGGGTGGTGGCGGATAGGCGCCTTTGCGCTGCTGGACGTCGGGCCGGTTGACGCCGGCGGCATGCACCTTGATCAGGATCTCGCCGGGCCCGGGCTGCGGCACGTCGCGTGTTTCCGGCTTCAGCACCCGAGGGCCACCCGGCTCCGAGATCGCGATGGCCGTCATCCTTGCCGGAATTTTCTGTCCGCTCGCCATGAGATTTCCCGTCTTTCCTCGCCGTTATCCGATCGGCTGTTTGCATCGACGCCCCTGCCCTATGTATGCTGATTGCCAAATCAGGCAAATGGCCAATCTGGTCTTGGCGGAGGAGGAGCGACGATGGCGATCTTCGACGACGAACCCAAGAAGAAGGCGCGCCCGCACGAGATCGGGCAGGACCTGTCACTGCTTTCCGTCAGCGACTTGACCGAGCGGATCGGCATCCTGCGCGACGAAATCGCCCGCCTGGAAGCCGAACTCAAGGCCAAGGACACCACCAAATCCGCGGCCGAAGCACTGTTCCGCCGCGGATAGCCGCGCGGGCGCAAAGCCCGCCGCCGAAAAGCCCGAATGCGACTGTCTTCAGACCCAGCGTCCCCGCCAAACCTGAGCCGGATCAAACAATGTTCGCAACCTACAGACCGATCCTCTCGCTGCTTCGCGGCACCGCTTTCCTGCTGGCGGCATCTGGATTGCATGGGCTGCTCTTGCCCCTGCGCGGTCAACTGGAAGGTTTCTCGACCGCATCGCTCGGCCTGATGGGCACGGCGTGGGCCGGCGGCTTCGTCACTGGCTGCTTCTTCGCACCGCGCATCGTGCGCCGCGCAGGCCACGTGCGCGCATTTGGCGCCTTTGCCGCATCCGGCGCCATCGTGGCGCTGCTCACCGGGTTGATCATCAACGAATATGTCTGGATCCTGCTGCGCGCCTTCACAGGCTTCACCATGGCCGGTGCCTTCATGGTCATCGAAAGCTGGCTGAACGAGAAGGCCACCAACGAGAACCGCGGGACCGTCTTCGGCCTCTACATGATGGTCACTTATGCCTCGATCATGGGCGGGCAGATGATCGTCGCCGGCGGCGACGTGAAATCGGCGTCGCTGTTCATGATCACCGGCATCCTGTTTTGCCTGTCGCTCATTCCGACCGCGGTCTCGAGCGCCTCCCACCCCAAGCCGCTGCAGGATGTCTCGCTCGACGTCAAAGGCCTTTATGCCAATTCGCCGGTTTCGGCGGTCGCCTGCGTGTTGATCGGCATCGCCAACGGGGCCTGGGGCACGCTTGGCGCGGTCTACGGCGCCCGTATCGGCATCTCCACGGCCGAGATCGCCCTGATGATGAGCCTTGTGGTCGTTGCCGGTGCCGCCATGCAGCTTCCCGCCGGGCGCATGTCCGACAAGACCGACCGGCGTTTCGTGCTGGCGGGCGCTGCTTTCGGCGCGGCCTTGTTCGCGCTCCTGATCTTCCTGTTCGAGCCACGCTCCGGCGTCTTCGTCATCGTCTTCACCGCAGCCTATGGCGCCTTCGCCTACACGCTCTATTCGATCGCCGTGGCGCATGCCAACGACCACGCGCGCTCGGAGGATTTCGTCAAGGTGTCGGGCGGCCTGCTGCTGCTCTACGGCTTCGGCACGATGATCGGACCCTTGCTGGCCGCCGCCCTGATGGGCTGGATGCGCCCGGAAGGCCTGTTCCTGGCGACCGCCTTCGCGCATCTTTGCCTGGCGGGCTATACGCTGCTGCGCATCAGCCGCCGCGCTCCGGTGCCGATCGGCGATCGTGACGCCTTCAAGACGCAGCCGGCCGACCGTTCGGTGACACCGGAAGCATTGCGGCTTGATCCCAGAAGAAAAGCAGAAGCAGACGGTTGAGATTCGAAAGGCTTTGCCGCACTAATACAGGCATGATGTTTTCCGACGCCTTCATGGCGATTGCCGATCCCAACCGGCGCCATCTTCTGGAAGAACTTCGCCGCGGCCCGAAAACCGTCACCGAACTGGCCGCCGGCTTGCCGGTGTCGCGCCCAGCCGTTTCGCAGCATCTGAAAGTGCTGCTCGATGCCGGCCTGGTCCACGCCAAGCCGGAAGGAACAAGGCGCGTCTATACGGTGAGCGGCACCGGCTTCCTCAAACTCAACATCTGGCTCGATCAGTTCTGGGAAGCCTGAGCTTCTCAGTGTCATTGCCAGCGGCTCGGTCAGTTGACCGACCGTATCGGCGAGCGTCTGGGGCGAGATCGTGCAGCATCCCGATCAGCCATTATTGTAGGGGAAGAACTTGAAGTAGGGCTGCGCCTCCTCGATCACCCGGGCGAAAGCCGGCCGGTGCACCAGCCGGTCGTGATAGCGCTTCACGGCCGGGTATTTGTCGCCGAACGGCTCGACCTTGTTGGCATAGAACAGCGCCGGGGACGCCGCGCAATCGGCCATGGTGAAGGTGTCGCCCATCGCCCAGATCTTCGACTGCATGTCTTGTTCGATGATGGCGTAGGAATTGCGCAACTGGTCGCGGGCCTGCTCGACGCCGAACGGGTCGGTCTTGTCCTGTGGCCGCAACCGGTCGCCGACGATCTTCTGCATCGGCTCCTGCACATAAAAATCATAGAAGCGATCGGCCTGGCGGACGGCCAGCGCCAAGTCGATGTCGGCGGGAACGAGGTCGATCGGCCCCGGATAATGCGCGGCCAGATATTCGACAACGATGGTCGATTCCAGCACCGTGCGGTCGCGCGCATCGTCGCGCAGCGCCGGCATCTTGCCGGCCGGCGAAATCTTCAGGAAGGCCCCGCGCGATTCAGCATCGCCAAGATCGACGATGACTGGCGTGAACGGCGTCACGTTCTCATACAGCGCGATCAACGGCTTCCAGCAGAAAGAGGCCAACGGATGGAAATGAAGCGTCAGGGACATTTTTTGCTTATCTGTTTCGTGGTTCATCGATGGCCGGTGCCGTGCTGCTCATCAAGGGTCAGACACTGCGGCAAGCATGGCCCGTCAAGGCCCGCTTGCCGCTTCAAGCGACATGGGCCTGGGCGACGATGCCTGCGACAATCACCTCCCAGTCGTCCGGGTGCAGCTCGTGGCCGCCGCCTCCGAACCGGAGAATTTTCGCGCCGGTGACCGCCTCGGCCAGCGCCTCGCCATGTTCGACCGGAAAGATCGGATCAGCCGTGCCATGGATGACCAGCAGCGGCGCCGCGATCTCGTGCAGGCGGCCCTTCCAGGCGTCGCCGCCCTTGAGCATGAAATGGTTGGTCGCGCTCAGGAAGCCGCCGGAGCGGTCGTGATCCTGCTCGACAAAGGCACGCATCCGGGCCTCGTCGAATGGATGTGCGATGCTGGCGATCGCCCGCGCATCCCTGACGGTGAAATCGATCACCTGGCCACGGTCCGACCAATCGACTTTGGCGCCCTCGGCCGAATGCTCGATATAGGCATCGCTCGTCTGCGGAAGGTGCGAAGTGTCGGTTCCCACGGGCGAGCTGCTGATGACGGTCAGCGATGCGACACGGGACGGGTGTTTCAACGCCACAAGCTGCGCGATCATGCCGCCCATCGACATGCCGACGACATTCGCCTTGCCGATGCCGTGGTCGTCGAGAACGCGCATTGCATCGTCGGCCATATCATCGAACGTGTAGGGCGGCTCTCCCGGCTTGTATTTGGTCGAACGGCCGGTGTCGCGATTGTCATAGCGGATCACGAACAGGTCGGCACCGGCCAGTTTCCGGCAGAACGCCTCCGGCCACCACAGCATCGAAGCCATCGCTCCCATGATCAGCAACAGCGGCGGGTTCGCCGGATCGCCAAAGGTTTCGGATATGATTTCGGGGCGTTCGGTCGTCGTCACGGTGCGGCCTCCTCTCCTGCAATACCGATTGCATTCTGCAATCGGTTGCACGATAATAAAACCGATACGATAATGCAACCGGTTTTGGAGAAAAATCTCATGAGCATGGATCGCCGGTCCGGGTGTCCGATCAGCCTGTCGCTGGAAGTCTTCGGCGATCGCTGGAGCCTGATCATCCTTCGCGACATGATCTTCGGCGGCAGGCGTCATTTTCGCGAGCTGCTCAACGGATCGATGGAAGGCATCGCCTCCAACATCCTCGCCGACCGGCTGAAGCGGCTGATGGAGCTGGGCATGCTGACCAAAGCCGACGACCCCTCGCACAAGCAGAAGGCGATCTACAGCCTGACCGAAATGGCGATCACGCTGGTGCCGATCCTGGCCCATCTCGGCGCCTGGGGCCGCGTCTGGCTGCCGGTCAGCGAAGAACTGTCGATCCGCGCCGAACTTCTGGAAAAGGGCGGACAGCCGATGTGGGACAAATTCATGGACGAGTTGCGCCATGAACATCTCGGCATGCCGCTCGATACTGCAGCGGGTCCTTCTGTCCGCGCGACCTTGCAGGCCGCCTATGAGGCCGTGGTTGCCAGCAAGGCCCCCGCCGCCAGCACAGCCGCGTAATTAACTTATTTTCCCGTTTTGGGGCCGACTCTGCTAGAAGAGGCGGAAAATCACAATTTACGGGATTGGATAAGGTCTTGGTTGAAAACTCTCGGGATGCTGCCCGCGCGCGCGCCGACCTGCGTTTCAAGAAGCAGGAAGAGGCGGCAACCGTCCGCCAGAAGGCGATGGCCGAATACGTCGCCGAGAGCGACGCCCGCCAGGCCAAGACCAACAAGCTGCGGGCGCTGCGTCTCGCCAAGGAAGCCGAAGACCTAGCCAATGCGCCGGCGGCACCCGCCAAGAAGCCGGCCCGCGCCAAGAAAAAATAGCAGCCACCCCTTGAGCCATAAGCGCTAATGCCTGTCCTGATGGTATCGGTGAAAGCTGCTTCCATCCCGCCCCTTCACGCGAAGCAATTTCAACCGAAACGGGGATGTTATCTCGCCCGTCGACGGTCGATGATCGACGCGTTTTCAAACAGGAGACTGCCATGACCGCACTGCCGCTCGAAAAAGCCAGGCAAATCATCGATGCCGCCTTTGCCAAGGGCGCCGATCTCAAGCTCAAGCCGCTCGGCGTTTCGGTGCTTGATGCCGGCGGGCATCTGGTCGCCTTCCAGCGCCAGGACGGCGCCTCGTTCCTGCGCCCGCAAATGTCGGCCGGCAAGGCCTACGGTGCGCTCGCCATCGGCATGGGCTCACGCAAAGTCGAGGCCTTCGCCAAGGAGCGTCCGCATCTCGTCGCCGGCATCTCGGACGTCTCGGGCGGACGCGTGCTGCCGGTGGTCGGCGGCGTGCTGATCCGCGATAAGGCCGGAGCCATCATCGGCGCCGTCGGCATCTCAGGCGACACGTCGGACAATGACGAAGCCGCGGCCATCGCCGGCATCGAGGCCGCCGGCTTCACCGCCGATCCGGGCTGAATCCTCTCCACTTTGGTCATCGCTTGGCGAAGTAGGAGCGAAGCTCCGTCGCGGAGGCCCTGGGATGACGAAGCGATGCGCGTTTCTGCCAATCGCTTCGCTGAGGAACTAATTCAGATTGATGTCTCGGCTGGCCGATCGCATCGACACCGCGAATCCGGCCAGCACATCGAACAGCGCGATGACCATCAGCGTGAAGAAGACGGAATGGGCGGCGCCCTTCACCAGCAGGAACTCGACCAGGAAGGCCACGAACACCAGCGTCGACAGAAGATGGTCCATGATCGAGGCGTTGGTCGTGCGCACCGACTTCGCCATTTCGAGGAACAGGAAGACCAGCCCGATCAGTATCATCAGGTCGCCCAGCGTCATCGAGAACACGCCGCCCGACATCATGCTGAAGGAGAAGACCTCGCTCGCCCACGGATCGTCACCGCTGCCGAAAATTCCCAGCAGTCCGAGGTTGTAGAGCACGAAAGGCACGATCAGCAGCGGAATGGCACCGAACATCTGGCGTCTCCATGTGGGGGCGATCCTTTGTAGAATGCGCCATAGCCACGTCGTCAAGATGTTTCGCCATCGGCGCTGAACACGGTCGAAGACCGCACGCAACAACCATGTCAGCCGATTGCCGGCCGAAGGATTTGCAACGTCGGCGGTGCACGCCTGCGCTGCCGGCCCGCCCAAACGCAAAAGGACCAGCCACCGGCCGGTCCTTTTGGAAATTCAAACCTTTGAAAAAGCTGGTCTCAACTTTCCTTGGGGGTCAACACCTGGCGACCGCGATACATGCCGGTCTTCAGGTCGATATGGTGCGGACGGCGCATTTCGCCGGAATTCTTGTCCTCGACATAGGTCGGGGCCTTGAGGGCGTCGGCCGAGCGGCGCATGCCGCGCTTGGACGGAGAGGTTTTTCGTTTCGGAACGGCCATGGATATGCTCCACTACATGGTCAAAAAGCCCCGCCCGCCCTCGTGAAAGGGCCATGTCGGGGCCGGAATCTGAGAAAGTCGGGTGCCTATACACGCCCTGTGCCGTTTTGGCCAGCACTGGCGCGAATTTTTTTGGATCGGCTAGCGGAGGCAACCGACATAGGCGCCGGAGCGGCCGGCGCGCCGCTCGATCAGATTGGCGAGCCGCCTCAAGCCAGGCCCGGGTTTGGCCGGATTGCGGGCAATCGGATTTGGCAAGGAGACCGCAAGCAAGGCGGCCTGCCGTCGCGACAGCTGTTTTGCCGAAACGCCGAAATGGTGCTGTGCCGCAGCCTCGATGCCGTAGATGCCCGGCCCCCACTCGGCGATGTTGAGGTAGATTTCCATAATGCGCCGTTTCGACATCACCGCATCGAAATAGACGGCCAGCGGCAATTCGACCACCTTGCGCACCGAGCCCAGCGGCCGCGACCAGAGAAACAGGTTCTTGACCGTCTGCATGGTGATGGTCGAGGCGCCGCGCGTTGCTTCGCCGGCCAGCGCATCGTCGACGACGCCCCGCAATTCGCCGAGATCGACGCCACGATGAAAGCAGAACTGCCCGTCCTCCGACATGATGACGGAATTGGCCAGCACCGGCGACACGTCGTCGATCGACACCCAGCGGCGGTCGTAACCGGAGAACGTCGCCAGGTCCTTCAGCATCAGCGTCGAGACAGGATGCACGAAGAATGGCAGGTACAGAAACGTCAGCACGACCGGAATCAAAGCCAGCACCGCGGCCACGACGATGCCGCGCCGGACCCAGCGCTTGAGACCACGGCGGTTTACGCCCCGCGATCTCGTCGCCATGTCCAGTCTTTCGGTTTCATGATCGACGATCGGTTCCGCCAAGCCGCCCAACCCGTGCTTCTCCCTGCCCCGGCATAATGGCGCTTGGCTTCTTGCGCAACGTCTGAGTGTCGGCTACCGGTCCGGGCCATGACGAATGACGACCAAATGGCGTTCGAAATGGCGCTGATCAGACGGGCAGCCGCCGTCGAGGTGCTGCTGCGGCGGCTGCTCGACGACCGTGCGCTTTCGGGCGAGATCGCGCGGCCTGAGCGTTTGATGGCGGCGATGCGGCACGGCGTGCTGAACGGCGGCAAGCGCCTGCGCCCTTTCCTGGTCATGGAAAGTGCCGCCCTTTTTTCCGCCGATGGCGAGGCGGCATTGCGCGTCGCCGCAGCCCTTGAATGCGTGCATTGCTATTCGCTGATACACGACGATCTGCCCGCCATGGACGACGACGATCTGCGCCGTGGCCAGCCGACCGTGCACAGAGCCTTCGACGAAGCGACCGCTATCCTGGCCGGCGACGCCTTGCTGACGCTGGCCTTCGACATCATTGCTGGCGAGGCGACCGCCCTGCCGGCGGAACGGCGGGTAGCCCTGGTGCTGGCGCTTGCCCGTGCGGCCGGAGCCGGTGGCATGGTCGGCGGCCAGAAGCTCGACCTCGAAGCCGAACAGGCGCCGCCGGACGAGACCGGCATCATCCGGCTGCAGGCGATGAAGACCGGCGCGCTGATCCGTTTCGCTTGCGAGGCAGGCGCACTCATTGCCGGTGCACCAGCCGATGACCGCGAGCGGCTGGCCGAATTCGGCTCGGCGATCGGTCTTGCCTTCCAGCTTGCCGACGACCTGCTCGATTTGACCGCCGATGCCAGCCAGATGGGCAAGGCGACCGGCAAGGACGCCGCCGCCGGCAAGGCGACGCTGGTGGCCTTGCATGGTGCGAATTGGGCACGCGGCCAGCTTCACGGCCTCGTCGAACAGGCCCATGCACTGCTTGAGCCCTATGGCGACGATGCCCAATTGCTGAAGGAAGCGGCGACGTTCGTGGCGGCGCGTAACAGCTGAGGTTGTGCCAGCCGGAACATCGAGCTGATCGACGCACGCACGTCCCCGCCGGCCGGTTCTGAAATAGAGCTTGAGCGGAAGCCTGCCGAGGCAGAGGATCGACATCGCTTTGCCACCGCACGGCAAGCACGCGGTGCGGATAGAGTTGGAGGGATGCCATGTCGACCACCGACAAGCTGTTCACCGGTTCCATTCCCGAAGTCTACGACCGGGCGATGGTGCCGCTGATCTTCGAGCCCTATGCGCAGGATCTGGCGGAGAGAGTGTCGAAGCTCGGGCCGCAATCGGTGCTCGAAGTGGCGGCGGGCACCGGTGTGGTGACGCGTGCGCTGGCAGCAAGATTGCCGGCGCAAACACGCATCGTGGCCACCGACCTTAACCAGCCGATGCTCGACCACGCGCGCACGCGGATGTCGGACGATCCTCGTATCATCTGGCAGCAGGCCGACGCCCAGGCACTGCCCTTCGAGGACGCCCGGTTCGACGCCGTGGTCTGCCAATTTGGCGCGATGTTCTTCCCCGATCGGGTGGGCGCCTACGGGCAAGCGCGGCGGATGATGCGGCCGGGCGGGCATTTCCTGTTCAACGTCTGGGGTGCCATCGAAGACAACGAGTTCGCCGAGGAAGTGACGCGGGCACTCGGCCATTTCTTTCCGGCCGATCCGCCTCGCTTCATGGCAAGGACGCCGCATGGCTATCACGATGCGGACGTCATCCGCGCCGACCTTCATGCCGCCGGCTTCCGTGACATCACCATAGAGCCGCTGGATGCCGTCAGCGCCGCTTCCTCGCCATATGAGGCGGCCGCGGCCTATTGCCAGGGCACGCCCCTGCGGGCCGAGATCGAGGCGCGCGGTGGCTCGCTGGAGGAGGCGACGCGATACGTGGCGAATGCCCTTGGGAAACGGTTCGGGGAAGGTCCGGTGAGTGGCCGCATCCGCGCCCTCGTCGTGGAAGCGGCCTAGGCGTGCTGTCCATCCGGCGGCTCGCACGGCCTGCCTACCCGCACGAACGAAATTTTAATGTAAATGAAGCGTAATCCCGGCCATTAAAATGGTGCGTATGTGTTGGGGTTGCGCATGCCTGAATATTCGTCCTTCATCCGGTCGGTCCGGATCCGCTATATTTCAGGGTTGCTGATCTTCGCGCTGGCTTCCGCCGGCATCGTGATTGCGCTTGACCGCGTCAATTCCTTTCGCCGCGACATCGATGCGCTGAGCAGCAATCTCGTCATCTTCACCCGCGACCTGCGCAACGCGACCAGCTTTGCCGAGACGACCGGCACAGCCTGGCGGGCGGAGACACGCGATGCCCTGACCACATCGGCGCGCGGCCATTCGGAGCGTCTGACCGGCGAGATCGAGACGCTGACCGCCCAGCTTGCGGCGATCAAGCCGCGGCTGTCGATCAAGACCGTCAACGAACTCCAGTCCGCTTCCGTCAACGGCGATCTGTTCTGGTCGCCGCGCGACATGGTGCGCAATTTTAACCTGATGTCGGTGGCGCAGAAGGTCGACGAGTGGAGCTATCGCGAAATCCGCAACCAGAACGACCTGTTTGCCCAGCCTATGCTGGTTCGCGTCCGCACCGCCATGGATGATGAGCGCCACCTGGCCGATGCCTCAAGCGACAGACTGCTGCTGTGGGCGAGCGGCATCCTGTTCGCGGCACTTGCCATCGTCGCCTTCTGGATCTTCCGCCCGATGGAAGTGGCAATCCGCCGCGCCTTTGCCGAATCCGCCGAATCCCTGTTCAAGGCCGAGGCCGCCGACCGCGCCAAATCGGAATTCCTGGCCAATATGAGCCACGAAATCCGCACGCCGATGAACGGCGTGCTCGGCATGGCCGAACTGCTGGCGAAGACCGATCTGACCCCGCGCCAAAAGACCTTCACGGACGTCATCGTCAAATCCGGCAACGCGTTGCTCACCATCATCAACGACATCCTCGATTTCTCCAAGATCAATGCCGGCCAGCTCACCCTCGACCCTGCTCCCTTTCGCCTTTCCGAGGCGGTCGAGGATGTGGCGACGCTGGTCTCGGCGCGCGTCGCCGAAAAGAACCTCGAACTGATCGTGCGTGTCGACCCGCGCCTGCCGGCCCATGTCGTCGGCGACGCCGGCCGGTTCCGGCAGATCATCACCAACCTGCTTGGCAATGCCGTGAAGTTCACCGAAAAGGGTCATGTGCTGATCGATGTCGGCGGCGAAATCGTCAACGACGTGGTCCAGCTCAAGGTCCGCGTCGAAGACACCGGCATCGGCATACCGGCCGAGAAACTGCAGAATGTATTCGAGAAATTCGCGCAGGTGGACGGCTCGTCCACCCGCCGTCATGAGGGCACGGGGCTGGGCCTCGCCATCGCCGCCCGCCTCGTCGACCTGATGGCAGGCAAGATCGGTGTCGAGAGCGAGATCGGCCGCGGCTCGGTGTTCTGGTTCGCGGTGCCGCTGGCCGCGCATCAGGCGGCGGCGCGCGACGAGATCGTGCCGGTCGACGTCACCGGCGCGCGCGTGCTGGTCATCGACGACAATCCGGTCAACCGCGAAATCCTGCTCGAGCAGCTCAGAAGCTGGAGCTTCGATTGCGCCGCCGCCGAAAGCGGCGCGGTTGGGCTTGCTTTCCTCGACCGCGCCTTTCAATTGGGCGCCGCCGTCGACTGCATCATCCTCGACTACCAAATGCCGGGCATGAACGGCGCCGACGTCGCCAGAGCCATTGCTTCCGACAGCCGGCTGTCCTCCATCCCGGTGGTGTTGCTGACCTCGGTCGACCAGGTCGATTTCGGCAAGATGATCATCGACTACGGCATTGCAGCACACCTGACCAAGCCGGCGCGCTCCGCGGTGCTGCTCGGCACGGTCATCTCGGTGATCCAGAAGGCCCGCTCGCAGGTCGGCAAGGCGCGGTTCGTCCGCGAACCGATCGTGCAAGCTCCCCCGGCGGCGCCGCCCGCCTTCACCGTCATCCGCGGCCCGGCAATGCCGGTCGCGGCAGCGCCGGAATCGACAACCGCGCCGAACGGACCGATCGACATCCTCATTGCCGAGGACAATGACGTGAACCAGCTGGTGTTCGGCCAAATCCTCAACGGGTTGGGCTTGAGCTACCGCATCGCCGGCAATGGCCGCACGGCGGTCGAGATGTACCGGGCGCTGCGCCCCAAGCTGATCCTGATGGATGTCTCGATGCCCGAAATGAACGGCTATGAGGCGACCCGCGCCATCCGGGCGATGGAGGTCTCGACGGGCGCCCACATCCCGATCATCGGCGTCACCGCGCACGCGCTGAAGGGTGATCGCGACAAGTGCATCGAATCAGGCATGGACGACTATCTGCCGAAGCCAGTTTCGCCCGACCGCCTGGGCACCAAGATCGGCACCTGGCTCAGCGAAACGGTGGTGGCGAAGACCGCCTAGGCTGCATCCATGGGATGCGTCAGACGGCTGCTGCCTCCAGACGATAGCGGCGCATCCAGTCGAGGCTTGTCGCGTCAGCAAGCTTTGCAACGCCGGGGCTTACATCCTCCTCGTCAGGCGCTCGGACCCTCAGGGCTTCGCAGATGCCTAGCAATGTCGCGGCCGGATTGCCTGAAAGGCGCTCATAGCCGACACGCAGCGGGGATATGCCTTGCTCTGCGAACCAAATGTTCCAGGCCGCGTCATAGGTCTCGAGTTCCGTGACCTCTCGTTTGATCCGCTCGAAATCATATTGAGGCTCTTTCGGCGGCGCGACCCTTTCGATCTCGGTGCCGTCGGGAGCGATATGCCAAAGACCGGTCTGCTCTGCCTTGATCAGGGAGACAGCCTGCGCGAGCTTGTCCTCCCGCGAGAGGTGTATGTAGAGAACATTGCCGAATGCTCTTTCGAACCGCGCTCTGTCCGACGGCAGTTTCGGGAAAATCCGGTCGAGGATCGTCGAAAGCTCATCCAGATTTTCGCGCATCAAGCGAAGGCCGAAGAGGCCGGTTCCACCCTTGCCCGCAGCGATCGCCGCGTTGAGATAGGCGACATTGAAGTCGAGCTCACTCATCGTGTCGCGATCGGGCAGCTTCCACTCTTCAGCCCACTCCAGCACATCCTGCCGCCGATAGAATGAGTGCGGATCGCCAGTCGTCTTCGTGGATGCCAGAAGCTTGCACAGCAGCGTGCTTCCGGTCCTCGGCGTGCCGCAGATAATGTATCCATCGAACATGTTGAGACCCATGCTGCTCGTCAAAGACAGGGCCGCCGCCCAGTAAAGATGGCGGCCGCTATAGCTGAAATCTTTGCTGGATGCGACGTTCCGGCTGTCGCTTATAAATGCCTTTCTCAGACAGAACATCGCGCCGGCAGCGGCCAAATTACCGGTTGCGCACCACCACGCACGCCCCACCGACACTTTGCAATTTCTGGCAAATAACGTTGGCATCGGCGCGGCGGTCGACACCGATCCTGACCGCGTAGATGCCGCGCCGGCCGATCGGCGTGCGCACCCGGCTGACCACCGGATCATGCCCGTTGAGCAGGGCCGGGAACCGGCTCCTTACCCTGAGCCACTGGTTGATCGCGGCACTGCGGCGAAAATTGCCGGCCACCTGGATGCCCCATGGCTTTATGTTGATCGAAGCCATGGCCACCGTCCGCGACATGATCACCGGCAGTTTTCGGCAAGCGACGGCAAAATCCGTCTTTGCGTCGAGCGGCTCGACTTTTCCAGCATAGGCCCGGTCCGTGAACTTGTCGGCTGGTTCGCCCATGATGTCTAAGACATAGCTTTCGGTCTCCATTGGCAGGAACCCCCCGGAGCTGAGCCAGCGCGACACCCGGCTCTCGCCGGCATTGTAGGCGGCGGCGGCCAGGCCGAGATTGCCGTAGCCGGTTTTCATTTCGGCGAGATATCTAGCCGAAGCCGGAATCGCCTGGTTGATGTCGAAGGAATTGGCAAGCCCGCGCATCTTGGCGGTGCCCGGCATGAACTGGGCAATGCCTTCGGCGCCGACCGGACTGACGGCGTTGGGATCGAAACGGCTTTCCTTCCAGATCAGCCGGGCGAAGAAATCCCTGGACAGGCCGTTCTGGTCGGCATGCGCCTGGATCAGATTGCAGACTTTGTCGATCAGCCGCTGCTTAGCGGATTGCGGCGGATCGGCCTGCACAAGGGCCGACCAGGTCAGCCCGTACAGCAGGATCAGCGTCGCCCATAGGAAACGCTGCATTTGACTTACTCTGCCGCGGCCTTGCCGCCGCGACCGAACCGCTGTTCGATATAGTCGGCGACCATTTTCTCGAAATCCGCGGCGATCGACGGCCCGCGCAGCGTCGCCGCCTTCTTGCCGTCGACGAAGACAGGCGCGGTCGGCGTCTCGCCGGTGCCGGGCAGCGAAATGCCGATGTCGGCATGCTTGGACTCGCCCGGGCCGTTGACGATGCAACCCATCACCGCGACCTTGAGGTTCTCGACGCCGGGATATTTGTCGCGCCACACCGGCATATTCTTCCTGAGATCCGCCTGGATGTTCTGGGCAAGTTCCTGGAACACGGTCGAGGTCGTGCGGCCGCAGCCGGGGCAAGCGGCGACGATCGGCACGAACTGCCTGAACCCCATGGTCTGCAGCAATTCCTGCGACACCTGCACCTCGCGCGTGCGGTCGCCATTCGGCTCCGGTGTCAGCGAGATGCGGATGGTGTCGCCGATGCCTTGCTGGAGCAGGATGCCCATGGCGGCCGACGAAGCGACGATGCCCTTCGAGCCCATGCCGGCTTCGGTCAGGCCGAGATGCAGCGCGTGGTTGGAGCGGGTGGCGAGCTCGGTATAGACGGCGATCAGGTCCTGCACGCCGCTGACCTTGGCCGACAGGATGATTTTCTCGCGGCCAAGGCCGATCTCTTCCGCCATCTCGGCCGACAGGATCGCCGACTGCACGATCGCCTCGCGCATCACCTCCTGGGCCGTCAGCGGGAAACCCTTGTCCTGGTTGTCGTCCATCAGCCGGGTCAAAAGCTCCTGGTCGAGCGAGCCCCAGTTGACACCGATGCGTACCGGCTTGTCATGCTTGATCGCCATCTCGACGATATCGGCGAACTGGCGGTCCTTCTTGTCCTTGAAGCCGACATTGCCCGGATTGATGCGGTATTTGGCCAGCGCCTCGGCGCAGGCCGGATGATCGGCCAAAAGCTTGTGGCCGATATAGTGGAAATCGCCGACCAGCGGCACGTGGATACCCAGCCGCTGAAGCCGCTCATGAATGCGCGGCACGGCGGCGGCGCTCTCGTCGCGATCGACGGTGATGCGCACGATCTCCGACCCGGCCCGGTGCAGGGCTGCGACCTGCGCAACGGTCTGGTCGATATCGGCCGTGTCGGTGTTGGTCATCGATTGGACGACGACAGGCGCGCCGCCGCCGACGATCACGCCGCCGACATCGACGCCGACCGACGTACGGCGGGGAAAAGGAGAGGAAAAATATCCGGTCATGCCGGCAGCCTTTTGTCTCTGGAGCATCTTGTGTCCTGCATGGACGCACAACGACGCCCCGGGCCGATGCGCTGAGGTCCGGGCATGAGGTGGAGGAGCAAAGATGGCTTGTCAATGGCGACAGGTCGCCACTGGCCGGAATCGGTCCGCCACCAGAGGCCAGGAAACAATCGATGATCTGGCGAAACGGGCGACGGCCGAAGCGGAAATTGAGCCTGTGCAAGTCCAGCTTCGGCTGACAGACCGGTGCTGGAAATCAAAACCCTCCACACCGGCGGCGTGGTGCCGCCGGGAAAAGAGGCCGCGGATATTGGGCGGCTATGTCAGGAGGGTATCAATGCGTGGTCGGTTTGCCTCTTAGTTTTTCAATCTCGTCCTTGAGTGCCAGCTTGCGTCGCTTGAGATTCACGATTTCGAGGTCGTCGACCGATGGATGATTCATCGCGTCATCGATTTCACGTTCGATGTCGCCGTGTTTCCGCTGCAACTCATCAAGATGGGATGCAAGAGACATGATTGGTTCTCCCTTTCATGGTTTTCCTCGATTGCAACCGTCACGGCGCGTCCACCGCAGGTTCGCTTCTGTGACGGCACGGTGACAGTGTGTCACCTTCCGCGGGCGATGTCGAATGATCCGTGGTAGCATTCCACGACACTGTGAAATGTGATATGGGCTGCACGCCGGTGACAAAACACCCGGCCCCGCCCAATCAGGCCCAGCTTTGGGCGCCGCAGACGTGCAGACGGTAGAGAATGTCCGATCAGGAACAGGCCGATATTCGCCTCGAAATTTCCCGCCTGAAGCAGGAACACGCCGATTTCGATGCCGCCATCAACGCGATGATCGCCATGGCCTGCGATCCGCTGCAGATCCAGCGCATGAAGAAGAAGAAGCTGTTCCTCAAGGATCGGCTGATGGCACTGGAAGACAAGATCATTCCCGACATCATTGCGTGAGTTGGCATTCGCTCGCCCGCGCGCTACCCGGCGATCGAAAGCTTTGCGGCACGATCACGCAGCAGGCCGATGAGTTCGCCGGTCCGCTCCTCGGACGTATCGATGGGGACCACCAGGCACATCGTCGCCTCGACCTTGCCCGGCGCTGAAAACACCGGTGCGGCAAGGCACTTCGTATAGGCATCGACAAGGCCCGAAGTGACGCAATGGCCGGTGACCTGCGCTTTTGCTATGTCGGCGACGAAATCGTCAAGCCGCAGTTTGCGCCCGTCGGGCAGCACGAGATCGTCGTTTGACACCATGTCTTCGATCTCAGCCTTCTCCAGCCCCGCCAGAAGCAGCCGCCCCGAGGCTGTCCAGGGCAGCGGTATCTGCAAGCCGGTGGCGGAACTGATGCGGAACGGTCTGGTGCCGGGACTCGCATGGACGATCGTATAGCGGCCGCTCTGCAGCATGCACAGTTCGGAAGTCTCGCCGGTCTCGCGCGACAGATTGTCGACCTCCTGGCGCCCCCGCCTCAACAGGTCGTTGCCCCGCACATAGTCCATTCCGTAGAGATAGAGCTTCTTGCCGAAATAGACGCGATTGCCGTCGCCTTCCATTTCCAGCAGTCCCGCATCGACCAGCGACCGCACCAGCGTATAGGTCGTCGAGCGGGGCGCGTTCACGCCCTTGGCAAGGTCGCCAATGCCGATCGCGCGCTGGGTCGTGTGAAGAAACTCCAGAATCTCGAGCACCCGGTTGAGCCCCTTTTCACGGGAGCCCGAAATCTTCTCGCCGGCTGAAAGTGCCGAGGTATTGCCATCTTGCATTGTTGATTCCCGGTGTTAGTATCTGTCCTGTACAGGATACATGCGTCTCTTGTAAGAGACAATCGCTTCGACGTCACTGACGCGTGTATTGCCTGTGCAAGGGGAACACAAACGAAAGGAGGTCGCCGTGAACGACACATCCGGAAGACGTGATTTTCTGAAATTGGGAATGGCGGGACTGGCCGCGGCCGGCGTCGTGGGTGCGGCGGTAACCGTCGATGCCCAAAAGGCCGCTGCCCAGGCAGCACCCGACAGCCTGCTGCGCACCGTGCTCGATCGCGGCAAGCTGATCGTCGGCACCGGCAGCACCAATGCGCCGTGGCACTTCGAGAACGATGCCGGCGAACTCGTCGGCATGGACATCACCATGGGGCGCATTCTTGCCAAGGGCCTTTTCGACGATCCGACCAAGGTCGAGTTCGTGATGCAGGATCCGGCACAGCGCATCCCCAACGTCACCACCAACAAGGTCGACATCACCATTCAGTTCATGACGATGAGCGCCCAGCGCTCGCAGCTGGTCAATTTTTCCCGGCCTTACTACGTCGAGGGCGTCGCCCTGCTGAGCCTTCCGACCGCCGAGAACAAGACCTTCGACAAGCTGCTTGCCGGCGGCTCGGCGACACGCGTCTCCATCCTGCAGAATGTCGATGCCGAGGCGCAGGTGCATTCGGTGCTGCCCGAGTGCCAGGTTATGCAGATCGATACCCAGGCCAACGTGCTGCAGGCACTGGAATCGAAACGCGTCGACGCCGCTGCCGTCGATCTGTCCACGGTGCGCTGGCTCGCCTCGCGCAATCCGGACAGATATTTCGACGCCGGCAAGAGCTGGCTGAGCATGCTTTATGGCGCGGCACTCCGGCAAGGCGACCTTGACTGGCTGACCTTCGTCAACTCGACCTTCACCATCGCCATGTTCGGCCACGAAAACGCACTCTACGATGCCGCCTTCAAGGACTTTTTCGGACAGGAGCCGCCGGCGCGCCATCCCGGCTTCCCAGCCATCTGACCTGCCGGGGGGGGGGGGGGGGGGGGGGGGCGGGCCCCCCCCCCCCTACGCCATCCGGAAACGTCGGACGATGGCCGTAAATCCGCCGCGACCTCGAATGCCGCCTCTCAACACCTTGCGCGCCTTTGAAGCTGCCGCTCGCCAGGAGAGCTTTGCCAAGGCCGCCGATGAACTTGGCGTTACCCCGGCGGCCGTATCGTATCAGGTCAAGGCGCTGGAGGCGTGGCTGGGCTCGTCGCTGTTCGTGCGCCATGCCCAGGGGCTGCATCTGACCGAGGCTGGGCGCGCGGCGCTGCCGGCCTTCTCCACGGCGTTCGACTCCATGGGCCTTGCCGTCCAGGAACTGCGCATCTGGGCGCCAAGGCCGCAGGTGAGCATTGCCGCGCTGCCGTCGATTGCCCAGCTGTGGCTGGCTCCGTGTCTGCCGGCGCTTCGCGCTGCGCTTCCCGCCCTTCGCCCGTCCATCCATGCGCTGGAGGAGCCGCCGGATTTCAGGCGTGAACCCTTTGACCTCGCAATCTTCTTGACCAGGCACGCACCAGGGGGCAGCCGCGCGTTCAAGCTCTGCGACGACGTGATCTTTCCGGTCTGCGCGCCGGCGCTCGCCAGGCAGCTGAAAACGCCGGCTGATCTGTCATCGCAGCTTCTGCTTTGGGACACGACCTGGACCGGCGACTGGAGCCTGTGGTTCGAGGCTGCCGGGCTGAAAGGTCCGTCGATCGAGTCCGGTTCCGAATTCTCGCTCTACAGCATGGCGCTGCAGGCGGCCGTCGACGGCGCCGGCGTTCTGATGGGGCATGAGGCTCTGGTCGCGCGCGCTATCGCCGCCGGTTCGCTCGTGGCGCCGTTCCCGCAGCGCGTTCCGACCGGCCTCAGCCTCTCTATCCTGGCGCCGGACCGCCCGCCCGCCCAGGCAGCGCAGATGATCGAGTGGCTGCTTGCACAGGGCTGAGCGATCCGGGACTGACGCTTGGAACAACCGGCGGCAAAGCGATCGCTTCGCCGCCGGTTCCAAACCATCATGGCGTCACGTCGAGACGGCCTTTCATGTTGGGGTGAAAGCGGCAGAAATAGTCGACCGGTCCCGCGGCCTTCAATGTCAGGCTTGCGGATTTCTTCGGCGGGATCATCACTTCCCAGCCGCCTTTCACGGTGGCCGTGTGGGCGAACACATCCTTGTTCACCCACTCGATCGTGTCGCCGACCTTGGCCTCGACGGTGGCTGGCGAGAACACCAGCCTGTCGATGATGACCTGGATGGTTTCTGCTCGCGCCGGAACGGTACCGACGGCCAGCGCCAACGCAATCCACAGATGGCGTTTCGGCATGCTCCGGGCCCTTACTTGAGCATGCCGGCGACGTGCTCGGCGTGCTGCTCATGGCCCTGGAAAATCTTCAGGCCGGTTTCCAGCAGGCTCTTCAGTTCGGCATTCTGCGCCGACGGGATCAAAAGGGTTTCGAGCGCGCCGTTGACCTGCTTGTGGTAGGCGACCTCATTGTCGACATAGGCCTTGTCGAAGGCAGCGCCGTCGAGTTTGGCAAGCTTGGCCCGCTCCTCCGCCGCAGCTTTGGTCAGCGCCTGGCTGGTGGCGTTGTCTTCCGGCGTGACCTTGAGCTTCTTCACCAGGTCGAGCGCCTGAACATTTACAGCCTCGTGATCCCGGACCATGTCCTTGGCGAAATCGACAACCTCCTTGTTCTTCGATTTCTCGATCGCCAGCTTGGCCGCTTCGACGTCGATGACCCCGGCCGTGTAGGCGATGTGGGCGATCTGCGGATCGGTTGGCTTGTCGGCGGCTTGTGCGAATGGGGCAGTGCCAAGCAGCAACAGGGCGGCGAGCGCGGCAGTGTGTCGGATAGACATGGCATCTCCTTCGTCCGGACGCTGAAATCGCGCCGGACTGTGTTTTTCGGTTGACGTTCATTGGATGCTGGTCAGCGGCAAACGTTCCCGCTGAAATGAACTGAAATCCGGTGAGGGTCAGCTTTCCAGCCCGAGCCGCCGCATCACGGCGCTGGTCAGTCGTTCGCAACGCCGGCCCGCGAAGGGGAAGGCATCGAGCAGCACCGGTCCGATCTGGTCGTCCAGCGCCTTGCGCACGAGGGCGCGCGCGCGGTGCAGCCTCGTCTTGACGGTTTGCGGCCGCACGCCGAGGAGATCGGCGGTCTCCTCGATGCTCAGCCCCTCGATCACCCGCGCCACGAACACCGTCCGGTAGACGTCGGGAAGGCTGTCGGTGGCCTGTTCGACCAGTTGGAGGATCTGCCTTTGCGCCATCGTCCGTTCCGGATCGTCGCTGGGGTTGAGAGGGAACCGGATGATCTCGGCTTGCGGATTTTCCGGCAGTGCCACCGTTCTGCGCCTGTTGCGCAGGCGGCCAAGCGCCTCGTTGATGACGATGCGCGACAGCCATGTGGCGAGCGAGGAGTCGCCGCGAAACGCATCGAGATGGGCGAAAGCCTTGACGTAGGCCTCCTGCACGATGTCCTCGGCCTCGCTGTCATTGCGCACGACGCCGCGCGCGATCCGGTAGAGCCGCTGATTGTGTGTCTTGATGATGGTGCGGAAGGCATCGCCGTCGCGCGCCAAGGCGCGGCGCACAAGCTGCATCTCGCCTGGCACAGCGGAAGGCACGGCCGTCAAGACAGCAGGCATGGCCAGTTTCCTCAACCCAATCTCCGGACCGGACCTCGATTGAGAGATTGGACGCTGTCGCCGGCAAAAGGTTCCCGAAGACTTTTCGCGGGGCCTGGCGGCGGTACCCTACCGCGCGAGTGAAGGCTTGTCAGGCAGCCTGCAGGCGCGCCGTGGCCGCCAACAGATCGGTCTGGGTGATCAGCCCGAGAATCCGTTTGTCGTCGTCGACGATGATGACCGCATGGCTGCGGCCGTCGGTGAGCACCGGCAGCAGACCCATGGCGGCAAAACCTGCGGCGGCTGTTGCCGCGGGTGATATGACGGATCCGACTGTCCCGGAGGCCTGGGTGAGTTCGCGCAACCCCACGGTGCCTGCCAGCCTGGCTTCCGCATTGACGACCGGCAGGGTCCGGATGTTGTGGTCAAGCAGCAATTGGCGCGCTGCCTCGGTGGAGGTGTGAGTATCGACCGAGATCACATCGCGCGACATGATGTCCTCGCACAGAAGCGTCTTGTGCGCGCGCACCATCGCCTGCAATTCGACCTGCCGCAGCAGCCGGTCGAGATCGTTGCGATCGATATCGAACGTCTCGTCGAGTGCGCCAAGCGCGGCATCGATGTCTTCGGACCGGAAGCCCACGCGCAGCTGCGCCGGCGGATCGCCGGTGCCGTGGCTGTTCGCCGGCGCTGCAACCGGTACATGCGGATAATTGCGCCGGGCCAGCCTGTGGAAGCCGTAGCCGAGCGCCACCAGCAGGATCGAGTTCAGCGCCACCGGCACGAATGGAAACAGGAAGCCGGCGCTGATGACGGCAGGCCCTCCCAGCACCGCGGTCAGCGCGGCCGCTCCGCCCGGCGGATGCAGGCAGCGCGTGAACGACATGGCGGCGATGGCCAGTGCCACCGCGATGCCGCTGGCAAGGGCGGTTTCGTGGATGAAATGCGCCACGATCACGCCGACCAGCGCCGATATCGTGTTGCCGCCGATGATTGACCATGGCTGTGCCAGCGGACTGGCGGGCACGGCGAACAGGAGCACCGCCGACGCCCCCATCGGCGCCACCAGCAGCGGCACATGCGGGCCGTTGCCGAGCACAAGGCTGGCGATCACGCCGGTGAGTGCAATGCCGATCGTTGCGCCGATACAGGCTACGAGACGCTCACGCAGCGTCGCGCCGGCAAGAATGGGAACAAAAAGGCGGAAAGCCATGGGGTCGAAAACTCTGCCGGTATTCCAGGGGACGTCGAAAATGTGCTGATTGCACCGCAATGACGCGGCATCGTTGAATTTGAAAGCCAAACTGATCCGCGAAATCGCAATTTTAGGGAATAGAATTCCGCTAGTGCATGTCGCCCAAAAGTGACCTCGGTTTTGGGAGAACGACATGCACAAAAACAAAACCTGAAGCGGGTCGCCTGAAAATCTTCAGGCGCGACACGCTTTAGGCCGCTGCTGCGGCGGTCAGGCCGCGCGAAATATCGGCCTTCAGGTCGTCGACATCCTCGAGGCCGATCTGCAGGCGGATCAACGGACCCTCATAGGGGGCTTTTGCAACGGCGCGGTCGCCGAGCCAGACCGGTACGGCAAGGCTCTCATAGCCGCCCCAGGAATAACCGAGGCCGAAGATCCGCAGCGCGTCGAGGAAGGCGTGCTGCTGCTTCTGGCCGCCACCGGCAAGAACGATGGAAAAGATGCCGCTCGAGCCGGAAAAGTCGCGCTTCCACAGAGCGTGATCCGGATGGCTGGGCAGGGCCGGGTGGAGCACGCGCGCCACGCCCTTCTGGCCCTCGAGCCAGGAGGCGATGGCAAGCGTACTGCGCTGATGGTGTTCGAGGCGCACGCCCATGCTGCGCAGGCCACGCAGCACCTGGTAGACGTCGTCGGGCCCGGCGCAACAGCCAAGCGTGCAGAAGCTTTCGTAGAGGTGCGTCCAGCAACTCTCATTGGCCGACACCGTGCCAAGCAGCACGTCGGAATGGCCGGCCGGGTATTTGGTCGCGGCATGGATAGATATGTCGACACCGTGGTCGAGCGGGCGGAAATAGAGTGGCGTCGCCCAGGTGTTGTCCATCATGACGATGGCGCCCGCGGCGTGCGCCGCCTTGACGATGGCCGGGATGTCCTGCACCTCGAACGTGTTGGAGGCCGGCGATTCCGTGAACACCACCTTGGTGTTGGGCTTGATCAACGCCGCGATGCCGGCGCCGACATCGGGGGCGTAATACTCGACCTCGACGCCCAGCCGCTTCAGCATCGTGTCGGCGAAATTGCGGGTTGGATGATAGACGGTATCGACGATCAGCAGATGGTCGCCGGCCGAGACGAAGGCGAGCAGCGGCACCGTCACCGCCGCAAGGCCCGACGGCACCAGGATCGTGCCTGCCGAGCCTTCCAGCGCGTCTATGGCATGGGCAAGCGCATCGGTCGTCGGTGTGCCGCGCGTGCCGTAAGTGTATTTCTGGGTTCGCGCCGCCATCGAAGCCGCGTCGCGGAAAAGCACGGTCGAAGCATGCACCACCGGCGGATTGACGAAGCCGAAATAGTCGTGCGGATTGTTGCCCGAATGGGCAAGCCGCGTGTTGATGCCCATCCCGCCGTGCTCGCTGCCGTCTTTCGCCATCTGCGTCGCCTTGTTTGATAAGCCGCTAGCCATAGTGCGGCGCTATGGACCGTGCAACAGCCACCGCCCGCCAGGAGGCGGACTTCGAATATGCCAATTCGTCGCGGCAAAAACAGCGATGCGGGGACGGAGTATTAAACGAAAAACCCGCCTGTGCGGCGGGTTATCGGCGCAAACCAGCACCATGGACGAATATGTACCATAGCTGAGGGCAGGGAGTCAAGAAAAAATTCCTATCAAGAAAAGCGACAGGCACAAAAGCTACCGGCACAAAAAGCTGCTGCCGCCGCCGAACTGGTTGTCGTCAGGTCTTTTGTTGACCTGTGTTCGGAGCCCTTGTCCCCGCCGATCGGTCTATTGTGGGCGGCGGTGAATGGTATATGATTGTCGGCTAATATTAATCGCCGGATTGCTTCGATCAGATGCTGCCGGCTGGTTGCTGCCGGTTGACTTCTGGTCCTCCACGATCCGGATCGCGCTCACGAAGCGTGAGCGCGGCAAGGGAGGAATGCCATGCCGGACGTCAAATGGGCCATGAAGGCGAGCGAATTCATCAACTGCAACTGCGCCTATGGCTGCCCGTGCCAGTTCAACGCCATGCCGACATACGGATTCTGCCAGGCAGTCGCCGGCATGGAAATCGAGAGCGGCCATCACGGCGACACCAAGCTCGACGGGTTGCGGTTCGTCGGGATTTTCAGCTGGCCCGGCGCCATACACCAGGGCGGGGGCGAAGCCGCGGTGGTCATCGACGAGAGGGCGACGGAAGCCCAACGTGGCGCGCTGCTTCGCATATTGGGCGGTCTGGACACCGAGCCAGGTGCAACGATATTTCAGGTCTTTTCGACCACGCTGGAGAAATTCCACGATCCGATCTTCGCGCCGATCGAATTCAAGATCGACGTCGACGCGCGAACCAGTCAGCTGCATGTCGAGGGTATAACCGACGGTCGCGGCGAGCCGATCCGGAATCCGGTCACCGGCGCCGCGCACCAGGCGCGCATCGACTTGCCGCACGGCTTCGAATACGCGATCGCCGAGGTCGGGCGCGGCTGGACCAAGGCGACGGGCCCGATCAAGTTCGAGCTGGCCGATACGCACAGCCATTTCGCCAATCTGCATCTCACGCAGAGCGGCATCGTGCATTGACCTGATCCAATGGGCGATACGGCCCTCGAGGCGGTGCTGAGGCGCGATCGCGCGGTCGTGACGGTCGCGCTCGTCGTGATTGCCGTGCTCGCCTGGGCCTATGTGCTGTGGCTCGCCGCCACCATGGTCATGCCCGGCTCCCCTTTGCCGGACGGCGGAGGCGACGACATGGCCGGCATGGATATGGGCGGCATGGATATGGGCGCCGCCATGGCGCCCGGCTTCCGGGCCTGGGCGATGGGCGATTTCGCTTTCACCTTCACGATGTGGGCAGTGATGATGGTTGGCATGATGACGCCTTCGGTCGCGCCGATGTTGCTGCTCTATGCCGGTGTCGGCCGCAAGGCGCGGGCGGATGGCCGGCCCATCGCTTCGACGGGATGGTTTTTTGCCGGCTATCTCGCCGTCTGGGTCGTCTTCAGCCTCCTGGCGACCGGTGCGCAATGGCTTCTCGCCCGTGTAGCCTTGCTCGATCCCTTGATGGCGACCGTCAGCGCGATCCTCGGCGGCCTCGTCCTGATCGCCGCCGGTCTCTATCAATGGACGCCGATGAAGGGCGTCTGCCTGCGCCAATGTCAGGCACCGATCGCGTTCCTGGCCAGCCATGGCGGATTCCGTTCCGCTCCGCTCGGCGCGCTTCGGCTCGGCATGGATCACGGCGCTTATTGCTTGGGGTGTTGCTGGGCGCTGATGGCTCTGTTGTTCGTCGGTGGCGTCATGAACGTGCTGTGGATCGCCGGCATCGCCATCCTTGTTCTGCTGGAGAAGACGGTGCCGACCGGGCAGCTGATTCCGCGCGTTTCAGGCGCGTTGATGGCCGCCGTCGGGACCTGGATCGTCTTTCAAGCCTTTTGAGAGCAGTCTTCGTCGGCGGTCTGTATTGGTATGCAGCCGTCAGTAAATCGTCAGATGACAATCTTGGAACCTGGTAGTTCGTCGCACGGGGAGGTCAACAACGACGAGGTATTGCCCGGGATGGATTTCGCTGCCGCAGCCCGTATTGGCCCGGCGTTGGCGTTGCATGAGATTTGCCGCCTTTATTAGCCCTGCTGGCTAAATCGCGGGCGTGTTTGTCTGTAAATCGGGCATTTGCGGCAATCGGTTTTCAAACTCTTTGGGTTTCGGTCATTTTCCTTGACCTCACAGGAATTATCGCCTTCGATGACATTTGTGAACGGGAGGCGGCGCGTCGGTTACGATGCGGGGTTCCGGGATGGGCCGGGATGGGAGCCGCGTTCACACGGGAGAAAAAATCAGGATTTACTCCTGAAAAACAGAGAAAAGGGTCTGTGGGTCATGAAACATATTGCTATCGGCATTCTAGGCGCCGCCACGCTTGGATTGATGGCGTCCGCCGCGTCGGCGGCCACGCTCGACACCGTCAAGGCGAAGGGCTTCATCCAGTGCGGCGTCTCCACCGGCCTGGCCGGCTTTTCGGCGCCGGACGACAAGGGTGACTGGCAAGGCATCGATGCGGATTTCTGCCGCGCTGTCGCGGCCGCCGTCTTTGGTGACGGCTCCAAGGTCAAGTTCACGCCGCTCAGCGCCAAGGAGCGGTTCACCGCGCTGCAGTCGGGCGAGATCGACATCCTCTCGCGCAACACCACCTGGACCATCAACCGCGATACGGCGCTTGGCCTGAATTTCATCGGCGTCACCTACTATGACGGCCAGGGTTTCATGATCAACGCCAAGAAGCTGCCGGGCGTCAATTCGGCATTGCAGCTTTCGGGCGCCGCCGTCTGCGTGCAGAGCGGCACCACCACCGAGCTGAACCTCGCCGACTACTTCAAGGCCAACAAGATGGAGTACAATCCCGTCGTCTTCGAAAAGCTGGAAGAGGTCAACGCCGCCTATGATGCCGGCCGCTGCGACGTCTACACCACCGATCAGTCGGGCCTCTATGGCATCCGCCTGACGCTGGGAGCGCCGGCCGACCATGTCGTGCTGCCCGAGATCATCTCCAAGGAGCCGCTCGGACCGGCCGTTCGCCAGGGCGACGACCAGTGGTACCACATCGTCAAGTGGACCTATTTCGCGCTGCTGCAGGCTGAAGAGCTCGGCATCACCAAGGCCAATGTCGATGAGATGAAGAACTCGGCCAGCCCCGAGATCAAGCGCGTGCTCGGCCAGGAAGCCGATACCAAGATCGGTACCGATCTCGGCGTCTCCAATGACTGGGTGGTCAACATCGTCAAGGCAGTCGGCAATTATGGCGAAATGTTCGAGCGCAATGTCGGCTCGGGCAGCCCGCTGAAGATCGCGCGCGGCATCAACGCGCTGTGGACCAAAGGCGGCCTGCAATACGCGCCGCCGATCCGCTGATCGAAATGTGATCCGGGAGGCAGATCATCTGCCTCCCGGTTTCTCTTTCCAGGGGACGGTCGAATGGCATCGCAGGACGTACTTCGCGAGGAGCCCAGCCGCGGTTCCTTCATCAACGATCCGAAAATCCGGGGCATATTCTTCCAGGTGCTGGTCGTCGTGCTGCTGGTGGCGGGCGTCTGGTGGATTGCCCACAACGTCATCGACAACCTGACGCGGCTGCGCATCGCTTCAGGCTTCGGCTTCCTCAAGGGCCGCGCCGGCTTCGACATCAGCGAGAGCGCGATCGCCTATTCATCGGATTCGACCTATGGCCGCGCGATTCTGGTCGGCCTCATCAATACCTTGATCGTCGCCATCGTCGGCATCATCACCGCGACAATCATTGGCTTCGTCATCGGCATCGGCCGGCTCTCGCAGAACTGGCTGATCAGGAAGATCTGCACGGTCTATGTCGAGGTTTTCCGCAACATCCCGCCGCTGCTGGTCATCTTCTTCTGGTATTCCGGCGTGCTGGCCGTGCTGCCGGCGCCACGCGACAGCATCGGTTTGCCGTTCGGCTCCTTCCTCAACCAGCGCGGTTTCTATTTTCCACGCGCCGTGTGGGGCGACGGCTCATGGCTGATCTTCGTCGCCCTGCTCGTCGGCATCGCCATGGCGTGGTTCGTCGCGCGCAGGGCGCGGCAACGGCAGATGGCGACCGGCCAGCAATTTCCAGTGTTTTGGACGTCCACCGCGCTGATCGTCGGGCTTCCGCTGCTCGCCTATGCGCTGAGCGGCTTTCCCCTGAGCTTCGACTACCCGAAGCAGTCGACTTTCAACCTGGCCGGCGGCTTTCAGGTCCGGCCGGAGTTCCTGTCGCTTTATCTGGCGCTGTCCTGCTATACCGCCGCCTTCATCGCCGAGATCGTGCGCGCCGGCATCAGGGGTGTCAGCGCGGGCCAGACGGAAGCCGCCGGTGCGTTGGGCTTGCGGTCCGGATCGATCCTGCGGCTGGTCGTCGTGCCGCAGGCCATGCGCATCGTCATTCCGCCGCTGACCAGCCAGTATCTCAACCTGACCAAGAACTCGTCGCTGGCTATCGCCATCGGCTATCCGGACCTGACGGCGACCGCCGGGACGGTGCTAAACCAGACCGGCCAGGCCGTCGAAGGCGTGGTGATCATGATGGTGATCTATCTGGCCATCAGCCTCCTGACCTCGCTTGTGATGAACTGGTTCAACGCCAAGATGGCGCTGGTGGAGAGGTGAGGTAAGGACATGCAAGAACATGATATGTCCTGGGTGCGAACCGAAATGGTGCTGGCGCAGCCGGCGCCCGCCAGCGTCACCGGCCTCGGCGCATGGGTGCGCAAGAACCTGATCGCTTCTGCCGGCGACACCATTTTGACCATCGTCGGCATCGCCCTGGTGGCGATGATCCTGCCGCAAATCATCAATTGGGCGTTCATCAACGCCGTGTGGACCGGACCGGACCGGACCGTATGCGCCACGGTGGCGCAAGGCGGCATCCAGCCGGATGGCTGGACCGGCGCCTGCTGGGCTTTCGTCAACGCCAAATTCGGCCAGTTCATGGTCGGACGCTATCCCATCGAGGAGCGCTGGCGGCCGATTTTGGTCGCCATACTGTTCGTGGCACTGCTGGTGCCGATGCTTATCCCGAAAGTGCCGCGCAAAGGGCTGAATGCGGTTCTGCTGTTCTTCGTGCTGCCGGTCGTCTCCTTCGTCCTGCTGGTCGGCGGCATGTTCGGCCTGCCGCATGTCGAGACCTCGCTGTGGGGCGGGCTCTTGGTAACGCTCAGCCTGTCTTTCGTCGGCATTGCCGTGTCGCTGCCGCTCGGCATCGTGCTGGCGCTCGGCCGCCGTTCCAAGATGCCGATCATCAAGACGCTGTGCGTCGTCTTCATCGAGACGGTGCGCGGCATCCCGCTGATCACCGTGCTGTTCTTTGCCAGCGTCATGCTGCCGCTGTTCCTGCCGGAGGGTGTCTCGTTCGACAAGTTCCTGCGCGCTTTGATCGGTGTGTCGCTGTTTGCCGCCGCCTATATGGCCGAAGTGGTGCGCGGCGGCCTGCAGGCGATTCCCAAGGGCCAGTATGAAGGTGCCGATTCGCTCGGTCTCGGCTATTGGCAGAAAATGTATTTCATCGTCATGCCGCAGGCGCTGAAACTGGTCATTCCGGGCATCGTCAACACCTTCATCGGCATGTTCAAGGACACCAGTCTGGTCATCATCATTTCGATGTTCGACCTGCTCGGCATCGTCAAACAGAATTTTTCCGATGCAAACTGGGCAACCGCGCAGACGGCGAGGTCCGGCCTGATCTTCGCGGCCTTCGTCTTCTGGCTGTTCTGCTTCGGCATGTCGCGCTATTCAATGTACACCGAACGCCGGCTCGACACCGGCCACAAACGTTAAACAAAAGAACAAGGGGACCCCCTGTCATGGCCACCGAAAATGCCGTCAGCGCCGAAGAGATCAAGGTCAACGCCGCCAAGATGCAGATTTCCACCACCGATGTCGCCATCGACATCATCGCCATGCACAAATGGTATGGCGAGTTCCATGTGCTGAAGGACATCAACCTGAAAGTGATGCGCGGCGAGCGCATCGTCATCTGCGGCCCCTCCGGCTCCGGCAAATCGACGATGATCCGCTGCATCAATCGCCTGGAGGAGCACCAGAAGGGCAAGATCATTGTCGACGGCAAGGAATTGACCAACGATCTCAAGAAGATCGACGAGGTGCGCCGCGAGGTCGGCATGGTGTTCCAGCACTTCAACCTGTTTCCGCATCTGACCATCCTGGAGAACTGCACGCTGGCGCCGATCTGGGTGCGCAAGACGCCGAAGAAGCAGGCCGAGGAAATCGCCATGCATTTCCTCAAGCGCGTCAAGATTCCGGAACAGGCCAACAAATATCCCGGCCAGCTTTCCGGCGGCCAGCAGCAGCGTGTGGCGATTGCCCGCTCGCTGTGCATGAACCCGCGCATCATGCTGTTCGATGAGCCGACCTCGGCGCTCGATCCGGAGATGATCAAGGAAGTGCTGGAGACGATGGTTGGTCTTGCCGAGGAAGGCATGACCATGCTGTGCGTCACCCACGAGATGGGCTTCGCCCGCAAGGTCGCCAACCGGGTGATCTTCATGGACCAGGGCCAGATCGTCGAGCAGAACACGCCGGCCGAGTTCTTCGACCACCCGCGCCACGAGCGCACGAAGCTGTTCCTGTCGCAGATCCTGCACTAGGCCTCGACGGCCACGAAGAGCCCGGCTGAAACACTGCCGGGCTCTTTTGCGTATGGGATAACAGGCGGGCGTTCGTGTCGCGCCGGAGCGCGTTTGCAGGGCCGCCTTTCATGAAAAGACTGGGACATTTTCTAGGTCTTCTGTTGGTTGTCGTCGCACTCGCCGTGACGACGGGCACCTTCGTGCCACGGCCGCTGTGGCCGGCGGCCGCCGCCATGCCCGCGGCGACGCGCCACATCCTGGTGCTGAACAATCCGATACACACCGATATCGCCATCCCGGTCGATGACGCCGTGCGCCGGCGTTTCCATTTCCTGGTCGACGCGGGCATACCGGCCGACAGGCCGGAGGTCCGCTACATCGTCTTCGGCTGGGGCGGCCGCGCCTTCTACCTGGAGACGCCGACATGGTCCGAGCTGAAGGCGGTGCCGGTGATGAAGGCACTGACACTCGACGCCTCGGTCATGCATGTCGATGTCGCCGGTGACATCGTCGAACCGCGCCCTGATATCGCGGGGTTCGACATCACTGAGGATCGGTTCACGGCGTTGCTCGATTTCATCGATGCGAGTTTCCAGCGGGGACCGGAAGGCCCGATCCTCGTTCCGGACGCAGCCTATTCGAGGTTCGACGGCTTCTACGAAGCCAATGGCCATTTCAACGCACTGGTCGGCTGCAACACCTGGACGGCGGCGGCCTTGCGCATCGCCGGCCTGCGCACCGGCTGGTGGAACCCGCTGCCTGTATCGCTCGGCCTGTCGATGCGGCTGTATAATTAGCGTGAGCATTCCGCGAATTGGCGTCGCGTTCCTTCACACCCCCCTCTGTCCGGCAGGACAGAGGGGGTGCTGTCCCACCAACCGATTGTGCTTGTACGCTCAGCGTCGAATGATCTTCTGAGCCTGCCACCCATAGAGCCAGTCCAGATCCGCCGCGAGTTTTTCCGACGAGCGCACCTTCAGGAACACATTGCGCGCAATCGCCACTGGACCCACGGCATGCCAGGCCAGCCGGTTGACAGCGCCGCGTCGGGCGACCTGCGCGACACGCGGCCGCCGTGACTGCTCCCAGACGGCAAGCGCGGCC
This sequence comes from Mesorhizobium sp. M0848, assembly GCF_040319805.1. NCBI lineage: Bacteria > Pseudomonadati > Pseudomonadota > Alphaproteobacteria > Hyphomicrobiales > Phyllobacteriaceae > Mesorhizobium > Mesorhizobium sp. M0848. The sequence goes on along the minus strand of NZ_JAMYOM010000001.1, from coordinate 115,710 downwards.
AGAGGATCGGCGGGGAAGTCGGCGATGATATCGGCAAGCGTCGCAGCATCCTCGATCGCCATGGCCGCACCTTGCGCCGCGAACGGGGTCATCGCATGCGCGGCATCGCCGATCAGCGCGATGCCGTTCGGTGTTGTCCAGGGCTGTTGCGGGTCGACTGTGTGGATCGGCCATGCGGTCCACGGACCGGCCTGCTCGACCAGACGGGCAAGTTCTGCCGAGGTGCCGCGCAGGGCTCGGGCCACGATCCCGGCGTCGGCGTTGCCGGACCAGCCCTCGGCGATGCGTTCGCCCTTGGTGAAGGCGGCGAGGTTGAAGGCCGCACCCTTGCTGACGGGATAGGCGACCATGTGGAAGCCGGGATGCAGGAAGGTGGTGACGCAGTCCTTGGCGCCGATGGCTGCAAAGGTTTGCCCGGCGGCGCTGTCAACCGCGACGGTGGCGCGCCAGGCCAGTTCGCCGGAGAAATGGTTCCTTGGCGAAGCCGACCCCTTGGCCGAATCGACAAGTGCGCGCACCGACGACCAGACGCCATCGGCCCCAACCAGCAGGAAACCCTCCGCCTCGATGGTCTTGCCGCCGATCTCGGCCGTCGCGGTGATGCCATCCGGGCCGGTGTCAACGTCGCCGATGCGGGCGCCGGTGGTGAGATGGATATCCGGCATCTCGGCAACGCGCGCGGTCAGTGCGCTCTGCAGATCGGCCCTGTGCGCGACGAGATAGGGTGCCTGCCAGCGCGTTTCGGCGGCTTGCCCCAGCGGCACGCGCGCCAGTTCGCGCAAAGTCGTGGCCTCCTTCAACACCACGGCTTCCGGCCGCACCGCCGCCGGCAGCAGCCGGTCGAGCACGCCAAGCTGGCGAAGGATGCGGGTCGCGTTTGGAGAGAGCTGAATGCCGGCGCCGGTAGCTTCCAGGCGCTGCGCCTGTTCGAACACCCGAACAGGGTAGCCGCGTTCGGCGAACGCAAGGGCTGCGGTCAATCCGGCGACGCCCGCCCCGGCGATGACAATTTGCCGGGATCGCGTGTCGGTCATCGCGCTTGTCGCGAAGGACTCAGGCGGCCTGGTCGATATAGATGCAGCCGGCCGGCAACGTCTCGGTCGCCTTCAGCTTCGGCGAATAGCGGTAGAGCGTCGAGCAATAGGGGCAGACTTTTTCGTTGTCGTCGCCCATGTCCAGAAACACATGCGGGTGGTCGAAAGGCGGATTGGCGCCCGTGCACATGAATTCCTTCACGCCGATGTCGATTGCCTGAAAGCCCGCATCGTTCTGAAAATGGGGAATGGAACCGCCTGCCATCGTCGTCTCCTTAACGCAGTCTCGTCTGCATCTGGATCATATCAGGCCTCTTTGCAAGTTCGATGAAATGAAACTGTCGCAAAAGCCTGTCAGAGGATAAGTTAAGCCGGTTAACCCATGAACCGAAAACCGAGTTCGGTTTCCGGGGGGACCATGGGTCGCTATAAAGACGGCTAACCGGCTGACGGTACGGGAAGAGCGGGAATCATGAACGAACTGAAGCCGGTGCAGAGTGAATTCGTGAACGTCGAGGTGGCTCGCCCGGAGGGCGGCAACCCGGACCGGTTTGTCAACCGCGAGTTTTCCTGGCTGCAGTTCAACCGGCGCGTTCTCGAGGAATCGCTGAACCTCAATCATCCGCTGCTGGAGCGCGTTCGCTTCCTGTCGATCTCGGCCGCCAATCTCGACGAGTTCTTCATGGTCCGCGTCGCCGGTCTTGCCGGCCAGGTGCGCGAGGGCATCACGCTGAAGAGCCCTGACGGGCGCACCCCCGAACAGCAGCTCGAACAACTGCTGCGCGAGGTCGAGCGGCTGCAGGAAGACCAGCAGAAGAGCCTTTCGGCGCTGACCGTGCTGCTCAACAAGGAAGGCATCGAGAGCATCACCCGCGATGCGCTGACCAAGGACGAGAAAATCTGGCTGGAAGACCATTTCCAGGAACAGGTTTTCCCGGTGCTCACCCCGCTGTCGATCGATCCGGCGCACCCGTTCCCGTTCATTCCCAATCTCGGCTTCTCGATGGCGCTGCAATTGCGCCATCGCAAGAATGGCGAGGAGATGAGCGCGCTGCTGCGCCTGCCGGTGGCGCTGAAGCGCTTCATCCGTCTGCCGGACCGCAAGCATCATGTCCGCTTCATCCCGCTGGAAGAGGCGGTCGGCCTCTATATCGGCAAGCTCTTCCCCGGCTACGAGGTCAAGGGCTCCGGCACGTTCCGCATCATTCGCGACAGCGATATCGAGGTCGAGGAGGAGTCCGAGGATCTGGTTCGCCTGTTCGAAACGGCGCTGAAGCGGCGGCGGCGCGGTTCGGTGATCCGCATCGAATTCGACAGGCTGATGCCTGGCGAATTGCGCGACTTCGTCGCCGGCGAGCTTGGCGTGTCGTCGAGCCGCATCAGCGTGCTCACCGGGCCGCTGGCGCTCAGCCAGATTTCCGAGATCGTCGCCGTCCCTCGCGACGACCTGAAATTCATGCCCTACAATCCGCGTTTTCCCGAGCGTATCCGCGAGCATGGCGGCGATTGTTTCGCCGCCATCCGCGAGAAGGACATCGTCGTCCATCACCCCTACGAATCGTTTGACGTCGTGGTGCAGTTCCTGCGCCAGGCGATGGCCGATCCGGAAGTGGTGGCGATCAAGCAGACGCTTTACCGCACCTCCAATGACAGCCCGATCGTGCGTGCGCTGGTCGACGCGGCCGAGGCCGGCAAGTCGGTCACCGCGCTGGTCGAGCTCAAGGCGCGCTTCGACGAAGAAGCCAACATTCGCTGGGCGCGCGACCTGGAGCGTGCCGGCGTGCAGGTCGTGTTCGGCTTTCTCGAGCTGAAAACCCATTCGAAAATGTCGCTGGTGGTGCGGCGCGAGGACGGCAAGCTGCGCAACTACGTGCACCTCGGCACCGGCAACTACCATCCGGTAACGGCGCGCATCTACACCGACCTGTCCTTCTTCACCACCGATCCGACGATTGCCCGCGATGTCGCCCAGCTGTTCAATTTCATCACCGGCTATGCCGAGCCGACGGATGAAATGCGGTTGGCGATCTCGCCGTTCACGCTGAGAAGTCGCATCCTGAAGCACATTGCCGACGAGATTGCCTACGCGGTGCAGGGGAAACCGGCGCGCATCTGGATGAAGATGAACGCACTCGTCGATCCGATCATTATCGACGCGCTCTACGATGCCAGCCGCGCCGGCGTCGAGGTCGACCTGGTCGTGCGCGGCATCTGCTGCCTAAGGCCGCAGGTTCCGGGCCTGTCGGAAAACATCCGCGTAAAATCGATCGTCGGCCGCTTTCTCGAGCACAGCCGCATCTATTGCTTCGGCAACGGTCACGGCCTGCCGTCGGACGAGGCGATCGTCTACATCTCCTCGGCCGATCTGATGCCGCGCAATCTCGACCGCCGCGTCGAAACCATGGTGCCGATCACCAATCCAACTGTGCACGAACAGATCCTTGGCCAGATCATGCTGGGCAACATCATGGACAATCAGCAAAGTTTCGACGTATTGGCTGATGGAACCTCCCGGCGCGTCGTGCTGGAGGAGGGCGAGGAACCGTTCAACGCGCAGGAATATTTCATGACCAATCCGAGCCTGTCGGGACGGGGTGACGCGCTGAAGTCGCATGCGCCCAAGCGCATTGCGCAGTTCAAGCGCCGCAAGAAGAACGCAGCAGCGTCCGGCTGATGCTGTCTGATTCCCAGGGCCGGTTGCAGGACCGCCGACCGCTGTCCATCATCGACATCGGATCGAATTCGATCCGTCTCGTCGTCTATGAGGGGCTGGCGCGTTCGCCGACCATGCTGTTCAACGAAAAGATGCTGGCCGGTCTCGGCCGCGGCATCGTGTCGACCGGCAAGCTCGACCCCGAGGCGGTGACGCGCTCGATGGAGGAGTTCCGCCGCTTTCGCGCGCTTTCCGACCAGGCCGGCGCCGAGCATATGTATGTGCTGGCCACCGCCGCGGCCCGCGAGGCGGTCAACGGCCCCGATTTCATCCACCGCGCCGAGGATGTGCTGAAGACCGAGATCCGTGTCATCAGCGGCCGTCAGGAAGCCTATTATTCCGCGCTCGGCGTCATTTCCGGCTTCCACCCGGCCAATGGCATCGCCGGCGATCTGGGCGGCGGCAGCCTCGAGCTGGTCGACGTCAGCGGCGAAGCGATCGGTGACGGCATCACGCTGCCGCTGGGCGGTCTGCGCCTGCAGGACATGGCGAAGAACTCGCTGGCTCAGGCGGCGAAGATCGCGCGTGACGAACTGGCGAAGGCCAAGCTGTTGAAAGGCGGGCAGGGCAGGCCCTTCTACGCCGTCGGTGGCACCTGGCGAAATCTCGCCCGGCTGCACATGGAAATGACCAACTATCCGCTTGGCGTCATGCACCATTACGAGATATCGGCCGAAAGCGCGGCGAATTTCCTCAAGCAGGTGGCCAAGGCCGAGATCGAGAAGGTCAAGGGCATCGAAGGCGTTTCCAAGAACCGCCGTTCGCTGCTGCCTTATGGCGCCGTCGTGCTGCAGGAGATCATGGCGGCGATGCAGCCGTCGAAGATCATCGTTTCGGCTCTGGGTGTACGCGAAGGCTTTCTCTATTCGCTGCTCGACGAGGCGGAGCAGAAGGCCGATCCGCTGATTTCGGCCTCGGAGGAACTCGCCCGCCTGCGCTCACGCTCCGTCGCCCATGCGCATGAGCTCGTCGACTGGACCGCCAAAACCTTTGCCGCCTTCGGCATCGACGAGACCGAGGACGAGGCGCGCTACCGCCACGCGGCCGCGTTGCTGGCCGACATCGGTTGGCGCGCGCATCCCGAATATCGCGGCAAGCAATCGCTCAACATCATTGCGCATGCGTCCTTCTTCGGCGTCGACCATCCCGGCCGTGCCTTCCTGGCAATGGCCAACGCCTATCGTCACGACGGCATCTTCAACGAAGCCATCGCCCCCGAGATCAAGGCGCTGGCGTCGCCGCGTTATCTGGAGCGGGCGCGCGTGCTCGCCGCGATGATGCGCGTCGTCTACCTGCTGACGGCGTCGATGCCCGGCATCATGCCCAGGCTGAAATGGGAACAGCGCGCCAACGGCGTGCTGGCGCTGGTCCTGCCGGCATCGCTGGCCGATCTCTATGGCGAGCGGCCGGCCGGGCGCCTGGCGCAACTGGCAAGGATAACCAACCGCCGGCTGGTGCTGGCCGTCGAGGGTGGGCCCAGTGGGTCGGTGAAATAGGCGCTGCCTATAGCAGACCGTGTCCTATCTGACTTTAAGCGGGATATTAGACCTGCCCGGTTGTGCTCACTCGTCGGCGGCTTCGCGTTTGTGGACCGGCTTCCCCCAATCCGTCGCTGCTTCGCAGCGCCACCTTTCCCCCCTCCGGAGGGAAAGGAAGGGAGCCTCGTTGGAAGAGCGTTGGCGGCAACAGGCTCGCGCCCTTCCTCTACCCCGTCGATCGGGGGAGAGGTGGCTCGGCGAAGCCGAGACGGAGTGGGGGTCGACCTGAGCGCAACTACGCAAAGATATTAAACCGCATTGCGCTTATCCGCCGACCATGCGCCGGCGCCAGCCATCGCCAGCGCAACGAACCCGCCTGCTATCGCAATGTCCTTCATCAGCATCTGCTGGTGCAGGAAGGCGAGCATCGCGTCGCCGCCGCCCTGGCCATAGTGGCCGATGAAACCGGCGGCAATGCAGAAGGCGGCGAGCAGCAGCGCCGCGATCCGGGTCTGGAAACCGACCAGGATGAGCAGCCCGGCGATCAGTTCGAACAGTCCCGTGCCCCAGGCGGCAAGTGCCGGCAGCGGCAGGCCGAGGCTGGCGAAATAGCCTGTCGTGCCCGCAATGTCGCTCAATGCCTGGAAACCGGAAGGCACGAACAGGGCGGCGAGCAGCAACCGGGAGAGCAGGAGCAGCGCGTCGCGGGGCATGTTCACCTCCGTTGTTGGCCGCCGGCCGGCCTCGTTCCGATAGCCTCGATCCTATCAGAAAACTCCGGCCGACAGATCGGCGGGCATGTACCAACAACGAAAAAGCGGCGCGAAAATTCCGCGCCGCTCTTTCGTTCGGCTATTGCCAGTTTTTGGCTCAGCCGCGCTTGGCGTCAATCGAATAGGCACCAGCGCCCGAGGAAGCCAGCACGAGGAAGCCGCCAGCGATGGCGAGGTTCTTGAGAAACTGGATCATCTGCATCTGGTCAGCCCAACCGGTGTGGGCGACCAAGCCGGTAGCGACCGTGAAGATCGCCAGCACCCAGGCGACAATCCGGGTCTTGAAGCCGACGAGGATGGCGAGGCCGCCGAGAAGCTCGATCAGGCCGACGACAATGGCCGTTACGGTCGGCAAGGGCAGGCCGAGGCTGCCGAAATAGCCGGCCGTGCCGGTGATGGCGGTCAGCTTGCCGAAGCCTGAAAGCAGGAAGATGACGGCAAGCAGGACGCGGCCGAGGAGAATGGTGGTCGAGGCATTGGATGCGCCGGAACCGGCGACTGAAGTGTTGATGGACATGGTGGCTCTCCGGGATGGGTTGATACCGGGGAGATAGAGCAAGCCGACTGTTCACCAAAGCCACCAGACTGGCGACACATTGTTCACAGTACTTACGTTTCCGTGATCGGGCGGCCCGCGCAAAATTTGCTTCGGGTCAGGTTGCGACGGGAGTAAATTCTCCCGCGCGGAATACTGGGCTTTTGGCTGACGCAATTCCGGACGGAAAACCACAAGACATTTTTCCCGGAATTGCCTACCCCGGATGCGTCATGTCCTCCGGCCGCACCAGCCGGTCGTAATCGGCTTCGCTGACCAGCCCGGTGGCAAGCGCTTCCTCGCGCAGCGTGGTGCCCTTCTTGTGCGCGGTCTTGGCGATCTTGGCGGCATTGTCGTATCCGATGGTCGGCGCCAGTGCCGTCACCAGCATCAGCGAGCGGTCGAGTGCCGCCTTGATGTTGTCTTCGCGCGCCTCGATGCCGACGACGCAATTGTCGGTGAAGGAGACCGAGGCGTCGGAGAGTAGTTGCACCGACTGAAGGAAATTGTAGGCCATCAGCGGGTTGTAGACGTTGAGTTCGAAATGGCCCTGGCTGCCGGCGAAGGTGAGTGCTGCATTGTTGCCGAACACCTGCACGCAGACCTGCGTCAGCGCCTCGCACTGGGTCGGATTGACCTTGCCCGGCATGATCGACGAGCCCGGTTCGTTTTCCGGCAACGACAGTTCGCCGAGGCCCGAACGCGGGCCGGAACCGAGGAAACGGATGTCGTTGGCGATCTTGAACAGCGCTGCGGCCGCCGCGTTGATGGCACCATGCGAGAACACCATGGAATCATGGGCCGCCAGCGCCTCGAACTTGTTCGGCGCGGTGACGAAGGCAATGCCGGTGATGGTGGCGATGCGATCCGCCACCCTTTCGGCGAAGCCGACCGGCGCGTTGAGGCCGGTGCCGACGGCGGTGCCGCCCTGCGCCAGTTCCTGCAGGCCGGGCAGCGTCAGCTCGATGCGCTTAATCGACGAGGCGACCTGCGCGGCATAGCCCGAAAATTCCTGGCCAAGCGTGAGGGGGGTGGCATCCTGCGTGTGCGTGCGGCCGATCTTGATGATGTGATTGAACTCTCTGCTCTTGGCGGCGAGCGCCTTGTGCAGGTGCTTCAGCGCCGGCAACAGCTCGTGCACGATGCGTTCGGCGCAGGCGATGTGCATGGCCGTCGGATAGGTGTCGTTCGACGACTGGCTCATATTGACGTGGTCGTTGGGATGCACCGGCTTCTTGGAGCCCATGACGCCGCCCAGCATCTCGATCGCCCGGTTGGAGATCACCTCATTGGCGTTCATGTTGGACTGCGTGCCCGAGCCGGTCTGCCAGACCACGAGCGGGAAATGGTCGTCGAGCTTGCCGTCGATGACCTCTTGTGCCGCCTCGACAATCGTCTTGCCGATCGCCGGGTCGAGCCGCTGAAGGTCCATATTGGCTTCGGCCGCGGCCCGCTTGACGATGCCCAGCGCGCGCACGATCGATGCCGGCTGCTTTTCCCAGCCGATCTTGAAATTGCCGAGCGAACGCTGCGCCTGCGCGCCCCAATAGCGGTCGGCGGCGACTTCGATCGGGCCGAACGTGTCGGTTTCGGTTCTGGTCTTTGCAGCGGTCACGGGTCTCTCCTTGTCGAAGTCGGCAACGGCGTATCGCGTTGCACAAACGGCTTCAAGCGGAGATTGCGGGCGGCGAGGATGCAAATCGGTTGAAGGTGCGGCGCTTCTCGCCTTCTCCCCTTGTGGGAGAAGGTGGATCGGCGCGCAGCGCCGAGACGGTTGAGGGGTGGGTGACGGAGTGCCGTCGGCGCCAAGCTGGAACACCCTCATCCGACCTCTTCGCGGCCACCTTCTCCCACAAGTGGAGAAGGGAAAGAATGCGCGGTTTCGGCCTCTCACCCTAGCGGCGGACCGACAATGTCGATGCCGTTTTCTGCGCAGAGCTGCACCAGTGCCGCGATGATTTCCGGTGTTGGTTGCATCTGCGGCGGCACCTCCGGCTGTTCGGCGGGACGGCTCGCCTGACGCAGCATCGTCTCGAAATCCGAACCGCGCGTGATGGTGAGCGTACGCGCGCCTTCGCGCGATTCGACCCGGTAGGTGTGCGGCAGGCCTTTCGGCGCAATGACGGTTTCGCCGGCTTCAGCAATGCGTTCGTGGCCGTCGATCTGAAAGCGCAGTCTCCCGTCCAGGATGTGAAACACTTCGTCCTCCCTGCGATGCACATGCAGGGGCGGGGAGTCGCCATAGGGCATGCGATGCTCGACGACGCAGGTGCCGTCCTCTCCTGCCGCCGACGAGACGTGGATCGCGACAAGCGTGTTGTTGAACCAGAAGAGTTCCTTGCCTGTGATCGTGCCGGGGGTCATTGTCATGGCCGTCTGATCCTCCTGTTGCCTGTGCCTGCTGGGCCGATGACGATCTAGCCAGGGATATGCCGACAACGGAAATCGAATGATCGTATGGGGCGAATTGATGCGATGAATTTGAACGCGCTCGACCTCAATCTCATCAGGGTGTTCGACGCCCTTCTGCGGGAGAGAAGCGTTACGCGTGCCGGCGAGCAGATCGGCCTCAGCCAGCCTGCCGTCAGCGCTGCGCTCAATCGCTTGCGGCATCTCCTCAACGACCAGCTGTTCGTGCGACGGGGCAATGACATGATGCCGACGCCACGCGCCGAGAGCATGGCCGAGCCGTTACGCGTGGCGCTTCGTGAAATCGAACGCGTCTTCCACTCGGCCAAGGCGTTCGATCCGGTGGAACTGGAGCGAACCTTCACGTTCATGGGTGCGGATTTCTTTTCCATGATGCTGATGCCAACTTTAGCGGCGCGCATCGCGGGTGCCGCGCCGCGCGCGTCGCTAAGGTTTCTCGACAGCGCGCGCGGCGACGTCTCGCGGCTGCTCCAGGACGATGAAATCGACGTAGCGCTCGAGCGTCCGCTGGAGGTCTCCGACTGGGTCTCAAGCACGCCTCTGTTCCATTCACCATTCGCCATCATCGCCGCGAGCGACAACGCTGCGATCAGGCAGGCGGGGATCATGGAAGGCGAGCTTCTACCGATCGACCTCTTCTGCGAACTGCCCCATATTCTTCGTTCTATCGATGGCTCGATGTCGGGGTCCACCGACGAGGCGCTCCGCAAGATCGGACGAACGCGCCGTGTAAGCCTGACCCTGCCGCACTTTCAGGCTGTCGCATTGGCCGTGGCAACCGGAAACCACCTCTCGGCGGTTCCCAGGCAGTTCGCGGTTTGGGCGGCCAAGACCATGCCGCTCGTCATCTTCGAACCGCCACTTCCCATTGCTGTTCCTGAAATCAGGATGTACTGGCACGCGCGCCACGACGACGAGCCACCCCATCGCTGGGTTCGCGATCAGATCCTGGAGGCGGTAGGCGCACTCGGATTTGTGGAAAGCGGCGCCGCCGAAAATGCCGACGCCTGGCGTGGCGCCCGGACGGATCACCCCGCCGTATAGCCGCCGTCCACGGAAAAAATGCCACCGCTGGTCCAGGCGGCCTCTTCGCTGGCCAGATAGACCGCGATGCCGGCGAGGTCGTCGGGGCGGCCGATTCTGCCGAGCGGATAGCTGCGCTCGACATAGGCCCTCAGCTCCGCCTTTGCCTCGGCCGGCAAATTGTCGACGGTCTTGCGCCGCATGGCGGTGTCGACCGTGCCCGGCGCGATGGCGTTGACGCGGATGCCGCGCGGGCCGAGTTCGAAGGCCAGCGATTTGGTCAGCGAGTTCAACGCGCCCTTCGACAGCGAATAGAGGCTCGACGGCCGCTTCGGGATCATCTTGTTGGCGAAATAGGACGAGATGTTGATCACCGATGCGCCGGCCGCCAGATGCGGCAGCAGGCCCTGTGTGAGGAAGAACACAGCAGTGACATTCAGCGCGAAGGATTGCTGGAACTGCGCCTCGCTGACGGTTTCGAACGGCACCAGGAAAGCCACTCCGGCATTGTTGACGAGAATATCGAGAGGCCGGCCGGAATTTTTCACCTGCTCGACGACGGCTGCGATGCCGGCCGATGTGGCAAGATCGGCCGACAGCGTCTCGATATTGCCGCCGAGCTGCTTGCGGGCGGCGTCGAGCTTCTTGGTGTCGCGGCCGACGATCAGCACGTCCGCGCCCTCGCGCAAAAAGGCTTCTGCGATCGCCAGGCCGATACCGTCCGACCCACCAGTGACCAGCGCGCGCTTGTTGTGAAGTCTCATTCGACGCTCCAAGGCTGCTCTGGCCGCCGCGAGAGCACCGCATATCAGCGGGCGAGGTCAAGCGGCCAGCCTATCCGGTAGTGGGTCAGTTTGAAATCTGTCTCGCCTGAACGTGGCTCAGCAGTGAGACGACATATCGTTCCATATCAAGCCTGCGAGCGGTTCCAAGTACACTTGCCCAGGTATCCTGCGGACCGGCGCCAGAGGCGATCATGGCCGGTGCGTTGTGAAATGAATCCGCGAGCATACGAGCTCTGGATAGATCATCGGTCGCGCGAATTTCGACGAGGACGATGCAAAGAACCCTCAGGATATTTTCATTCGTGATGGGTTGAGGATCAATCAGTTGAGACACCTTTCTTTCGGTACGCCCCCGAGCCGCTGGCTTTTCGGCTTCCTTCGCCTCGATCAGCGCAACGATATCGCTAATCTCCCAAAGCTTGCCAGTCACGCCGGCGGCCATCGCGGGCGTCATGCGCATGAAGCATGAATGCGGACAAAGTTGTAATACATGAAGTGCAGGGCAACGGCGTTGGCGTGAGCTTCCACTGCCGTTGGTCAGGCGCGTGAAGCGGTGCATATGCATCCGCATAGTCCGGTTTTGGCGTTCGGCAAATGACGTGCTGACGTGCTTGATGTCTGGATTACCTTCGATCCACTCTTTCCGCGCACCAGTGCATTCGGCGGGGCTATGCACTCGATTGTCATACGCCGTCCCATACTTTTCTGTAAGCATATAGGAGTTCACGGCGGGTCACGACAACGGCATTCGCGGCATCAAATTTCAAACTGACCCACTACCGCCTATCCCACGGTATGAACTTCGGTGACGGGCTCCCGCATGGCCAGCCGGCCCGCGACATAGTTCTTGACCTGACGGACCGCCTGTTCCCGCGAGACGCTGCCTGGCTGCAGGCCGAGCCGCAGCCAAAGCCCGTCGATCAGCGCGGTGACGCCAAGCGCGATGTCGTCGGCATCTCCAGGCGAGGCGAGGCCGTGCAGGCCCGACAACAGGTTCGAGCGCATGCGCGCATGGATCACCCGCTGGATACGGGCCATCTTCTCGTCGCGCGGCACCTCGGCGCAGAGCGAAAGCCAGGCATGACACAGAGGCGGCTGGAACAGATGCTCCTCGAAATTGCCCTCGATCACGGCATCCATGCGCTCCATCGGCGTCTGCGCCCGGCGAAGCCGCGCGATCACCGCCTGGCACAGGACGGCGTTTGCCTCGCGCATCGCGTGCTCGAACAATTCCTGCTTGTTGCGGAAATAGTGCAGCACGATGCCCTTGGAGGCACCGGCCTGCGCCGCCACCTTTTCCAGGGTCGCACCGGCAATGCCTTCGCGCTCCAGCACCGCGAAGGCCGCCTGCCGCAGCTCCTTGCGGCGGATCTCACTGAGACGCTTGAGTTTCACGGGATCGGTCCATGCATCGCGAATCCACGTTGACATTTCCGTCCGCTCAGATCAAGAATTGACCCATGGGACAATAAAAAGACCAATTGGTCAATTTGACGACAATGAGGAGAACCGAAATGTTGCGCATCCTTGCAAACGGCGTCTGTTTGGCCGCCCTCATGTTGGCCTCTCATGCGGCTCAGGCGGCCGAGGGCCAAGAGTGCAGGACGATCCGCATGGCCGAACCCGGCTGGAACGACCTTGCCTTCACCACCGGGGTCGCCAACGTCCTGTTGGAGGCGCTCGGCTATCAGCCGCAAAGCCAGGTGCTCGGCATCAACGTCATCTACGAGGGCATGAAGAACAGGGACCTCGACCTGTTCCTGGGCTACTGGGATCCGGCCATGGTCACCTATTACGAGCCCTACAAGAAGGACGGCTCTGTCGAGAATGTGCGCGTCAATCTCGTGGGCGCCAAATACACCTTCGCCGTCCCGACTTACGCTTGGGATGCCGGCGTCAAGGACATTTCCGACCTGCACAAATTCGCCGACAAGTTCGGCAAGAAAATGTACGGCATCGAGCCCGGTTCAAACCAGTTGATGATGGACGCCGTCGCCGATCCGGCCTTTGGCCTGGACGGCTGGCAGGTGGTCGAGTCCAGCGAAGCCGGCATGCTGTCGGAGGTCGGCTACGAGATCAAGGAAAAGCAGTTCATCGTCTTTCAGGGCTGGGCGCCGCATCCGATGAACACGATGTACGACTTCAAATATCTGACCGGCGGCGACAAGTTCTTCGGCCCGAATTTCGGTGCCGCGACGGTAACGACGCAGGTGCGCAAGGGCTATCTTGAGCAGTGCCCGAACGTCGCGCAATTCCTCGGGAATCTCGTCTTCGACATCGATTTCGAAAATGTCGGCATGGGTTATCTGATCAATGACGGCATGAAGCCGGAGGACGGTGCGCTGAAGGCAATCATGGCGAACAAAAGCCGCCTCGACGCCTGGCTCGCCGGCGTCACCACTTTTGACGGCAAGCCGGGCCTCGCCGCAGTCAAGGAAAAGCTCGGCCTGTGAGAGCGGCCGCGCTTGATGACTTGCCGAAGCAGGATGTGATGGCGGAGCAGGGCGCCTGGGCCAGCCGCAAGCAGTTCGTCACTGTCGGCGATCTCGACATCGCCTATGTCGAGATATCGGGCGCCGAGCCGGCACTTCTGTTGGTGCACGGCTTCACCGACACCAGCCGCAGTTTTTCGCTTCTGGCGCCATATCTGGCCGGCCGTCGTCTGATCATGCCGGATCTGCGCGGCCACGGCGCCTCGCAGGCTGGCAAGAACTGCGGCATCGCCGATCTTGCCGATGATATCGCCGGGCTGATCCAGAGTTTACAACTCGACCGACCGGTCGTCGTCGGCCATTCGCTGGGCGCCATGGTGGCTGTCGCTTTGGCTGCGGGGCACAAGGAGTTGATCGGCGGGCTGGTGGTCCTGGCCGGCACGTTGAAGCCCGATTTCGCGCCGGGTCATCCGCTGGTGGTGAGCGTCGAGGCCCTGCGAGATCCGATATCGCCGACCGATCCGTTCTATGCCTGGTGGCATGCCTGTCGTCCCGACGTGCCCGCAGCCTTTCTCACCGGCTTGGCGCAAGAGGCCTCGGCGATGCCGACCCCGCGCTGGCGCGCGATTCTCGAGGAAATCCGCCGCGCCGACCTGACCGATGCTGCGCGGGCCGTGCAGGCCCGGACGCTGATCATCGCCGGCGCGTGCGACCCGCTGTTCGGCGAGGCGCACCAGCAGGCGTTGCAATCCGCTCTTGCAGAAGCCGTCTTCGTTCGGGCCGAGAGCTGTGGCCACAACCCGCATTGGGAAGATCCAGGCCTCGTCGCCAAGGCCATCATCGAGGCGTTTGAAGTCTGATGCATGTCGCCCAAAAGTGCCCCCGGTTTTGGGAGAACGACATGCACAAAAAAGGCCTATTCCTAAAGCGCGTCGACGCGCTTTAGGAATAGCGCCCGACCAATGATTGCGATGTCGGCGACAGCCGCAAAGTCTCCGTTGGTTTGGTCAGGCCGAGCTGCGCGGCCTGCCAAAAATCCTGCCATGCCGGAGAAGCGGCGAGGGCGGCCCGGTGGCGGGCATGCGCCTCGGTGCCGGCAAAACCCGTGACGCTGATGAAGACGTTTTCATCAGCCCGTACCGGCAGGCGCGGAAAACTGTTTTCGGCATGCTCGGTAACGAAAGCGGCGAGCAGACGTGCGTCGGCCGTCATCAGGCACGCCGTCTCAGTCTCGAAGCGAGTGGCGAAATCAGCCTCTGTGCCGGGCTGCAAGTGATGAATCTCGATGACAACGATGCCGGTCAGCGGTTTGTTTGGAATGGGCTTTTCGTCATCGGCCAGGCTTGGCCGCTGCGCGCCCGCCAGGTCGAAGCCGGCGCCCGGCCACGCCGGCTTGAGCAGCAGCACATCGTCGGAATCGATCATCGTCGCATTGGCCGCATGGCTGTTCGCCGCCCAGACCGGCCCGCCATAAAAAGCGGCGAGAGCATTTTTCCGCGCATCCATGCCGTCGAAGCCGCGTATCCAGACGAACATGTCCGGGCGGTCGAGGTCCCGGAACTGGCCGATGACGGTCATGCCGGCGTCCTCCTGGCCCTCGATCAGCCTGCTGTCGAAGATGTCGATGAGCGTGTCGCGCCGGCCGGGCTTCAGTGTGTATTGCCGAAGCTCGACGACAGGCGAGGCGAGCGCTGAGGGTTTCGTCGCGACGTTCTGGGGCAGGTTCATCCGACATTCTCCAAAACAGGGTGATCGTCCTGTTTTGTAAAACAGACCGGTTGTCCTGTTTTGTCAACATGCTAAAGTTCGGCAATGTCAGCAGAGATGACCGTCCAGCCAAAACCGCGCCCGGGAAAACGCATCAACGACCCTGAAGGCATGCGCAAGAAAGTGCTCGATGTCGCCGAGGACGCGTTCCAGGCGCGCGGCTATCACGCCTCCAGCATCGGCGATCTGATGGCGGCGGCTGATGTCAGCGGCGGAGCGCTGCATCACCATTTCCCGACCAAGAAGGCGCTGGCGCTGGCTGTGATCGACGAGCGTGTGGCGGCAGCGGTCGAAGAGACATGGATCGCGCCGGTGCTGGCGGCGGCGTCAGTGCGCGAGGGCGTGCGCTCGGTGTTCGAGGCCGTGGCGGCGGAACTGGAGCAGCAGGGGTTCGTGCGCGGCTGCCCGCTCAACAATCTGGCGCACGAACTGTCGCTTGCCGATCCCGATTTCCGCCTTGCCCTTGCCGGTATCTTTGGCGGGTGGCGGCAGGCGATTGCCGACAAGGTGCGTGCCGACCAGCAGGCGGGCAAGGACGAGGGCACGGACCCCGAACGCTTCGCCGCGCTGACGGTCGCCGCCTATTCCGGGGCGATGTCGATGGCCAAGACGGCGCAGGATGCCGGTGTGCTGCGGGATTGCCTGGCAGGGTTGGAGCGCAGCGCGCCGTCGCAGGGCGGCTTGGTTGCCAGGCGACGCAACAGGATACTGCCACGGCCGAGAATTATTTGATGTCGGCGGGACAGCACCCCCCTCTGGCCTGCCGGCCATCTCCCCCGCAAGGAGGGAGATCTGCAGCATCGGCGCTCGCTCGTACCTTCACCGGTGGAGATTGGCGAAAGCCGGTGTGACAGCCAATCTCCCCCCTTGCGGGGGAGATGTCCGGGAGGACAGAGGGGGGTGTGCAGGATCGCGACGCAGCCACTTCTCTCGACCTTGCGGCTTCGCTCTGGCTGACACGAGGGGGAAGCGAAGAAGCCTGGGCTCTTACCTACTCGGCCAGCGGCTTGATCGTCTCGTAGCCGTTGACGGATTCCGAACTGGTGCCTTCATCGTAGCGCCGCGCGAGCGCGGCTTGCAGATCGGGAGCATAGAGCGCGGTGAATGAATCCAGCGTCTCGCCGGCACCGTTCTTGAAGGTCTCCTTGACCGCCAGGACATTGTATTTGCAATCGCCCAGACGGAATGTTTCCTTGCCCTTGACGATCAGGCTCAGCGTCTTGGTGCCCTTCGGCGGCTGGTTCAGCGACAGCTCGACGAACTCTATCGTGGCCTTTGCCCCCGCCTTCAGCGGGAACAGCTTGCGCAGATCGGAAAACGGGATCATCGCCTGGCGGCCGGTGTCGCTGTCGCGAAACACCTCGATCAGGCCGGCGAACAGATATTGGGTCTGGGGCGATTGCGATTCGTAGGTGTTGGCAACCGACATCATCCCGCCGGCCACGGGCCGAAATTCGCTCTGGATGCCGGGTCTCGCCAGAACGAAACCCTTCCTGGCGGACTTGGCATCGACGCAACCGGCGGCATGCGCTTGCGCAAGCGAGACATGCCAGACCCGTGGCGTCATGTCGATGATGGCGCAGAGGCGCTGGACGACCGGCTGCTGTCCATGCTGAATCAGCAGATGATGAATCGCCGTTCGACGGGATCGCTTTCCCGACGCAACTTCCTGGTACAGGCTGCAGGATTTGCCGCGGCCGGCGCCTTGCCGCGGCCGGCCTTAGGCCAGACCGGGCAACGCGTCCAGTCGATCGACGCCACCTTCCTGTTCATCGCCGATGTCCATGCCTGCCGCATGGCGAGCGGCTTGAGCCCCAACTGCCTGCAAGAAGGCAAGACCGACGCCGCGCTGCTGCGCAACGTGGCGGTGCTGAATGCGCTTGGCGACAAGGACTGGCCGGCCGAGATCAATGGCGTCGCCACCGGCCTGCGTTCGGCCGGCAAGATAGGCGCGCCGCTCGGCCTTGTCGTCGGCGGCGACATCACCGACGATGGCGGCGGCCAGATCACCCAGCCGAGCGAGGGCACCCAACTGCTCCAGTTCAGCCAGCGCTACAGCCAAGGCGTCGGTCCGGATCGCGTGCACATGCCGGTTTATGTCGGGCTCGGCAACCATGATCTCGACCAGAACGGGCCGCCGCACCATGTCGACTGGTACCGGCGCGAACTGCGCGACTATGTCGAGGTCAACCATCGCGCCGGCGTGTTCTTCAAGCCGCCAGTGCCGGCCACCGACTATGATGTCGACACCGACTGCTACTCCTGGGACTGGGGCGGCCTGCATCTGATCCAGACGCATCGTTTCGCCGGCGATACCGGCCACGGTGCCGAGAGCAGCCTGCCATGGCTGAAGCAGGACCTGGCGACCTATGCGGCGGACGGCCGCCCGGTCGTCCTGTTCCAGCATTATGGCTGGGACACTTTCTCGGTGGAACGCTGGGATGCCGCCAGGAGCCACTTTGATGATGACGGCACCGGTGCGCCGCATTGGTGGAGCGAGGCCGACCGGCAGGCGCTGCTGGCGGCGCTCAAGGGCTACAATGTCGTCGGCATTTTCCATGGCCACCAGCACGAAACGCCGCTGATCTATCGCAGGGACGGGATCGACCTGTTCAAGCCGAAGGCTGCCTATATGGGCGGTTTCGCCCTGGCCAGGGTGACCAGCAACGGCATGGACGTGGTGCTGGGCGAGGCGATCGGCGATAATGGCGAGGTCGTGTTCACCAATGCTTTCAGCAAGGGCTGGAGCACCTGAAAAAGGCGGCCTTCGCGACCGCCTTTCCCTCGATAACAACGCGTTCCTCGATGCGGATCAGAGCGCCTTCCTGACCTTGTCCTTGACGTCGCCATAGGCCTTCTGCACCTTGCCGGCGATCCTGTCGGCCGTGCCTTCGGCCTGGGTCTGCCGGTTGCCGGTTGCCTTGCCGGCGGCTTCCTTGACCGAGCCCTTGACCTGCTTGGCCACGCCCGCGACCTGATCCTTGTTCACCATTTTTGCGCATCTCCCGGGATTTTGAATTCGAAGGAATTCATTGCGGTAGCTAACGAGCCGATGTCGGTTAGGTTCCAGGCGTCGCCCGATCGGCAGATCAGGTCGCGCGGCCGCCGCCTGGGGCAAGGTCGGTGGGCTAGGCTGTGAACACGCGTTGGCAATGGGATTTTGGAGGCCGTGCGTGCGGGGAGAAAAATGGCAGAATTTACGCTCTATATTGGCAACAAGTGTTTCTCCTCATGGTCGCTGCGGCCATGGGTGGCGATGAGGCATCTGGAGATCCCGTTCGAGGAAGGTTTCGTACGGCTGCGCACGCCTGAAACTTTTGCCAATCTGGCAAAAGTGTCGCCGACCGGTCAGGTGCCGGTGCTGAATCACAACGGCAAGATCGTCTGGGAAACCCTTGCCATCCTTGAATATCTCGCCGACCTGTTTCCCGAGAAAAAGCTCTGGCCCGCCGATATCGACGCCCGTGCGCTGGCGCGTTCGGCCGCGACCGAGATGCATTCCGGCTTTCGCGAGGTTCGCTATGGCTGGCCGATGAATTTGCGTCGGCCGAAGGGCCACAAGCCGCTTGACGCCGAGGGCGAGGCGCAACGCGCCCGCATCGAGGCGCTGTGGCGCGAGTGCCGGGAAAAATACGGCAAGGGCGGCCCGTTCCTGTTCGGCCACTTCACCGTGGCTGATGCCATGTATGCGCCTGTCGTCACCCGTTTCGATACCTATGGCGGCACGCTGGCGCAGGATACGCGCGCCTATGTCGATGCCGTGCTGGCAACGCCGGCGATGCGCCACTGGTATGCCGAGGCGGCCAGGGAGACGTGGCCGGAACCCGGCCCGGACGAATAGGATCCAAACGAAAACGCCCCTCGCACCTTTTATCGTGCGGGGGGCGTCTTTGCCATCAACTGTTATTCGATTGCTCTCATGAACTGCTGATGACACCGAATAAATGCGCGTCTGCGCAGATGGTTCCTGGATGCCGGAAAACTTTTTTCAAGTTGGCGCAAGCGCGCTGTTTGGGGTCCGATTTGCCGTCATGTCAGGTGTTTTGGCCAGGTGGTTTGGGAGAATTCCGCAGCTGTGGCTTTATGCAAATTTGACAGCGCCCCAAAAGAAGCCTATAAGCAAATCGTCGATATTTGTTTGACTGACTTTTGTTATCCGCGCTTTCGAGCGCGCCTTTGACGAACTTCCCACATCAAAAATCGGGACAAACGACGTTGTGCATCCGCATGGCGTCGAACGAATATTTGCCATGGAAAGGGTTCGTCATGAGCACCGGCACAGTTAAATGGTTCAACGCCACCAAAGGTTTTGGTTTTATTCAGCCTGACGACGGCTCGGCCGACGTTTTTGTCCACATCTCGGCCGTAGAGCGCGCCGGCATGCGCGACATCGTCGAGGGCCAGAAGCTCGGCTACGAGATGGTCCGCGACAACAAGTCGGGCAAGATGTCCGCCGACCAGTTGAAGGCGGCCTGAAAAACGAATTCAGCTCTCCCGGTGACCACGGATGTACTGGCACCGGTGAGTGGCGAATTCGGGCGCATGGCCGCGGAGACCTGAGTTTCCACGGCATATCATGTGCATAAGCAGGGCGTTCCCGTGCACCCCCGGTGCATCCTTTTGGATGTCGTCTGGTTGCGCGACGCTCTCATGGAAGGTCAGGCGGTGCCTGGCCTTTTTCATTTTGCGCGCCTTACCGCCGAAAGTGCGCTGCGCGCCGGCCTGGACGTGCTAAGGGACGCTCCAGCAATTTGAATTCGCCGCGCGTATTGCTTTGTGCGTGATCCTGACCGAAGACCCGGTCTCGCTCCATCGGCACAGGCTCCTGACAGGAGAAAGATTTGACCACCAGTTCAAAGACAACCGTCGATCAGGCCGTGTCCCTGTTCAGCAAGACGCAAACCCAGTCGATGTCGCTCAACCGCATCAATTCCGAGCGCGACGCCGTCAGCGAGGCACGCGAAGCCAAGACCGCGCGGCTGCGCGAATTGCGCCTGGAGAAGGAGGCCGACGAGATGGCCGCCGCCGCCGCGCTAGCCGCTTTGCCGAAGCGGGCCGGAAGACGCTGATGGCCACCAAACGCGTACCGCCAACACCGATCGCCGCCGATGCAACCATTGCCGATATGGTCGAAGGCCTCGACAAGCCGGTCGAATTCGTACGGCGTGTGCTGGAAAAGCTCGAACGCTGCAAGCGTGCCCACGGCGATGCCCAGGTGCGCGTCGGCGTGCGCGGCCGCGCCGAATGCCCGAATTACCTGATCGAATATGTCCGTGAAGACGCCAAAACCCATGAGCGGGTGACTTATCAGGACGCGGCCTACAGCGGCAGCACGCATCGCGAGCTGGCGGCCCATCACATCGAGGCGGTGAAAAACTGGTCGCCCGAGGAAATGAACATCACGGCCGTTTCGGCGCTGATCGGCCGCCTGCGCAATCCGCGCGCCCCATCATCGCGCTTCGCCGACGAGGACTGACATGGCCATAAAATTCTCCTCCAAGGATCAGCCGGCAGCCTCGGGTGCCGCGGCAAAACCGGCCAAGCCGGTTGCCGCGCCGAAGGCCGGCGACGCCATCGAGGCCGCGACCGATCTGTTCAAGTCGCCGGCGGATTCGCCGAAGGGCAAGACGGCTAAGAAGAAATAGCGCCTTGCCGCAAGACGCCGATCGCAACCCCGCCGCGCCAGGGCTGTCCGCCCTGGTGGCGAGCGTTTTGTCGTCGCAACAGGGCACCTTCGATTGCCAAAGCTGCGGTGCCTGCTGCTCCTATTCGGCCGAGTGGCCGCGCTTTTCCACCGAGGATGACGCGCAGCTCGACCGTATCCCGGAAAAATATGTCGCATCTGACCTGTCAGGCATGCGCTGCGAGGGCGTGCGCTGCTCGGCGCTGTCCGGCGAGATCGGCAAGTCGACCGCTTGCGGCATCTACGACGTCCGGCCAGACGTCTGTCGCGCCTGCATGCCCGGCGACGAGGAGTGTCTGATGGCACGCCGAGCGCTCGGATTGCCGGTGTAGCCAAGCTCCGATCACCTCCGCTTGTGCGCCGACCCGCAGCCCGATACGTTCCTGGCCGGGTCGGGTGCCGGAGGAACCATCGTGAGCATCGAATTTCTGTTGACGTCGCTGATCGTCGTGGCTTCGCCCGGCACCGGCGTTCTCTACACGCTGAGCGCCGGCCTTTCGCGCGGCGCGCGGGCCAGCGTCATCGCCGCCTTCGGCTGCACGCTCGGCATCATCCCACACATGGCCGCCGCCATCACCGGCCTTGCGGCGCTGCTGCACACCAGCGCGCTTGCCTTCGAGACGCTGAAATATCTCGGCGTCGCCTACCTCCTCTACATGGCCTGGAACACGCTGAAGGAAAATGGCGGCCTCAGCGTCGAGCAGGATGTGACGCCGCGCTCGGCCGGCAAGGTGATTGCCACCGGCATCCTCGTCAACGTGCTCAATCCGAAACTGTCGATCTTCTTCTTCGCTTTCCTGCCGCAATTCGTCAGCACCACCGAGCCCAATGCGCTGTCGAAGATGCTGGAACTGAGTTCCGTCTTCATGCTTTTGACCTTCGTGGTTTTCGTCGGCTACGGCATCTTCGCCGCCTCGATCCGCAGCCACGTCGTCTCGCGGCCAATGGTGTTGACCTGGATGCGCCGGACCTTCGCCGGCGCCTTCGTCATGCTCGGCGCGAAGCTGGCGCTGGCCGATCGGTAGCGCCACGGGGAGCGGTTCAGTCTCGCTGATCCGCTCCTCTTTGTTGCGCTATTCCGGGCGAAAAGCCGTTATGCGCTTTCGGGGAATTGCTCGGGCACGCTACCCCTTCACATAGCCCATCGCTTCGACGATCCGCCCGCCGGCCACGCGCATGAGGTTGACGCCGCGCAGCGAATTGCCGTCGGTCATGAAATAGCGCCAGCGGATCGTTGCCCGGTCGCCGGCAACGAAGGTTTCCTCGATATCGAAGCGCGTGCCGGCCTGGGTTGCTATCGCCGCCCAAAGCCCGACGCACGCCGCTTGACCGGCATAACGGGCGCCGTCCGGCGCTGGCACGGTGTTCTCGATCACGCAATCCTCAGCCACCAGCTCGGCGAGTGCCGAAGGATCATGGCGTTGGAATACGTCGTTGTAGCGCCGCATGATCTCGGCCGTCTGCTGGGACAGGTCGTACGCGGCTGCGTCCATGACAAGCTCCTGTGTCATCTTCTTTCTCCTGGCTTCATTGGCCTTTGGTGGCTTCGACGAGTGTTGCCTTGAGGGTGATCTGGGACACGCCGGCAAGGGCCCGCGAGACGAGGCAGCCCGCCTTGGCGGACTGTGCAAGGCGCTCGAATTCATCTTCGGCAAGTCCCGCGACCTCTGCCTCGGTTTCGAGTTCGATGCGGGTGATCGTCGGACCGGCAGCGGTTGCGCCAAGATGCACCTTGGCGACGGTGCTGATGCTTGTCGGAACATGATTGGCGTTGCCCAGTATGGCGCTCAGCGCCATCGAGAAGCAGCCTGCATGCGCTGCGGCGATCAGTTCCTCCGGATTGGTGCCCGGACCGTTCTCGAAACGCGACGGGAAGGAATAGGCGCCTTCGAAGACGCCGCTGCCGAGCCGCAACCGTCCCGAACCTTCCTTCAGCGTCCCCTGCCATTTGGCCGAGGCTTCACGAATTGTCATTGTCGTTCTCCCTTCGCATGGCATTCCTCAGGAATATATAGACTGATCTACATATTATGTAGACCGATTGTCATATTCTGCGCAAGGCCTATAATGATTCCTGCTGACAGAGGTTGACATGGCCAACGACACCCGCACCCGCATACTCGAGACGACTGGGCTGCTGCTCAGGCAGCGCGGCTATCACGGCACCTCGCTCAACGACATATTGAGCGCCAGCGGCGCACCGCGGGGCTCGCTCTATTTTCATTTTCCCGGCGGCAAGGACCAACTGGTCATCGAGGTGACGCGCGCTAGCGTTGCCGACGTGACGGAGAGGCTGGGCGAAGCGCTGGCTGCCGAAAAGAATCCGGCGGTGGCCGTCCATCATATCTACCAGTCGGTGGGGCGCATGCTGGAAGACAACCAGTTTTCGCTCGGCTGTCCGGTCGCGCCTGTCGTGCTGGACTCGCCCACCGACGTGCCGGAACTGGCGGAGTTGTGCCGCTCGGCCTTCGAACAGTGGATAGGCCTGCTGCGGGACGCCTTCGTCAGGGCGGGGGTGCCCGAGCGCCGCGCGCATGCATTGGCACTGCTGGTCGAATCGTCGCTGGAAGGACTGATGGTGATCGCCCGCGCCACCCGCGACCGCGCTCCGATACAGGCCGTGGCCGATGAAGTGGCGGCGCTGATCGAAGCCGCGGTGCTTGCCGGCGAGGTAAAGCAACGCGCGGATGCCGCCGTCTGAGAGGCCACGACGACCGCTGCGCAAAACAAAAAGGGCGGCATCTCTGCCGCCCTTTCCGTATCTGAAGGCTGATAGGGCTGGATTAGAAATCCATACCGCCCATACCGCCCATGCCGCCGCCCATGCCGCCAGGCATGCCGCCGCCGCCAGCCGACTCCTTCTTCGGAGCCTCCGCGATCATGGCTTCGGTGGTGACCAGCAGGCCGGCGACCGAGGCCGCGTCCTGGAGAGCCGTACGGACAACCTTGACCGGATCGACGATACCCATGGCGATCATGTCGCCATATTCGCCGGTCTGGGCGTTGTAGCCGAAGGTCAAGCCCTTGTTCTCAAGGATCTTGCCGGCAACGATCGATGCTTCCGCACCGGCGTTGGCCGCGATCTGGCGGGCCGGAGCCTGCAGCGCACGACGAACGATGTTGATGCCGGCGGCCTGGTCGGCGTTGACGCCGGTGGCCTTGATGTTGGCCGAAGCGCGCAGCAGGGCTACGCCACCACCAGCAACGATGCCTTCTTCGACGGCCGCGCGGGTCGCGTTGAGGGCGTCATCGACGCGATCCTTCTTTTCCTTGACCTCGACTTCCGTCGCGCCGCCGACGCGGATCACCGCAACGCCGCCGGCGAGCTTCGCCAGACGTTCCTGCAGCTTCTCCTTGTCGTAGTCCGAAGTGGTCTCTTCGATCTGCTGCTTGATCTGGGCGACGCGGCCCTGGATCTCGGCCTTCTTGCCGGCGCCGTCGACGATGGTGGTGTTCTCCTTGGAGATCGACACCTTCTTGGCGCGGCCGAGCATGTTGAGGCCGACGTTCTCGAGCTTGATGCCGAGGTCTTCCGAGATGACCTGGCCACCGGTGAGGATGGCGATGTCTTCCAGCATGGCCTTGCGGCGATCACCGAAGCCCGGCGCCTTGACGGCGGCGATCTTCAGGCCGCCACGCAGCTTGTTGACGACCAGCGTGGCCAAAGCCTCGCCTTCGACGTCTTCCGAGATGATGAGCAGCGGCTTCGAGGTCTGCACGACGGCTTCGAGAACCGGCAGCATGGCCTGGAGGTTGGACAGCTTCTTCTCGTGCAGGAGGATGTAGACGTCCTCGAGCTCGGCAACCATCTTGTCGGCGTTGGTGACGAAGTAGGGCGAGAGGTAGCCGCGGTCGAACTGCATGCCTTCGACGACTTCGAGTTCGGTCTCGGCGGTCTTGGCTTCTTCAACCGTGATGACGCCTTCGTTGCCGACCTTCTGCATCGCTTCCGCGATCATCTTGCCGACCGACTCGTCGCCATTGGCCGAGATCGTGCCGACCTGGGCGACTTCCTCGGAGGTCTTGATCTTCTTGGCAGCCTTGCCGAGAGCCGCGACGACTTCGGTCACGGCCAGATCGATGCCGCGCTTCAGGTCCATCGGGTTCATGCCGGCGGCAACGGCCTTGTGGCCTTCCTGGACGATCGACTGTGCCAGAACGGTCGCGGTCGTGGTGCCGTCGCCGGCGATGTCGTTGGTCTTCGAAGCAACTTCGCGGACCATCTGCGCGCCCATGTTCTCGAACTTGTCTTCAAGCTCGATTTCCTTGGCGACGGTGACGCCGTCCTTGGTGATGCGCGGGGCGCCGAACGACTTGTCGATGACGACGTTGCGGCCCTTGGGGCCGAGCGTGACCTTCACCGCGTCGGCGAGGATGTTGACGCCGCGCAGCATGCGCTCGCGGGCATCACGGGAGAATTTTACGTCTTTGGCAGCCATTTTTAGCTCCTGGCAGGGGCTTTGATCGAGCCCGGGAATTCAGTTGACGGGGAAAGGCCTGATATCAGCCGATGATGCCCATGATGTCGGATTCCTTCATGATCAGAAGGTCTTCGCCATTGAGCTTGACTTCGGTGCCCGACCACTTGCCGAACAGGATGCGGTCGCCGGCCTTGACGTCCAGCGGGACCAGCTTGCCAGCTTCGTCACGAGCGCCGGAGCCGACAGCGATGATCTCGCCTTCCTGCGGCTTTTCCTTTGCCGTGTCGGGGATGATGATCCCGCCAGCGGTCTTGGATTCGGATTCGACCCGGCGAACGACCACGCGGTCATGAAGCGGGCGGAACTTCGACTTTGCCATTTTTTCTTCCTCGATGAGAACGGTGAGAAACAGTTCCTCCATCCGGCGGCGCCGGACATATGAGTTAGCACTCACCAATGGAGAGTGCTAACGTGGCGCTGAAATAGGCTGACGGCTTTTGAGAGTCAAGGTGCGCGAAGGCCGCGATGCGAGCGAAATTTTTCTCATGCTGCCGCACGATTTAACAAAGCCTGGGTTGCGCCTGCCCCGGCTCGAGCGCCGTCCTGCTATCTTCAGTGTCTTGGCGCCCGCAGCACCAACAGCGGGCATCGCTCGGCGAGCCCATAGCTCCCGGTCAAAGCGATGCGAACATCACCAAAGAACGCTTCCGCCTCGCTCGCCAATGCAGTCGCCGGCGCGAAGGTGTAGATGGCCGGCGAGTTCCGATAGACATCGATGGTGCCGATGGTGGGCAGGTCCCAGCCCGTGCGAGCCGAAAGCTCTTTGCGGTCAGGAAACAGTGCATCGAACCTTTCCGCGATCGTCCTGACCGGAATGGCATGGTCGGGCGCGTCGCCCGTCGCGGTCATTGCGACGCGCCATTTGAGTTCGTGGAAGGTCGAGACACCGCCCGACAGTGCAAGCGCCCGCACCGCCGCCGGATCGTCCGGTGTTTCGGGACCGGCAAAGAGACGCAGTCCCGCTCGGCCGCCGGTGCGCAGTACGCCGGCGATCGCCGCAAATAGCGCCCGGCGCGCGGTTGAAAGGCCGAGCGCCGACAGGCAGCCATCGCCGATCACCGCATCTATGCTTGCGTCCGACACCGGCAAGTCGAGCCAGTCGCCGTTGATTGCCTTTCGCAACGCGGTGTCGCCTGGCCAGATACCGGCGATCATGTCGGAGGATTCGTCGACGGCCATCATCGTCGTCCCGAGCCCGGCGAGTTCCGGCGTCACGCCGAGCAGAATGACGTGCGCCTTCGAAAGGTCGAGCTCACGCTCATAGGCCTCAACCGCTTCCGCTGGCGGCCGCAACGGTGACCCGAGCAACTGCCAGTGCCCTCGAATGGCATTCCAATGGTCGGTCATCCACACCCCCAAGCCGGCATTGTATTTGCAGGCATAATGGAGGACGCTGATGAAGCCAAGCTCGGGGGGCGCATGACACGCATCGCGGTTATTACGCATGAGTTCGACAGGTTCGAACGCCGGCGTGGCCTGCTGTTTCGCCGCCGGAGCTCCTATATGCTTTTCGGTTTGCTGGAGGAACTGAAGCGACGCGGTCATTCCGTCCGCATAATCCCCGGAACGTCGGCAAAGCCGGAGGCCGACATCGCGGTGCTGCACGTCGATGCGACTGTGACGCCCCCCGAATATGTCGAATACGCACGCGCTTTTCCCTTTTGCCTGAACATCGGAGCCGCCGACATCTCCAAGCGACGCGTCAGTGGCGCGGTGATCGGCAAGGAGGACGACTGGCAAGGACCGGTCATCGTCAAGAGCAATCTCAACAATCTCGGGATGCGGGAGCAAGCGCTCAACCGGCGATCGCTGCGAGCCGGGAAGCCGAAGCCGTTTCCCGGCGTCGAGCTCATCGAGGGTTATCGCGTCTATGCATCCCTTTCGGATGTTGCGCCGGAGGTCTTCGACCGCAGCGATCTCGTCGTCGAAAAATTCATTCCCGAGCCGGAGGCGGACGGCTTTGGAGCCCGCTTCTGGATATTCTGCGGCGAGCGCGAGCGCTGCACCCGCCATGTCTCGCCGCAGAGCCTCGTCAAGGGAGACGACACGATCCGCCGTGAGCCGGTTCCGGTTCCCGACGAGCTTCGCACGTTGCGGCGCCGGCTTGGCTTTGACTACGGAAAGTTCGATTTCGTCATGCATGAGGGCAGGGCGGTGCTGCTTGATGCCAACAAGACGCCCGGTGGCGCCCGCAATCTTTCTGCGTTTCTCGCTGCCGGCAATGCCAATCTTGCCGAAGGCTTCGAAGCCCTAGTCCGCCAGGTCGCATAGCGGGCGTTCTGATGCTTGCGATGCCCGACACCTCTCATTCGCGGCAGCTTGCTGACGATCGCCGCGGCTACAAAAACAGCCGCAGGTGCGTGTGAATGATAGACCGGTAATCCTCGATGGTCTGGCGGCTTTCCGCTTCACCCTCGGCGAGCGCCAGGCGCACCACGCCGCCGGCGAGCTGGAAGATCAGCAGGACCATGCGTTCGAACTGCTCGCGCCTCTCGGGCTCGAGCAAGGCGATGACGTGGTCGCAGAACATTTTGGCTTGGCGTCGGGTTTCGGCGATGTCGAGGTTTTTGAGCGCCTTGTCGGCCTGGATGGCGTTCTGCAGATCCTGGATGGCCGGATCGCCGGCGACACGGCTGAGATAATCATCGAGCAGCCGGTCAGCGGCCACGATCACGTCGTTCGCCTCGCGGATTTCGGCGATGATCGTCGTCAGCCGTGCCCGGCTGACCTCTGAAAACCGCTCATAGAGCATCGCCAGGATCGCCGATTTGTTGGGAAAATAGTGGTAGACGGTGGCGATCGGCCCGCCCGCCAGCATGCCGACCTCCTTCATGGTGACGGCGTCGATACCCTTTTCCCCGATCAGCCGCATGGTCGTCGACAGGATCGCGTCGATGCGCTCGCGGCTGCGTTCCTGCTTGGGCCTGCGCCTCGGCTCGGTCGCCATTCTCTTCACTTCCGTCATGCACCGATCTTTCGCACGATTTTCAAATTCCGGTTGACAAGAAATATGATCAAGTATCAGTTTCTGAAATACTGACAGGTTGTCAGCTTTTTTGCCGCACGGCAAGGACGTTGGGAGGCGCCTTTGGCTTCGACAGATACCGGCCATGCAGGCAGTGGCGACTGGCTGGTCGGCAATCCGACCGGCTGGCAGCTCGCCTCGGCCCTGTGGATCGGTTCGGTCGGCCTGCTCATCCTAGGCCTGCAGCCGGTGCTGCTCGGGGCCCTTTACACCGAGGGTCATGTCAGCGGCGATGAACTGGCGCTGGTCGCCACCGCCGAGATGATCGCCATTGCCGTCGGTTCGGCTGTCGTGGCGATGCTGCTTTCGGCGCACCACATGCGCTGGAAAAGTGCCGTCCTTCTGCTGCTGCTGGCGCTGGCCAATGTGTGGACGGCCTATGCCGCAACCGCCAACACGCTGATCGCGGCCCGCGCCCTGGCCGGGCTCGCCGAGGGCGGTCTGGTCGCCATCGCCACCGAACTGATCGCCCGCTCGCGGCGCGCCGAGCGCATCGGCGGCTATTTCGTCACCATGCAGACGCTGGCGCAATGCGCGCTTGCCCTGCTGCTGGCGCTTTATGTCATTCCGGCCGCCGGGTCGGCGGGCGGCTTCATCGTTCTTGCCGTCGTCTGCGTCGTGTCGCTGGCGGTCGCCTTCACCGTACCCGGTGACTATGCCGACCTGCCCAAGGAAGAGAATTTGGCCAATGTGCTGACTGTTCCCTCGATGACCGCGCTGTTGTCGGTCTTCTGCTACTTCATGTTCTTCGGCGCGGTCTGGGCTTTTCTGGAGCCGCTAGGCGCGCAATACGGCATCGATGGCCGCACCGTTGGCCTGATCGTCTCGGCCAGCCTCGCGGTGCAGGTCCTGGGGGCGATGACGGCGACCGCGTTCGAGGCGCGCATCGATTATCGCCTTGCCATCGCGGCGATCGGCGTCGTCGCGCTTGTCAGTTCCCTGGTTCTTGCCAGTAGCCCCGGCCTGACGACGTTCTGGGTCGCTGCCCTGGCCATGGGCTTTATCCTGCTGTTCATCGTGCCCTACCAGATCCGTCTGGCGATTACCGCCGACGAGACACGCACCACCGTGCTGCTGGTGCCGGCAGCCCAGCTTTTCGGCCTGGCGATCGGGCCGATCGCGGCGTCGCTGCTCATCGATGGCAAGGATTTCCGGCCGGTGCCGGAATTCGCCGCCGCCAGCGCGATGGCGAGCGTGGCGCTGCTCGGTCTGTTCGTCCTTGTGTCGCGTCGCCGTCGTGCGGTTGCCTGAGCGGGGAGGTGGCATGTCAAACATTTGGAGCAACTGGTCGGGCTTTGTAAGCGCCGAGCCCAAGCTGATCGCCAGCCCCGGCGATGCCGGTGAGCTCGGTGATCTCGTCCGGACCGCGCCTGGCCCGGTGCGCGTCGCCGGCGCCGGTCATTCCTTCACGCCGCTGGTGAAATCGCAGGGCACGATCCTGTCCCTGGAGAGGCTGGAAGGGCTGGTCTCGCACGATGCGCAAAAACATCAGGCGCGGGTGCGGGCAGGAACCCGGCTCGGCGCGCTGATGGGCATCCTGCAAGGTATTGGCCAGGGCCTGCCCAACATGGGCGATATCGACCGCCAGGCGATCGGCGGCGCGCTGGGCACCGCCACGCACGGCTCGGGACCGACGCTCGGCGCCTATCACACGCAGCTGGAGACGGTGCAGATCGTCGACGGGCTTGGCAAGGTCCGCGACTTCAAGCAGGCAGGGGATCAGGACATGATCCATGCCATCGGTGTCGCGCTCGGCGCTTTCGGCGTGCTCACCGAAGTGACGCTGAACAACATCGCGACCTACCGGTTGCGCCGCCGCAAATGGGTGCTGCCGATCACCGAGATGCTGCGCGATTTCGAGGCAATGATGGCCGCGCATCGCTCGGCCGAATTCTACTACATTCCGTTTTCCGGCTATGCGCAGTTCATCGCCAGCGATTTCAGCGACGCCGCACCCACCACACGGCCGCCGGAAGAGGACGAGGCGGGTTTGAGGACACTGCGCAGGCTGCGCACCTCACTTGCCTGGCTGCCATCGCTGCGTGGCCGTCTGATCCTGGGCGCCATCGCCAAATTGCCGGCCGAGGACTACGTGCAGGACTGGCTCAACGTCTATGCCAGCGACCGGCAGACCAAGTTCAACGAGATGGAATATCATTTGCCGTTCGAGGAAGGGCCGAAGGCGCTGGCCGAGATCATCGAGCTGACCGAGAAGCGTTTTCCCGAGGTCTATTTCCCGATGGAGGTGCGCACCGTTGCGCCCGACGAATTCTGGCTGTCGCCATTCTACAGGAGGCCGACCTGCTCGATCGCCATCCACCATGACGCGGCGAACGATCCGCTGCCATTCATGCGGGCGGCCGAACCTATCTTCCGCAGATATGGCGGCAGGCCGCATTGGGGCAAGATGCACAGCCTCAAGGCCGCGGAGCTGAAAAAGCTCTACCCGCGCTGGGACGACGCCATGGCGGTGCGCCGCGACATCGATCCGCAAAACCGCTTTGTCTCACCCTACATGGCCGGCCTGTTCGGCATCGAGCCCAGTCCTTTTGGCATCGAACGATGAGCGCCTATTTTTACGCCCTGTCGGACGCACTGAAGAGCGCCGGTATCTTCCAGCCCTGTCTGGTGCTCGATCTCGACCGACTGGACCGCAATATCGCCCTGGTGAAAGACAGGCTCGACCCCGGCCTTGCTGTGCGGTTGGTCGACAAATCGCTCGCCTGCCTGCCGCTGCTTGTGCATATCGGCAAGGCGCTCGGCAGTGAGCGCTTCATGACCTTTCACCCGCCGATCAGCGAGGCGGTGCTGAAGGCGTTCCCGGATGCCGATCTGCTCTATGGCAAGCCGATGCCGATCGGTGCGGCAAGGGCTGCGCTGGTGAAGGGTAATGTTGACTGGTCGCGTGTCTGCTGGCTGATCGACAGCGAGGAGAGACTGGCGGAATATGGCGCCCTCGCTGGCGAACTCGGCATCGGCCTGCGCATCGCTTTCGAGATCGATGTCGGGCTGCATCGCGGCGGGTTCGCCAATCCTGAGGCCTTGTCGAAGGCGTTGAGCGCGTTGCCGGCCCGGCTGCATTGCGAAGGCGTCATGGCCTACGAGGCGCATGCGCCGCTCATTCCCGGCCTTTTCGGCGGACCGGCAAAGGCATTGGCCGAGGCGTCGGCGCAGGCCTCGGCGTTCGTCGCCTGTCTCGGCGCCGACCAGCGCCGTATCCTGAACATCGGCGGCAGCAAGACCGCGCTGCTTCATCATGGCGGCATGGCCAACGAGGTTTCGATGGGCTCGGCCTTTGTGCTGCCCAGTGATTTCGATACGCCAGGCCTCGACGGCTTCCAGCCGGCGGCCTTCATCGGCACGCCGATCCTGAAAATGGTCGAGCCGATGCTGCCTGGCCCGCCGGCCGTCACCCGCCTGCTGCAGGCGCTCGGCCGCTTCCCGCGCAAGGGCTGCTATCTCTATGGCGGCAAGTGGATGGCCGAGCCCGTCTTCCCCGAAGGCATGAAGGCGAATGGGCTGCTCGGCCTGTCCTCCAACCAGCAATTCATGGGCTTGCCCGCCGACGCGACCGTAAAACCCGGCGACTACGCGTTTCTAAGGCCGACGCAGAGCGAAGCCGTGCTGCAGCAGTTCGGGTCGATCGCGGTGTTTTCCGGCGGCGGGATAGTCGATCGCTGGCCGGCGCTGCCGATGGCCTGACCGACTACGCCTTCACCGGTATCCAGATCTCCAGCCCGCCATTGCCGCTGCGTGGGTCGAACTCAGGGCCGTAGCGTTCGAATTCCGGCGCATCCGATATCTCGTGGCCGGAAGCCGGCAGCCATTTGTTCCAGATCGTATTGACCGTGCGGCGGATGGTCGAGATGTGTTCGCGGTGGGCAAAGACCGCATATTTCTGCGCCGGCACCCGCGCCCGGCTGAATTCCTTGGGCAGGTCGGAAAAATCAGACACTTCGACGCCAGCGATGTAGTCGAAATTGCCGGCATCGTCGCCGTTGACGCAGACGCCATAGGCGACATCGCCGGTCTCGCCCGGAATGTTGCCGATATAGGGGCCGAAGCGCTGCCATTGCATCGGAATGGCGGCGCTGGTTTCGCAGCTGTAGCGTTCGCCGAGGCCGGCGATCAGGAACGGCCGGCTGGTCTCGAAACGCGGTGGTTCGAGATTGGTGAGGAAGGACTGGTCCATCAGGATCGGCTCCACGAGGTCGAGCTTGTCGAGTGTGCCTTGCGCGCGCACCAGTTCCGGCGTGGTGCCGAACTGATCGCGGAAGGCACGGGTGAACGCCTCATGCGAGTTGTAGCCGGCGTCGAGCGCGACGGAGAGAATGTCGGGCGCCCCGCCGGCCAGCTTGCGCGCCGCCTCGGTGAGCCGGCGTGAGCGCATGTAGCCCATCACCGAGCGGCCCGTGGCAGCGCCGAAAGCCCGCGTCACATGAAAACGCGACACGCCGCTGCTTTGCGCGATATCGTCAAGCGAGATCGCCTCCGGCAGATGACTTTCGACGAACCACAGCGCTTTCTCGGTCGGGTTCATTTTGCTCCTCGCATTGGCCAGATCATCCTGCCGTTTCCTGGCGCGGCCAGTTTGATCGAAATTGCGCATCCCGCGCAATCGAACCGATCCCGTCACAGTCGCACACCGATATGGCGCAGCGGTCGAGCGCCCCTTGCCGCCGACGAGCCAATTCGGCAGGCTTCGCTTGACAGCGCCAGGCGGCATCCTCTAAACACGTAATGTTATTACATATCGAAAGCGTGAAATGCCTGTTTCCCCTAGCCGGCCCACCACTCCGTCCGAGAAATCCATTGCGAAGCGATTGGGGGAAATCTACGCTGAAGCGGTGATGGTCCCCGAGTCGAAAGGCGAGGGGTGAAAAGGGAACACGGTGAGATCCCCAGGGGTCGAGGCCGTGGCTGCCCCCGCAACTGTAAGCGGCGAGCAAAATCCGTGAATGCCACTGGCCGGCAAGGCTGGGAAGGCAGGATGGCGCAACGACCCGCGAGCCAGGAGACCTGCCATCACTGAGTTGACCGGACGGGGTGTGCCGGGAGGAAACGCGAATCCCGGTCTTGTCGGCCGCTTCGCCAGCTTCCTTCCGTCGCCAGTTTTGGAAAGTGACGGAAAGTTGGACGGCTCTATCGATCATCGCATCATCGTGTGCACGCTTTGCCATCCCGGCAATCTGGCGGGCAGCCGATGACCGTAGCGCTTCTCGAAGCACATGACCTCTGCGCCATGGCCAATGGGCGGGATCTGGTCCAGGCGGTCAGCTTCTCGGTGGCCGCTGGCGATCGCCTAGCCATCATCGGTCCCAACGGCGCGGGCAAGACGACGCTGCTGCGCATGCTGTCGGGCATGCTGCGGCCGAGCTCCGGCGAGGTGAACCTCGGCGGGCGCCGGCTGGGCGGGATTTCCGCCGCCGAGCGGGCGCTGCATATCGCCGTTGTCGGCCAGACCGACCAGCCCGATCCGCGGCTGGCGGTGATCGACTATGTCGAGCTGGGCCGGGTCCCGCACGCTCGGCTACGGCGCAGGAGCGAGGAGCGTGACATTGTCGTCGATGCGCTGCGCCGGACCGGCCTGCTGCCGCTGCTTGGCCGCACCATCGGCTCGCTGTCGGGCGGCGAGCGCCAGCGCGCCCAACTGGCCCGCGCCATCGCCCAGCAGCCAAAGATCCTGTTCCTCGACGAGCCGACCAACCATCTCGACCCGCGCGCCCGCGGCGAACTGCTCGACCTCGTGGCAGGCTTCGAGATGACGGTGATCGCGGTGCTGCACGATCTGGCGCTGGTGGCACCGTTCGCCACCAGGGTGGCGGTGATGAACCATGCCCGTCTGCAAGCGCTCGCCGCACCGCGCGAAGCGCTGACCCAAAAGCTGATTCGCGAAATTTTCGGCATCGATGTGCTGCGTCTGCGCCATCCGACCGAAGACCGCGAACTGACGGTGTTCGATGTTCCGAACCGTGCCGCGCCGCCATCCTGATTGAAGCCGTCCCATATCGATCATCCCGTCCACAGGAGCAAACCCTTGAAACGCCTTGCTTTTTCGCTTGCCTTCTCGCTGCTGGCCTCGACAGCCCTGGCCTTCCCGGTAACTGTCGACAGCTGCGGCAAGCCGCTGACCTTCGATGCGCCGCCGAAGCGCGCCGTCATCCAGGATCTCAACATGGCCGAGATGGCTTTCGCGCTGAAACTGCAGCCGTCGATCGTCGGCCTGACCGGCATCACCGGATGGTACAAGGTGGGTCCTGAGTTCAAGGCCGAGCAGGGTTCGATCCCGGAACTGGCGCCGAAATATCCGACGCTCGAAAACCTCGTCGCGGTCGAGCCCGATTTTTTCTTCGCCGGCTGGTATTATGGCATGAAGCCGGGTGGTGAAGTGACGCCCGACACGCTTGCTCCGCACGGCATCAAGACGCTGGTGCTGACGGAAAGCTGCGTCCATCTCGACAAGAGCCGCCCCGCCGCCTCGATGGACCTACTCTATGGCGACGTCGAGAAACTGGGCAAGATCTTCGGCAAGGAGGCCGAAGCTGAGAAGCTTGTCTCCGGCTGGAAGACGCGGCTCGCCGAGATCACCGCCAAGGTCGGCGACGCCAAGGGAACGCGGGTCTTCCTCTATGATTCCGGCGAGGACAAGCCGTTCACCGCAGGCAAATTCGCCATCCCCAGCGCCATGATATCAGCCGCCGGCGGCGACAACATCATGGCCGACATGGATACCAGCTGGGGCAACACGGACTGGGAAACGGTGGCGTCGCGCAATCCGCAATTCCTCATCCTGCTCGATTACCAGGATGGCGGTGGCTACAGGAAACTGCTCGATTTCCTGAAGGCGCATCCGGCGATGAAGGAGACGGACGCGGTCAAGAACGAGCGCTTCGTCGCCCTGCGCTATGCCGAACTGACGCCGGGCCCGGCCAACATCGAAGCGATCGACAAGATCGCCAAGGCCATGCATCCGGAAGCGTTTTGATGCCTGTGGCCCAAAAGTGCGCAGCGGTTTTGGGGCAACGACATGCATGAACAAAAGATCCTGGAAGTGCGTCGCACGCGTCCTGACAGACACGACGCATTTCCAGGCTTGCGCCATACGGCATTTGCACTGGCCATGCTGGCGGGGGCGGCGGCGATCGCCGCTCTCGCTCTGCTGTCGATCGCCTACGGCTCGACGCTGATCCCGCTGACCGATGTTGTTGCCGCGCTTGGCCGCGCAGTCGGCTTCAGCGGGCACGACGTGGCCGGGCCGGTCGGCAAGATCGTCGTCGACCTGCGGCTGCCGCGCACGATCCTGGCCATCTGCGTCGGGGCCGGTCTCGGCGTCGTCGGTGCGCTGCTGCAGACGGTGACCCGCAACGACCTTGCCGACCCGTTCCTGTTCGGCCTGTCGTCGGGCGCCGCCGCGGGTGCGGTTTCCGTCATCACCGTCTTCGGCGACAGTTTCGGCATCTGGACATTGCCGGTCGCGGCCTTCACCGGCGGCATATTGGCTGCCGGCGTCGTGCTGCTGCTGGTTGCGCGGGTGAGGGGGCAAGGCCCGGAGCGGCTGATCCTTGCCGGCCTTGCCGTGTCCTTCATGTTCACCGCCTTGACCAACTATCTTGTCTTTGCCGGCGACCAGCGCGCCGCCCACTCCGTGCTGTTCTGGACCATGGGCGGCCTTGGCCTGGCGCGCTGGGATAATATCTGGCTGGGCGCGCTGGGAGCAGGCACCATTCTGGCTTACGCGCTGTGGAACCACCGCCGGCTCGATGCTTTCCTGGCCGGCGAAAACGCCGCCGAAAGCCTGGGCGTGCCGGTGGCGCGGATGCGAAGGATGACCTTTCTCGTCGCCGCCTTCTCGACGGCTATCCTTGTCTCGGTCGCTGGCGTCATCGGCTTCGTCGGGCTGATGATTCCGCATCTGTCACGGCCGCTGGCGGGCCCCTTGCACCTGCGCCTGGTCGCCAGCTGTGCCGTGTTTGGCGCGGTGCTTTTGCTGGCCAGCGACCTTCTGGCCCGAACGCTGCTGCCGCCGCAGGAACTGCCGATCGGCATCATCACCAGCTCGGTCGGCGCGTTCTTCGTCGTCACCATGCTGATCCGCAACCGGCTTTTAGTGCGGCCTGGGTCAGGGCCGCGATTACTCTCCCGAAATGCCCAGTTGCACCCGTTGCTTTGGGCGCTTCGACTGGAACAGGGCAAGCAAAAAAACGCCGGCCTGAACGACGACGATCGTCGGGCCGGTGGCTGCGTCGATGTGATAGCTGAGGATCGTTCCCACGACGCTCGACCCGATGGCGGCCGCGGCAGCAATGGCGAGCATGCGCTCAAAGCTCTTCGTCAAAAGAAAGCCGATCGCTCCCGGCGCGATCAGCATGGCGATGACAAGGATGATCCCGACAGCCTTCAGCGAGGCCACGATGGTCAACGCGAGCAGCGTCAGCAGCCCGAAATGCAGCAGGTTGACGGGCAGGCCGATCGCGCGCGCATGGGCCGGATCGAAACAATAAAGCAGCAGATCCTTGCGTTTTGCCAGAACGATGAGGATCGCCGGCACGACGATGACCGCCGCCTCGATCACGTCGCGCCACTGGACGCCGAGCATGTTGCCGAACAGGATATGATTGAGATGCTGGTCGGTCTCGACTTTGACGAACAGCACCAGGCCAAACGCGAACATGCCTGAGAAGACGATGCCCATGACTGCGTCCTCCTTGATCCGGCTGTGCTGCTTGAGGTAGCCCGTCGCCAGCGCGCAGCCAAGTCCTGCCACGAAGGCGCCGAAGGCAAGCGGGATCCCGGCGATATAGGCGAGCACGATACCCGGAAGCACGGCATGCGAAACGGCGTCGCCCATCAGCGACCAGCCCTTCAGGACGAGATAGCAGGACAACACTGCGCAAATGGCGCCGACCAGAACGGCGACGGCGAGACCGCGACGCATGAATTCGTGACTGAGCGGTTCGGCGATCCAGGACCAGATCGTCATCATGACGCGACCTGCGATGCGGCACGTGCCGCCCGGCGTGCGGCGAGCCGCCCATGTTTGGGTGCGAAGACGAAGGCAGTCAGAAAGACCACGGTCTGCAGCACCACGATCAGTCCGCCAGTCGCGCCATCGAGAAAGAAGCTGAGATAGGCGCCAACCGCGCTCGTCGCCGCGCCGATCGCCATCGCGAGCAGGATCATGACGCCGAACCGATCGGTAAGCAGGTAGGCGGTGGCGCCAGGCGTTACCACCATCGCGATCACGAGGATCGCGCCGACGGTCTGGAGCGCGGCGACGATGCAGGCGCTGAGCAGCACGAAGAACAGGACCCGCAGCCGCCACGGATTCAGGCCGACGCCGCGCGCATGGTTCTCGTCGAAGAACACCAGCATCATATCCTTCCATCGAAGCCCCAGTACAGCCAGCGAAACCGCTGCGATGAGGATGACCTGGGTTACATCCTCGTCGGAGATTGCGAGGATGTTGCCGAGTACGATGGACTGGATGTTTACGGAGGTCGGACTGATCGACGCAATCAGCAGCCCGCCAGCGAACAGCGTTGTAAAGACAAGGCCGATCACGGCGTCCTCGCGAAGTTGCGTCACGCGCCGCACCAAGGTGATGCCGAGTGCGGCGATGAGGCCGGAGGCGAATGCGCCGGCGGCATAGGGAAGGGCCAGCATGTAGGCGGCCGCAACGCCCGGCACCACCGAGTGGGCAAGCGCGTCGCCCATCAGGGCCCAGCCCTTTAGTATGAGATAGCAGGACAGGAACGCGCAGACCATGCCGACCAGGCGCTGACCCAGATGGCCTTGGCCATGTAGTTGTAGGTGAAGGGTTCCAGCAGGATGTCGATCACGGGGCTGGCGATCCGCTGTCGGGCTTCATCATCTTCTCTTGATCCCGCTCGCCGTAAAGCACCAGAGGACGCTCGTCATCGGTCAGCACGGTCAGGTGGCGAGCGTCGGGGTCGTTATGAAGATCGGCGCCGCCGAGGCGCAGATGCCTCAGCACGCCGCCAAAAGCTTTCGCAAGATTGGCTTGCGTAAACGTTGTCTCTGTTGGTCCGAAGGCCAGCACCGTCTTGTTGAAGATGACGACATGGTCGCAGAAATTGACGATGCTGCCGAGATTGTGCGTCGACACCAACATCAGCTTGCCGTCGTCGCGCATCGACCGAAGGAGATCGATGATCGCTGCTTCGGTCTGCACGTCGACGCCGGTGAACGGCTCGTCGAGCAGGATGATTTCGCCGCCCTGCGCCAGAGCGCGCGCCAGGAACACACGCTTCTTCTGGCCGCCGCTCAGTTCGCCGATCTGGCGCTTGCGAAAATCGGTCATGCCGACCCGTTCCAGTGCCGCGTCGACCGCCATGCGATCGGCTCTGCCTGGGATACGCAGAAAATTCATGTGGCCGTAGCGGCCCATCATGACGACATCTTCCACCAGCACCGGAAAGTTCCAGTCGACATCCTCGCTCTGCGGCACATACGCGACTAGGCCGCGCTTCAGCGCTGCGTGGACGGGCAATCCGGCGATAAGCACTGTTCCTGTCGACGGCGTCAGGAAGCCCATCAGCGCCTTGAACAGCGTCGATTTGCCGGAGCCGTTGACGCCGACCAGCGCGCAGATGGTGGAGGCGCCGAGCCTGAAAGAGGCGGAGTGTACGGCCGTGACCCCGCTTGAATAGCTGACGGTGACGTCGTCCACGTCGATGGAGGCAACGACCCGGCCGCTACCGGTCGATGTTCGATCATGGCTGCTGTCCGGAGCGAGCGCGGCGCGAACCCCGGTCACCCGCCGAACCCCTGGACGATCGTCTCGACGGTGGTTTCGAGAAGCTTCAGATAGGTCGGAACCGGGCCGTCTTCCTCGCTCAGCGAATCGACGTAGAGAACGCCTCCATAAGTGGCTCCGGTTTCGCGCGCGACTTGCTTGGCCGCCTTGTCGGAAATGGTGCTTTCGCTGAACACCACCGGAATCTTGTTCTCGCGCACCAGGTCGATCAGCTTGCGCGCCTGTTGCGGGGTGCCTTGCTGGTCGGCGTTGATCGGCCACAGATAGGCTTCGCGCAGATCGAAGTCGCGTGCCAGGTAGCTGAAAGCGCCTTCGCTTGTAACCAGCCAGCGTTGGTCCGTTGGGATCGCCGACAGGCGCTTGCGCATGGGCTCGTCGATTGCCTTGATCTTTTCCGAATAGGCGGCGGCATTGGCGGCATAGACCTGGGCGTTTGCCGGATCCGCCTTGGACAGCGCCTTGCGGATGTTCTCGACATAGATGAGGGCGTTCTTCGGCGACATCCACGCATGCGGGTTGGGCTTGCCTTCGTAAGGCCCCTCCTTGATCCCCATCGGCTCTATGCCCTCCGTGACGACGGCACTCGGCACGTTCTTCACGTTGTCGAAGAATTTCTCGAACCAGCGTTCGAGGTTCATGCCGTTCCAGAGCACGAGGTCGGCCGATTGCGCCTTCACCACGTCGAGCGGCGTCGGCTGATAGTCGTGGATTTCAGCGCCGGGCTTGGTCACCGACTCTACGATTGCCGCGGTCCCGGCTACGTTTTGCGCGATATCCTGGATGATCGTGAACGTCGTCACGACGCGCAGAACCTTCCCTGCCGCAGGCCGGGTCTCCTGTGCCATGACCGGAACAAGGCTCGCCATCGTCGCAAAACCGATGGCCACAAAGCCGCCAAGCGCCCGCAGCATCGTCCTGCGGGTTGGGGAAGCAGAAACAGTCATCGGATGCCTTTCGACTGGAGTTGATCGTCGCCCATGCGCTAGTCACGTCATGCTAATGCAAGTGATTTGCATCTAATATTGCAGTTGCAACTGATTTGCAAGTAGCTAATTGCAGTCGCGTGGCAACGCGGCTAAGTATGACGGATGAAAGCGGACAACGACCTTTTCGAGCGATTCCGGAGCAATTTGAAAGCCGCAGGTGTCCGGATGACCGAACAACGCAAGGTGATCTTGCGGCTGCTGGCGGATGCGCACGACCATCCGGACGCGAACGAATTGTATTCTCGTGCCCACCAGATCGACGGCAGCATTTCCTTGTCGACCGTCTACCGGACGTTGCGGCTCCTAGAGGAGAAAGGCGCCATCCAGCGTCATGCCTTCGACGAGGGCCGCGCCCGGTTCGAAAACGCGGACCGTGAACATCACGACCATCTCATCGACCTCGACACCGGTCAGGTGATCGAGTTCCGTTCCGACAAAATCGAGAAACTGCAGGCCGAGATAGCGTCGGAGCTTGGCTTCGAGATCGTCCGCCACAAGCTGGAACTGTATGTCAGGAAACGCGCTAAATAGCGGGGTTTCTGGTCGTCACCATGCTCATCCGCAACCGCTTTGAGCGCGGCAACAGATCGCCGGATCACACGGTCCAGAAATAGCGCACGATGTGGAAGAACACAGGGGCGGCGAAGACCAGGCTGTCGGTGCGGTCCATCATGCCGCCATGGCCTTCGATCAGATGGCCCCAGTCCTTGACGCCCTGGTCGCGCTTGATGGCCGAGGCGACCAGCCCGCCGAGGAATCCCATCGAGCAGGCGACGAAGGCTACGCCTGCCGCCTGCAGCGGCGAAAAGGGGGTGACGAACGACAACAATGCGCCGAGCAAGCTCGCCGACACCAGTCCGCCGATCAGGCCTTCCCAGGTTTTCGATGGTGAGACGTTCGGCGAAAAACGGTGTTTTCCAAACAGCTTGCCGAAGATGTACTGCAGCACGTCGCTGCCTTGCACGACGATGATCAGGTAGGCGATCAGCAGCAGGGTGCGGCCTTCGAATCCCGGCACCTCGAGTGTCAGCAGAGCAGGGACATGGCTGACGCAATAGACCGAGATCATCACCGCCCATTGCTGCGCGGCGATCCGCTCGAGGAAGCGTTCGGTGTCGCCATGCAGCGCCGTGATGGCCGGCATCAGCAGGAAGCAATAGACCGGAATGAAGATGACGAAGAGCCCGTACCAGGCGGTCCACACCAGCCAGTATTGAAACGGTATGATGATGCCGAACATGCCGAGCAGCACCCAATGGTCGCTGCGGCGCGTATGCGTCAGCGTCACGAATTCGCGCAGCGCGGCGAAGGAGATCAGAGCGAACAGGATGGTCATCCCGTAACGGCCGAAGAAGAAGGCGACCGTCATCAGCGCCACCATCACCCACCAGGCGTTGATGCGCTGGGTCAGATTGACCAGCGTCGAACTGAGCGGCTTCGGCGCCCGCGCCGAAAGGATGGTGGCGACGATGCTGGCGGTGGTCAAAACCGCCAGCAGGCCGATGATCAGGATGGAGATTTCGTGGCGCATCAATCGTCTCGCTCGGGACGCGGGTTGAGCGCCAGAAGCGTGGCGTGGGCGCGTTCGAGGAAGGCGCGGCGTTCTTCTCCCGGACCGATCGCCACCGGCGCGCCGAAGACGACGCGGCACAGCAGCGGCACCGGCAGGAACTGGCCCTTGGGCAGCACGCGCGACATGTTCTCGATCCAGCACGGGATCAGCTCGACCTCAGGCCGCGCCGTCGACAGATTGTAGAGCCCGGAGCGGAATGCCAGCAGCGGCTCTTCGGTCATGTTGCGTGTGCCTTCGGGAAACAGGATCAGCGAGTGCCCCTGGTCGAGAACCGACAGCATGATCTCGATCGGATTTTCCTCAGGTCTCGTCCACTGCCGGTTGATGAGCACCGACGACAGCATATCCTGCGCGATGAAGCGGCGCAGCCGCGACTTCCCCCAATATTCGCCTGCGGCAACAGCATGGGTGATCGCGCGCTCCCTTTCGCTGAGGCAGGCCGACAAAAGGATGAAGTCGCCATGGCTGGTGTGGTTGGCGAAATAGATGCGCTGGCGGTCGGAGGGCAGGCTGCCGTTCCAGATCGGCCGCACCCCGGTTACCATCCGGGCCAGCGCCGACAGGCCGACGGAGGTTACAGTCTGCAGCAAGGTGAAGGTCTTGAGCGAAAGCCTGTTCATCGCGGCGCCCAAAACCCTGCCGCCAGAAGTGCTGCGGCAAACAGAGCCAGGGCGGCACGCTGCTTGAACAGCAGACGACGCGTGCCGGCCATGCGGTCATCAAGCGAACGTGTCGCGGACGGGGCCGTTTTCAGGCGCATGCGCGCCAGCATGTCGTCCACTGCGGCACCGCCGGAAGCTTCGTCGTCATGGCTGGCCATGATCCGGAACAGCAGCGCGTCAAACGCCAGCAGTGTCGACAGCATCAGCACCGCCACCGCGCTCGCGGCGGTGATCGACAAAGCAATGGCCGCGGGCAAGTTTTCGAAAGCGCCGCGCGTCGAGGCAGCCAGCGGCGCAAGGACATTCGCGGCGACCACAATCGCAGCCGGCCACGCTGCCTGCCGCATCAGCATGCCAGCGAAGCGATGGGTGCGGTCCTGATAGGCATTGCCGGTCATGACGCCGCCGGATCCGTGGCTTCTGCAAGATGAACCGGCCGGCCGAGGGCCGCGAGCATCTCGCGGGCGAGCGTCGACGTTTTGGCCCTGCCGGTCGCCACCAGCCATTCGGCCACGACGCCGGCGCTGCGCTGGAAGCCGAGCGCGCAGCACACCAGCACGGTGCCGTCGCGGCGCGCACTCTCCAGCGCGCCGGCTGCCTGTTGCCGTATCGCCACTGGGGGCGGCAACAGGTCGACCATCGGAAAGCTGATCCAGCGGCAATCGGCTGCCGCCGGTCTTTCAAGTTCGGCGGCAAGGTCGATGACCGTGCCGAAGCCGTTGGCCTCGCGTGCCGTAGGAAAGCGCCCGAGAAAGACGCCATCGGCAATCGCCACCTGGGGAGCAAGTTTGCGCGTCCAGGCCCATATGTTTGCCCTGGCGCCGAGACGGTAAGGCAAGAGCAGGACACGGCTTGCAAGCGTGATGCTGCCATCGGCGGATTTCTGGAACACTTTTTCGCCTGCCCCTGCATAGGCGAGGGCGACGATGGCCAGCGCCAGCGCCGGCCAAAGCAGGAAGAGGGCGACAGCACAAACGAATGCCCCGAGCGCGGCGCCCGCCAGCGCAAGGACGGCGCCCAGCGCATAGAACAGCGCCAGCCGCCGCACTTTCGCATCGTTGGTTAGCCGGAAGCCTGAAAACGGCAAGTCGCCGCTGCGCGGAAACAGCCACAACGCAAAGAACCCGAGCAGCGCGCCGGTCGGGATGTCGAGGAAATGATGCTGCCAGGTCGTCAGCACCGAGGCGCCGATCAGGAAGCACCAGCCGTGCCAGAGCGCCAGGAGAAGGCCACCGAGCCGACGGCGCCAATGATCCCAGATGATCACCAGAAGGGCGATGTGCAGCGAGGGCGCCTGGTTGAACGGCTTGTCGAAACCGCCGAGCACGGCAAACAGGAAGCCGGGCAGGCCGGTCGTCGCCGGCCGCACGAATGTCGCGGTCAGCGGGAACAGGATGAAGCAGGCAACGGCGACGATCTGCGCGGTGAGATAACGCCCGGCCAGGCGGTCCACCCCTTGCCTGTCGTTGTTGAGCAGCAGCGACAGGCCGTAGAACAGGTTGATCGACCAATAGGGCACGATGGTCCAGGCGACGAACGGGATGCCGTGCTCCCACGAGAACACGATGCTGCCGACCTCGTCGCGCCGCGAGGCCAGCCAGTTGGCGAAGCCGTAGCTGAGATAGAAGAACGGCGCCAGGAAGGCCAGCCAGAGCGCCGCCCTGACGACCACCCGTCCATAAGGCTCGGCGCGCGCGGTGGGTGCAGGCGATGAGACCATGCTGTTCAGCGGCGCCGCGCGACCGAGACGGTGAAGATGCCCCATTGGTCGATGCGCTGGTCGAGCTTTTCGAAACCGGCGG
Organism: Mesorhizobium sp. M0848; assembly: GCF_040319805.1. Lineage (NCBI taxonomy): Bacteria > Pseudomonadati > Pseudomonadota > Alphaproteobacteria > Hyphomicrobiales > Phyllobacteriaceae > Mesorhizobium > Mesorhizobium sp. M0848. The sequence goes on along the minus strand of NZ_JAMYOM010000001.1, from coordinate 71,751 downwards.
CTTCGACGAGCTGGTCCATCTCGCCTTGCGTGCGACGCCGCATGACCCAGGCCTCGCCGCCGCGATGCGAGGTCAGGCTGCGGGCGATCATCTCGAGCTGCGGGTGCCAGGGCTGGTTAGTGTAGAGCAAAAGGCTTCCCGGCTGCATGGCGCGGGCGAGCCCACCGAGCGAGCGGGCGATCATCGCATTGTCCGAGAACAGCTCGTAAAGGCCGGAAACGATGGCGAGGTCGGGCGCTGGATCGGCGCCGGCGAGCATGTCGGCATCGAAAGCGTCCGCACGCTGGAACGAGACATCAGCCGGCAATTGCCGCTCAGCGATCAGCTTGCGGCCAAGCTGGACGTTGAGGTCGGAATAATCCTGCAGGCGAACGCTCGCTGGCTGGTCGGGGCTCTTCGCGATGGCATCGAGAACATAGCGGCCATGGCCGGCGGCGATGTCGAGAATGTGCGCCGGCCGACCTGCGGCCTTGAGCGTCGCCAGGCAAGAGCCGATGAGCTCTTCGAGATGCAGCTTGCGCTGGCGGATGCCGCGCCAGCCGATGGCTTCCAGGAAGACGCGGTCGACGACGCGGCCAAGGGGCGTAAGCCCGCGCGCGTCGTTCTCGTAGACGTAATCCAATGTCGAGCCGGAATCGAAGCCGGTGGCGATGCCGGTCTTCATACCTTGCGAGACCCAGGCACCCATGCGGATGGAGGCGCGGCTGAATGCCCAATAGAGGCCCTTGGGCGACATCAGAGCGAGCGGCGAGGCAAGCCGGTCGGCCTCGTCGCGGGTGTAGCCGGCGATGTCCGCCTGCTTCAGGTCGACCGGCGCGTCCGGTGCCGCGAATTGCCTGGCGAGGAACGGCCGGATCAGCTCGAGGGCCTGCGCCCGGTCGCGTTCGCCCAGCGTGTCGTGAAAGAAGCCCGGCAGCACATGGCGTTCCTTGGTGCGGCTGCCGAGATTGACGAAGAACTCGTGCTGCGGGCCGTGGCGCACCACCCAGTCGCTGCCCGAGAGCAGAAGCTGGGTCGGCACGCTGATGGCGCGGGCGTCAGCGACGATGCGCGCGGCATGCTGGTAGAGTTCGACCAGGATGTTGGAAGCGATCGGCCGCGTGATCAGCGGATCGCTCTCGAAGGAGGCGATGCGCACGGGATCATGGGTCAGGAATTTCGCCTTGACGTAGGAATTGACGAAAAAGCGGCCCTTGATCTTCTGCCAGAGTGCGATGCCTTCCTTGGCGAAGGGCACGTAGAGTTTCACCGAGAAGGCCGGTGAGGCCAGCACCATGGCGCGCAACTTCGGCGCATAGTCATGCACCCAGGCGGCGGCAAGCACAGCGCCGAAGGATTGCGCGATCAGCGCGATATCCCCAGTGGCGAAGCCATCCCTGGCGGCAATCTCGCGCATGAAGCAGTCGATGTCGCGCACCAGGGCCGAGAAGGAAGGGGCATAGCCGCGCTCGCCGGACGAACGGCCATTGCCGCGGGCATCCCAGGCATAGAAGGCGTGGTCCGGCATCCGCAATTCGTCGACGAGATGGGCCATGCGGCCGCCATGCTCGTGGCCGCGATGGAACAGCACCACCGCGCCTTTGGCATCGGCCGAAGCCGCAGGCCAGAATCGGTAGAAGATCTCCGCCCCGTCATGGCTGCGGAAGACCCGCTCCTGCGCTTGCCGCGCAAAGCTTTGCGTGGCCGCGGCGGCGATCGGTTCGTGCATCATGGTCTTTCCCTCTGGCGGCATGGCGAGCCTCGATGCTCAGCTGGCGCTGCCAATAAGGCCGGCGCGTATCCGGTTTATGGCGGTCAGCAGCGAAAGCGTTGCCATGGCCGGAAACACAAACGGTGCTATCGATGCCGGCCAGAGCCCGGCGGCGCACAGCACGGCGACCACACCGAGCGCCAGCGCTCTGTCGCTCTTGCCGAATGGCCCGGCATAGTTGCGTCCGATCTTGGCGGCGATGCCGAGCACGCCGGCGAATTCGGTCAGCACGGCCGATATCGCGAAGGCGACGACGCCCCATGCGCCAAATTCCGGAAAGACGGCAAAAGGAAGAATCAGTGCGAGGTCCGAAACGACGTCGCACAACTCGTTCAGATACATGCCGAGCGTCGACGCCTGCCCATGTTCCCGTGCCAGCATGCCATCCACGGCATTCAGCGCCATGCGCACGAACATCACCACGGGGATAAGCAACAGCAGCCAGCGCCATTCGTGCAGGATCGCGATGGCCGCGCCGGCGGTTATCGACATCACGGCCGCCAGGATGGTTATGCTGTTTGCGGTGACCCCGATTGCCGCCAGCCGATTGACCAGCGGCCGCAGCCGTCCCTGGAAGGCCGGCTTGAGAGCGTAGAGCGTCGGCATTTTCGTGATCCCCCGATCCTGACCAACGGCTGTACATCAATATGTCAGACCCGACCAGCATGACGTGGCGGAGCGGCGAAGCCGGCTGGCATGGCGACAGGCGCTCACCAATCGGTAACCATGCCTGCATCGCATGACTGTCGTGCATATCTGCCGGCTTCTTATGCAACGCGGCATCTTGAATAGTGAGCACGCTTATTATATATCCCGCTCATGGTTTCCGATGGCATCGACAGATTGGGCTTCTTGATTCACGACGTGCAGCGCCTGATGCGCAAGCGCTTCGAGGCGAGGGCCAGTGGCTTGGGGCTTTCTTCGGCGCAATGGCGGCTTCTGGTCCGCGTTGCCAAGGAAGACGGCGTCGCGCAGGCACGGCTGGCCGAACTTCTCGAAATCGAGCCGATCAGCGTTTCGCGCCTGGTCGACCGCATGGAGGAGGGAGGCTGGATCGAGCGTCGTGCCGACGCCGCCGATCGTCGCGTCCGCATGATCTTCCTGACGCCCAAGGCGAGCGACGCCTACGCCGTGATCAAGAGCATTGCCGGGGAAGTCTATGAGGAATCGCTGGTCGGCGTGAAGCCGGAAGCCCGTCGCGTCCTCGTCGAAGGGCTCGAGGCGATGGTCCGCAACCTGACCGACGACGAGACGCCGTCCATTGAAAAAGTGAAGAATACAGAAGGCGCAGCAGCATGAACGCGGTAGCCAAGATAGACAAGAACACGACCGAACTGGAGATGGAAGCGCCGGCGCAGCCGGCCGCGGCCCCGGTGGCGGTTGCTCCCCCAGTGCAGCCGGCCCCGGCGCCGGTGAAGAAAAAGCGCCGGCTGGGCCGCTTCCTGCTGATGGTCGCGCTGCCCGCGGCACTCGCTGTCGGGGGCGGCTACGTCTGGGTCACCGGCGGCCGCTACCAGGAGACCGAGAACGCCAACCTGCAGCAGGCCAAGGTGTCGATCGCTTCCGACACGGCAGGCCGCATCGTCAAGGTCGACATCTTCGATAACCAGCTGGTCAAACAGGGTGACGAGCTGTTTGCCATCGACCCCGAGCCATACCGGATCGCGCTGGCGCAGGCCGACGCGGCGGTGGCGGGCGCGCGTCTCAATGTCGAGCAGCTGCGCGCGGCCTATGGCCAGTCGATGGCTCAGCAGAAGTCCGATGCCAGCCAGGTCGTCTTCGCCCAGTCGCAGTTCGACCGCGCCGCCGATCTTGCCCAGAAGGGCATCAACGCCAAATCGTCGCTGGACGAGGCCAAGAACGATCTCGACAAGGCCAAGCAGCAGCTGGCCGTTGCCGAGCAAGGCATCATCAGCGCCAAGGCAGCCCTTGGCGGCAATCCCGACATCGAGACCGACAAGCACCCGACCGTGATGGCCGCGCTCGCCGCGCGCGACAAGGCGGCCTACGACCTGGCGCAGACCACGGTCAAGGCGCCGGCGGACGGCATCGTCAGCCAGGCCTCGTCGTTCAAGGTCGGCCAGTATGTCGGTTCCGGCACGCCGCTGTTTTCGCTGGTCGAGACCGGCGACACCTGGATCGATGCCAATTTCAAGGAAACGCAGCTCACCCACATGAAGCCCGGCCAGAAGGCCGAGATCGTGGTCGACACCTATCCAGGGCGCACCTTCGAGGCGACGGTCAAGGCGATCGGCGCCGGCACGGGAGCCGAGTTCTCGCTGCTGCCAGCCCAGAATGCCACCGGCAACTGGGTCAAGGTCACGCAGCGCATCCCGGTTCGTCTCGAATTGACCGATGCGGACGCCAAGATGGCGTTGCGCACCGGCATGAGCGCCACCGTTACCGTCGACACCGGCGTGGCGCGTGGCCTGCCTTCGATCTTCGGTCACGCCACGGCTGGCGAGGCCGCGCAGTAACGTCAGAATGCCGCAGGACCAGCGGCGGAGGTGAATAGCAGGATTGGTCTGATGGGAGGAGCTGGAGGATCAGCGTTTGGGCGCGCCGCGTAGCGGCCTGGCCGAAATCTGAAATCTCCGACGCGGACCCGTCGGTCCTCATGTTTCCGGGCGGCAGGCATCCGCTCATCAGAGACTTTCAGTCGATGTAACCCCCACATCGACAATCGCGTCCCACCGCGACGAGGGTCTCTCAACGGAAGGCGTTGCCGCCCGGAAACCCCTTGTACACGTTTTTGTTACCTGCTGGAAGTTTCATGCCATGAGCACGCCCGAACCCTTCAAAGAAGTGCCGCATCGCGGCCTGATCACGGTCGCGCTCATGCTGGCGACGATCATGCAGGCGCTCGACACGACGATCGCCAACGTCGCGCTGCCGACCATGACCGGCGATCTCGGCGCCTCACCCGACAACATCAACTGGGTGCTGACCTCCTACATCGTTGCCGCCGCCATCATGACGCCGGTCACCGGCTGGCTGGCCGATCGCTTCGGCCGCAAGGAACTGTTCCTGGGGGCGGTTGTCGGTTTCACCGTGTTTTCGATGCTGTGCGGTATCGCCTGGAGCCTGGAGAGCATAGTGTTCTTCCGGCTGATGCAAGGCGTGTTCGGCGCCGCCATCGTGCCACTGTCGCAAACCTTCCTGCTCGACATCAACCCCAGGGAGCGCCACGGCCAGGCAATGGCCATCTGGGGCGCTGGCATCATGCTGGGGCCAATCCTGGGTCCGACGCTCGGCGGCTGGCTGACCGAAAATTTCAACTGGCGCTGGGTGTTCTTCATCAACCTGCCGGTCGGCATCATCGCCTTCCTCGGTATGGCCGCCTATCTGCCGGCGGTTGCCCGGCGAGTGCGCAGCTTCGATTTCTTCGGCTTCGCCATGTTATCGCTCGGTGTCGGTGCGCTGCAGTTGCTGCTTGACCGCGGCGGCGAGGTCGACTGGTTTTCCTCGGTCGAGATCTGGATCGAGCTTGCTCTTTCGATCACCGGATTCTGGGTGTTCATCATCCACACGCTGACGGCGGAACGTCCTTTCATCGATCCCAAGATCTTCCTCGACCGCAATTTCGTGACCGGGCTGGCATTCATCTTCGTCATGGGCGTGCTGATCCTGGCCTCGATGTCGCTGCTGCCGCCGATGCTGTCGACCATCTTCGGCTATCCGACCGTCACCATCGGTGTCGTGTTGGGGCCGCGCGGTGTCGGCACCATGATTTCGATGCTTGTCGTCGGGCGGCTCATGAGCAGGATCGACGCCAGGATTCTTGTCGTCATCGGCTTTCTGCTCACGGCGCAATCGCTCTACACCATGTCCAGCTTCACGCCACAGATGGACAATTGGCTGATCCTCAGCTCCGGCGTCATCCAGGGCCTGGGGATGGGAATGGTGTTCGTGCCGCTGTCGACCGTCGCCTTCGCCACGCTTGACGTGCGCTTCCGCACCGATGCCACGGCTTTGTTCAGCCTGGTGCGCAATCTTGGCTCATCCATCGGCGTGTCGGTCGTGACGGTTCTGATGGTGCGCAACACGCAGGTCAACCACACCGAGCTTTCGGCCTTCATCAACCCGTTCAATCCGAATCTGTGGGCGGTCTCTCCAGCCGCCGCGAGCGGCGATCCTATGGCGCTCTCACAGGTCGATCGCATGGTCAATCTCCAGGCGATGATGATCTCCTACGTCAACGACTTCAAAATGCTCATGGTGATGACGCTGCTTGCCATTCCGTTTGTTTTCCTGCTGCGCAAGCCGAAGCAGGCGCCTGCCGGCGGCGCGCCGGCAGCGCATATGGACTAGCTTTCCATCCTATTTTCCGAGCACCAGGCTCCAGTAACGGAGCTTGCTGTCGCCGCCGTCGCGCACATAGGCAAGGCCGAAGCGGGTGAAGCGCGGGTCGAGCATGTTGCGGCGATGGCCGGGCGAATGCACCCAGATGTCGAACAGCTTCTCAAGATCGAAACGGCCCTCGGCGATGTTCTCCGCCGCGGCACCGGAAATTCGATTGTCCCTGACGCGCGAGGCGAAATCCTTGCCCCAGCCGGTGGTGTGGCTCATGCGGCGGCGCTGCGCCATGTAGCCGGCCTGCTGCAGGGCGGCCTGTTCGAGCTGCCGGTCGGGGACCATCGGCGCCAGCCCGGCCGAGGCGCGGATACTGGCCAGCGTGCCGGTGGCGGAGGAGGAGACCCCGGCGCCTTCGCCGGTTGGCAGTGAAACAGTGCTGCAGGCGGCGAGTCCCGCTAGGGCGGCGAGGCCGGTCAACACCATGCGCCTGTTCAGATTCGGCATCGGGTAGGTTTCGATTTTCGCTATGGTCATGCCCCTGAGATAACGTCGATCATGGCTTTTGCCGGGCAGGGCGGCGAAAATCGAAGATGTTAGGCGGCAGTATCGAGATCTGCGTCCGAGGAACCGCGCATCCGGTCGTCTTCCGTATGCACCCACCACGAGCCCAGCGCGTCGATGAGCGGTACAAGCTTGCGGCCAGGCGCCGTGAGGTCATAGTCGACCCGCAGCGGATAGCCCGAGCGGGCCGTTCGCCTCACGATACCGGCGTCCTCGAGCTTGCGCAGTTCCAGAGCCAGAATGCGGTGCGACACGGTGGGGTTGTCGCGTCTCAGGTCACTGAACCGCTTGGTGCCGTCCTTCAGATAATAGAGCAGCAGTGTGGGCCAGCGACCGCTGAGCACGCGCATGGTCTCTTCGATCGGGCAGCGTGAGACGACGTCTTTCATGGGCGGATCCTGGTTACAGAATTGTGCGTAATTTACATGGGACGATCAGCGTTTAGGGTCAAGTTTCGCTGCGCGGCGTGATCCCCTCAATCACGGAAGAAAACAAATGGAACCTATCCTGCTTTATGGCTTCCCGGCGGGAAGCTCGATGGGGCTCGTCGCTGCCTTCGAACGCATCGGGCAACCCTATCGCCTGTGCCGCGTCGACATGCTCACCGAGATGAAAAACGATGCCTATGCCAACATCAACGGCCGTCAGGAAACGCCGGTGCTGATCACCGACGACGGCCGGGTGCTCACCGAGACAATGGCCATCGCCGCATGGCTCGAAGCCCGCGACACGCAGCGCCGCATCAGCTTCGAACCGCGCACGCCGCAAGCCGACCGCATGCACCAGTTGATGGCCTTCGTGAACACCGGCTTCACCGCCGCCTTCAGCCCGCTCTGGGTGGCATTGGAAATGGCGGCGGATGAACCCGCGCTGAAGGCGACCTTGCGGGAGTTCGGCCGCAAGGCCGTTGCGGAACGTCATGATCGGCTCGAGGCGATGATCGCCGATACGGATTTCCTGGTCGGCGACCGGCTGACGCTGGCCGATACCACGCTGATCGGCGTGGCGCGCTGGGCGGAGTTTCACCAGGCGATCGACGGCGCTGCCTATCCCAAGCTGGCCGGATTGCGCCTTCGCATCGAAGCCGATCCGGCCGTGCGTTATGCCCTGGCTGTCGAGGATGGCGAAGAGCCAGCCGGTTCTGGCGCCTGCCTTGGCCACGTCCCGCTGACTGAGGTGATCGATCGCTTCGCTGCACCGGCGCAATCGTAGCGATACTCCATCTTCAACCAGGATGTGACTTTGTGAGAGGCACTGATCTGCCGGAGTGCGGTCGCCGCACTCCGGCATTGTTAAACGCGACCGCCATTTTTCTCAACGCGACCGCTTGCGCCGCCGGACATCGGGTCGTTTCTCATTTCACCAGAGTGATCATCCGATCGGCATACATTGTGCGATTTCCAAGCGCCGCCGCGCAATCCGACTTGACGGACGAGTTTCCGGTCATCTGTATCGTATTGCCGACAAGCCTGAGACAGTTGCCCTGGGCGCTCATATCAGAGTTGCCGGCGTAGGAAATGGGCGCGTCCGGCGCGTAGATAAAACCGCTGATCACGGAATTTGCGCCGCCATTCAATGTCAGAGCAGACGTGTTGCCGTGATCCTGAAAAATGGTGATACCGGCATAAGGGCCGCTGGTGGGCGGGGAAAGGTTCACCTTCTCATTGGCATTTATGTAGATCTGAGCGCTTTCCATGAGGAATATGGTCACGCCCTGGCCAGTCAGGCTGCCGTTTCCCCCTGGCTTTATGGTGGTGCCGCGCATGATGTAGACGCCCGGATCGAGCGTGATGTTTCCCGACAATGTCTTGTCGCAATAAGTGCCTGGCGACAGCGTGTAGGTTTTGCCGTTCGGGACCGGCAAACACAATGTGTAAGGGGGAGGAACGACGTCGGCCAGCGGATCAAAGGATGCGTACCGATGTTCGTGCGGCGTTCCGCAGGCGAGACTGGCGCTGGGTGGCAACAGCCCGCTGGTGCCGCCGACAGTTGAGACACAGCCCGCTGAAACCAGGGCGGAGCCGCCCCTGTTCACGGAATCGGGGGCGTCCGAGTTCGCCGCGATCACACAATTGTCCATCGAGACGTTGGTCGAGCCCTGCAGGTTCACGGCGGCGGACGCATGCGGATCGAGCGCCAGCACGCAGGCCTGCGCGCCAGGTTTTATCTTGACCGAGGCCGAGCGGTAGGCCTGCCAGGGGGCCGAGGCGCTGATGAAGCTTGGGCGGCTTATGCTGGACGACAGCGAGATAAAGTAGGCGCTTGGGCTGCCGCTTGCCGTTGCCGCGAAAGCGGAGACGCTGCCCAGATATTCCTGCTGGTCGGCCACGCTCATATTGGCGGCGAAGAATTGCAGCCCAAGCTGCTGGACATCGCCGGCCGCCATATCGGGAGAGAACTTCGTGCCGATGGCGAGCCCCGCCGCGTCAAGCGAGTTCTGTAGTTGCGAGGCGTCATGGCTCGTGCCGATCAGATCAACGGCGCCGGCCAAACCAATCATTATCGGCAGCATCCCGATGGCGGTCGTTATGGCAAAGTTGCCACGCTCCGAAGACCAAAAGCCTTTCAATGCGAACATAGTTCCTCGCCGAACTTCGTAAAGCTCAGGTGATACGCCAAAGATCCCTACGAGCAATTTAAGTAAATGCTAAAATGCGTAAATGCTAAAATGCAGCACAATGATTGGTCAAAATGAAGGACCGCCAAGGTACGCCATATGAGAGGCCATACGGAGAGTTGAACACTACGAGGAGTTGCTCCCCAGGCAATTGACGCGGCGACAATCGCCGCCAACTCTGCTATCGTGCCTCTCGTTCTTGAAGTGGCAGCTCTGGCGGCCATCCTGGCGGTGACCGCCCCGACACACGGGAGGAAGGTTATGGCCGGCTTTCATGTCATGGCGGACGCACGTGGAATGCATGTGCAGCCAACGGTGCGCCGCATCACCACGTCGGACCTTTGGGATGCGCTGCGCCTCGGCGTCGAGGATTTCTGGGCAAAACCTTCGCACTATGTGTTCCTGTGCTTGATCTATCCCATCGTCGGCCTGATCCTGACGCAGTGGACGTCCGGGGCCAACGCCATCCAGCTCATCTATCCCCTGATGTCGGGTTTCGCGCTGGTCGGGCCCTTTGCGGCGCTCGGCCTTTACGAGATCAGCCGCCGGCGCGAACTCGGCATGAACACCTCCTGGCGGCACGCGTTTGATGTGCGGCGCTCGTCCGCGGTTCCGTCGATCGCCGTCATCGGGATCATGCTGGTGGCGCTGTTCCTGTTATGGCTCTACACCGCGCAATCGATCTACACCGGCCTGTTCGGCGACCAGCCGCCGGCCTCGATCGGTGGCTTCATCCGCGACGTGCTGACCACCAGCAAGGGCTGGACGCTGATCCTTGCCGGCAATGCCGCGGGCTTTGTCTTTGCCGTAATCGTGCTGGCCACCACCGTGGTTGCCTTCCCGCTGCTGCTCGACCGTGACGTCGGCGCCGTTTCGGCGATCGAGACCTCGGCCCGGGCGGTAATGGCCAACCCGCTGCAGATGGCGCTGTGGGGCTTGCTGGTCGCCGTGCTTCTGGTGATCGGTTCCATCCCGCTGTTTGCCGGGCTAGCCGTCGTCATGCCGGTGCTCGGCCATGCCACCTGGCATCTCTACCGCAAGGTGGTCGAGCCCGAGCGGGCGCAGCAGACAAGGCGGCCGATGTAGGGTGCGCTGTCGCTAACTTCTTGCAATCACTCAACGACGATAGGCCGTTCAGCGATTGAGCTGGGAAACATCACCGCCCCAAAACGCGGCGCGCGGTCTTGACCGGGCGCTTTCCAGGAAGGCGACAATGATTGGATGCGGGTGCTGCTTTGTCGACGTCAGCTGCGGCACGAAGAGCGTGGCAAGGTAGAATGGGTGGGATGGCAGCAGGAGGACGCGAGCCTCGCCATTCGAATCCCTGCCGACAATGTGAAAGCCGCCGGCGTCCAGTTCTTTCTGGTAGGCTGGATTGATGCCGAAGTTGCAATAGTAGCGCTCTTTCGTGTTCGTTTGTCCATAAATCCGCGCTGCCCGGCTCCCTCGCGTCAGAAATACGTCCATGGTTTGCCCAACGAGTGAACAGGTCAGCTGTGTGACGAACAGGGTGGAAGCATAGGGATCGTATTCCGCATGCTCGGCGTCCTGGAAACCCAGCACGTTGCGGGCATATTCGACGACCATATGCTGGCAACCGCCGCAGGTTCCCAAAGCAGGAATTTCGTTTTCCCTGGCATGCCGGATGGCATTCAGAGCGCCATTCATGCTCCTGTACGGGCTGCCTGGAGCGATCCAGATCGCATCAAAAGGTGCCAGCTTGTCGCTGACCCCGGTGATCAGTTCTTCGGTCGAAATCCACTGGTGTTCGTACTGGATACCGAGCGTGGACCCGGCATGATCCAGCGCTTCGTCCATCTTGGCGTGTGGTTCGAAAGATGGCGTGTATTCACCGATCAGCGCCAATGCGAGTCGTTGTGTCATGAGAGCTCCTATGAATTGAAGTGAGCTTCCAGATGCGTTATCGGAGATGCATAAGTAAAATGCATTCGGATGATATCTATCATGACTATCACTAATATCACTCTCGCTCAGCTGCGGGTCCTGACCATGATTGTCGAAGACGCGAGCTTTTCGACGGCCGCTACGCGGATCGGCATGACGCAGTCGGGCGCAAGCCAGGCGATGAGAAGCCTTGAAGGCGTTCTTGGAGTGAAGCTTCTGGTTCGCGGCAAGAACGGGGTGTTTCCGACGGAAATTGGACAAGCAGTGCTTCAGGATGCGCGAGAGGCCGTTCTGGCCATCGAGCGAATCCAGCAAAGGAGCGCCGCAGCTTCAGGCGCTCAGACCGGGCGGTTGCGCATTGGAAGCGTGGCAAGCGCGGTAGAGCGTTTGCTGCCGCAAATACTTGCCCGCTTCCAGCGGCTTTTCCCCGGCGTCGAACTGGTTTTGCTGGAAGGAACCGATCATGAGGTTCTGGAATGGGTTGAAACAGCAGTCGTTGACGTCGGCCTGACCTCCGAACAATCAGCCGAAACTGTCGGGGATGTAGTCCTGGAGGATGATTTCGTCTTTCTTGCTGCTTGCGACCACCCGCTAGCAGCGACGGCGCGCGTCAAATTGTGCGACCTGGCCGACGAGAATTTCATCATGTCGGGCTCTGGTTGCGAGCCGGTCATCCGTCAGCTCTTCGCATCCGTGAACATCTCGCCTAAGGTTGTCCTTACGGTTCGCGATACGGCTGCCCTGGTGGAAATGGTGTCGCAGGGGATCGGTGTGACACTGATGCCTGAGCTTTCCACTCCGGAAGGAGACGCTCGCGTGTGTCGAATTCCCATTGTTCCTTGTGTTCAGAGGCGGCTGCTCGTTGTCAGTCTTGCAAGGGCCAATCGTTCGCCAGCCGCGGAGAAATTCGTGCAGCTGCTGGCGCCCTGACGTTTCTAGCTCAGCTCGCGATCATCGTCCAAGGCGAATTCAGCGCTGCGCCTCTGTCGCCATCTTCAGCGCAAGTGCCGCCAGCACGGTGCCCATCATCCAGCGCTGGATGACCAGCCACAAAGGCCGTCCGGCGAGAAAGGTGGCGATCGAGCCGGCCGTCACCGCGATGACGGCATTGACGCTGAGACTGATCGAAATCTGCGTCGCGCCGAGCACCAGTAGCTGCGACAGGACGTGGCCTTTGCCGGGGCTGATGAACTGCGGCAACAGCGACAGATAGAGCACGGCCACCTTCGGATTGAGCAGATTCGTCATCAGGCCCATGGCGAAAAGCTTGCGCGGCCTGTCCCTCGGCAATTCGCGCACTTCGAACGGCGAGCGTCCGCCCGGCTTCACCGCCTGCCAGGCCAGCCACAGGAGATAGAGCACGCCGGCAAAGCGCAGCGCGTCATAGGCGTAGGGCACGGCGAGCAGCAGCGCGGTGATGCCGAACGCCGCCGCCAGCACATAGAAGACAAAGCCGAGTGCCACGCCGCCAAGCGAGATGAGCCCCGCCTTCGGCCCCTGCGACAGGGAACGCGAGATCAGATAGATCATGTTGGGGCCAGGCGTCAGCACCATGCCGAGGCAGACCAGCGCGAAGGCGAGATGATTGGCCGTTTCGGGCATCTGTTCTTCCCCAGCGCGCCGCGAATGGATGCACGATCCGGCAGGCGGCCAACATGTGCCTGTCCCGGCAGGCGCGCGCAAGTGCATGGCGGCGCCAGCCGTTGTTCCAGCTAGCCGCCGGTGCCTACGGATCAGCCGACGACGCGCAGGTTCGACACTTCGTTGCCGATTTCCTTGAAATCGTTCGACAAGCTGGCGCCGGTGGCGTTCCAGAACAGTTTTGCCGGCTTGCTCGCGTCCGTTGGATCCTTGCGGAAGCGCGAGTTCGACGAGCAGGATTTCAGCGCCTCGATCGCCTGCTGGTCGGCGATTTTAGTCGTCGACAGATCGAGCGCCACAGTCATCACCATGATGTTGGCTGCCTTGGCGTTGTTGCAAAGCGTCGCCATCTGCTCGTTGAGCGCGTTGGTATAATTGCCGTTAGAATAATCGAATTGGCCAATGGTGCTCGATGTGCCCATGAACAGGCGGCCCACCGACGTGCCGTTGTAGCCGGGTTTGAGATAGCCGAAGGACGCATAGGTCGACTTCGAATCGGCGGGGTCGGAATAGCCGAGCGAGGAAGGCGTGTAGTAGGTGTTGGCGCCGTCGGTCAGCACGATCACGACCTTGTCGTTGCCCCTCTCGGTTTCCGGGCGTCCTTGCGTGAAGGGCTCGCCGCTCGAAACCACGCGCCATCCCCAGGCGATGCCTTCGGGAACATTGGTGCCGCCATCGGGCTTCATCAGGTCGATCGCGGCCTTGATCGCCGTGAGCCCAGTGGCAACGCTGACATCGGTCAGCGGCGTGATCGGGTTGGTGGAGCAGCTGTAGTTCGGCCCGTTGCCGGCGGCCAGCGCCGGCGCATTGATCGGCCGCGGCTGGAAATATTTGGCCATGTTGCGCAACCGGGATTGGCCGGTGCTGCTTGTCGGGTCGTCATTCCACCAGCTGTTGATAGCGCCATAGGCCGTCGGCGCGGCCTCATCCGGATCCTGAGTGATCTTCCAATGGTTGCCGGGTTCGTCAGGGGCGAACATCGGCACGAACATCGTCGCCGGATCGCCAATCCCTATGCCGGTGTTCGCAGAGCCGCCGGAAGGCGCCGCGTCGTTGACATTGTAGGGATAGGGCCTGGCCTCGACGCAACCCTGCCAACTGGCGAACGGGCCATAGGAATCGATGTAGTCGTATTCGTCGTGGTCGCGTTTGCAGGTGTTGTTCGAGTTGTATTCGTCGCAAACCACGCGCTTGCTGTTGGTGACACGCTCATGGTTGGTGACGACCTTCATGTCTCGGTAGAGCGAAAACCGGGTCAGCATCTGGCCTTCGCCGGTACCCCATCCGGTGCCGCGCTTGTACCAGATACCGTTGGTCTGCTGGGCGTATTTGTCGACCGCGTTCAGCGTCGACCAGTCGAAATTCTCGTTCGATACCGGCGACAGTCCTTCGGTGTCCATCCAGGACGCGTTACCGTTGCCGGGTCCGACATTGACCGAGGCGGCAAACGGCACGAGGCCGAACTGCACCGGCCTGTCGACCTGCTTGATCATCGCCGCCTGCTGGGCCAGCGTGTCGACCAGCTGTTTGGCCGCGGTCTTGAGAAGGTCGATCCGCGTTTGCCCCGAGCCCGTTCCGGTCTTGGTCATCGACCCGGAATTGTCGAGCACCAGGGCGACTTCAAGAGTGTTCTTCAGCCGCACTTCCGAGGAGACGTTGAAGCTGATCTTCTGGTTGGCGTCGGTTTCGGATTTGCCGACGAGCTGACCGAAGACCGGATAGAAATAGGGCTTGTAGTCAAGCCGCGCGCTCATCTTGAGCAAGCCCCCGCCGGCGGTGTTGCTTGGCAAGGTGACGCTGAGCGTCGTGTTGGCAGGGTTGATCTTGTTGAGGTTGGCATTGAAGAAATCGAGCGCATAGGCTCTCAACTGGTCGTCGGTAGCACCTTCCGTCAGCCGGCGCGCCGTGGCGAAGTTTGCGGCATCGAGCGCATTCGAAACCGCCTGTTTTTCGCGGCTCATCTCGGTGAAGTCGACGGCCATCGCCAGGGCGCCCATGAGCGGAACCATCGCGACGACGGTCATAAGAGCATAGTTGCCGCGTTGGTCGCGGCAGAACTGACGCCAAAGTCCATGCATGTCTTGCAGCGGCCCCCGCCGGCGGATTCTCGATCAATGCCAGCTTTCCACAAAACGCTGAAGGCCGTGTTTGGGAAATCGCTCGATTGCCGGGGCAGCGCTTCACCAACCGCTAACCAATCGTGCCTGGCGAAAGCTGATGACAGGCCGGGGCGGTTCGGCTAATCCGAACCGGCTGCGGCGAACCGTCGGTCGCGGCGATCGCAACGATCATGACTGAAGGAAACGGCATGGCGGATTCGCCTGAAATCATCAGCTCGCTCGAAGACGTGTCGAAGGCCTATTCGGCAATCCTGTGCGACGTCTGGGGCGTGGTGCACAATGGTGAAACGCATTTCCCGGCGGCGGCCTCGGCATTGGCAAGGGCTCGAGAGGCGAAAATCCCCGTCGTCCTCATCACCAATTCGCCGCGCAGAAGTGCCGATGTCGTGGCGCAGATGAACGCGATCGGTGTTCCACCGTCAGCCTACGACCGGGTGGTTACCTCAGGCGACGTGACGCGGGATCTGATCGCCGAAGGGCCGCGCAAGATTTTCCATATCGGCGCCGACCGGGACTTCACCCTCTATGAAGGTCTCGACGTCGAGCTTGTCGAGGAGTTCGAGGCGTCCGGCATCGTCTGCACCGGCCTGTTCGACGACGAGGTCGAAAACCCCGAGGATTACACGGAGCTCCTGCGGCGGCTGCGCGCCCGGAACCTGCCTTTCATCTGCGCAAATCCCGACATCGTGGTCGAGCGCGGCGAACGCATCATATGGTGTGCCGGCGCGCTGGCGCGTGACTACGCCCAGCTCGGCGGCCGCACATTGATCGCTGGAAAACCTTACGCGCCGATCTACAATCTCGCGATGAAAGAGGTCGCCGAGATTCTTGGCCAGCCGGTCGAGCGCGGCCAGGTGCTGGCCATCGGCG
The DNA here is from genome assembly GCF_040319805.1 of Mesorhizobium sp. M0848. Classification (NCBI taxonomy): domain Bacteria; kingdom Pseudomonadati; phylum Pseudomonadota; class Alphaproteobacteria; order Hyphomicrobiales; family Phyllobacteriaceae; genus Mesorhizobium; species Mesorhizobium sp. M0848. The sequence goes on along the minus strand of NZ_JAMYOM010000001.1, from coordinate 55,991 downwards.
ACGGCATGATGACCGATGTGAAGGGCGCCGCCGACAATGGCTTCGATGTTCTTTATGTCTCCGGCGGCATCCATGCCCGCGACTATGGCGATGCCCTGTACCCGGACCCGGCAAGACTGGCGGCGTTCCTGGAAAAGCATGGCTATGGTCCGGTGGCCGTCATTCCCAGACTTCGGTAGGTGACGATGGCAGCCTTCCAACGCATCCTGGCAACCGCGCCGCTTCCCGCCGACCTGCGCGGCGGCGTGGTGGCGATCGGCAATTTCGATGGCGTCCATCGCGGCCATCAGGCGGTGCTCGAGCGGGCCTCTGCCGAGGCCGGACGGCGTGGAGTGCCGGCCCTGGTGCTGACATTCGAACCGCATCCGCGCAAGATCTTCAGGCCTGATATCCCGTTGTTCGTGCTGACGCCGCCGCCGATGAAGGCGAGGCTCCTGTCGCTGCTGGGCTTTGCCGCGCTGGTCGAACAGCCGTTCACGCGCGACTTCGCCTCGCTGTCGGCGGAAGCGTTCGTGACGGATGTGCTGGAAACGAACCTTGGCATTACCCACGCCGTGACCGGGTTCGATTTCCACTTCGGCAAGGATCGTCAAGGCGGCCCGGCCTACCTGATGGCGGCCGGCGAACGTCATGGCTTCGGCGTCACGCTCGTCGACGCCTTCCGGGACGAGGGCGCCGAGGTGGTGTCGTCCAGCCGCATCCGCGGATTGCTGGGCGAGGGCGAGGTGGCTGAAGCCGCCGGTCTGCTCGGCTACCGCTTCACCGTCGAAAGCGAGGTGGTCGGCGGACAGCAGCTTGGCCGCACCCTTGGCTTTCCAACCGCGAATATGAGGCTGTCGGCTGAAGCCGCACTCAAGGAGGGCATCTATGCCGTCCGCTTCCGCCGCGCCGACGGCACGCTTCACGACGGCGTCGCCAGCTTCGGCCGTCGCCCGACGGTCGACGACAATGGCGCGCCGCTGCTTGAAACCTTCGTCTTCGACTTCTCCGAAGACCTCTATGGCGAGGTCTGTCAGGTTTCCTTCTTCGGTTTCCTGCGCCCGGAGGTGAAGTTCGAAGGGCTCGATGCGCTGGTCGCGCAGATGAAGCGCGATGAAGCCGAGGCACGCGCGCTGCTTGCCGGCGTCAAGCCGCTCTCCGATCTCGACGCGGCCATGGCTTTTTGAGTCCAGGCGTGATCCCGGCTATTTTTTCAGCGCGAGGCCGACGGCGATAAAGGTCCAGCCCTGGAAGATCAGATCGATCGCAAGGAACAGACCGAGCACCCACAGGCTGTTGAACGGCCAGCCCATGGCGATGATCAGACCTGCAAGGGCGCTGATGACACCGGCGGCGACGATCCAGCCCCAGCCGCGTTCCGGCCGATGGCTGTAGCCGACCCAGGCCCTGAGCACCCCTGACGCGACCAGCGCGATCGCCAGCAGGAACGTCAGCACCGCCGAGGCAAGCAACGGATTGCCGAAAGCGAAGAAGCCGGCAACGGCGTACAGCAGTCCGCTGAGCAGCCAGTAGAAGAAGCGGCTCCAGGTCTTGACGCCGAACGCATGCACGATCTCGATGATGCCCGCCATCAGCATCAGCCATCCCACGACGTAGACGGAAGCCACCGTGGCGACGAACAGATTGGCAAAGGCAATGCCGCCGAAGATGAGCAGCAGCACACCGAGCGCGACAAACCATCCCCATTTTGTCCGTGTCTGTTCGATCGCGATTTTCAAGGCGTCGCCATGCAGGGTCATTGTCGCGGTCTCCATCGAGGGCTGCGGAATACTGCGAATGGAAGGTAATCCGGGCGCGGGCCAACGTCCAGTCGATGACCGGCAGCCGGATCGCGGCAAAGCGCGAGCGTATGTCTCGGGTTTAAATCAAATTTTACCAAACGGCCGTCAAAGCTGTCGTCGGTAACCGTGTGTGTTGTGTTAGTGGAGTGGCCATGAGTCCGGTCGGAAGAATCTCTCTGGTGTTGGCCGCTGCGATGCTGGGTGGCGCGGGCGTTGCCAATGCGGGCGAGGGCAGCTGGCTGTCCGGCGACTGGTATCTGACCGTTGGCGCCACTGGCATGGTGGCGCCGAATTTCGAGGGCGGCAAGAAGTACCTGCTCAGCGCCTCGCCGATCATTTCGCTGGGCAAGGCCGGACCTGCCGCCCGCTTTGTCTCGCGCAACGACAACATCTCGCTGGCGCTGGTCGATGATGGCGGTGTCCGCGCCGGCCTGACCGGCAAGTTCCTGTTTTCCCGCGACGATGACAACGCCGATGAGCTGAAGGGCCTCGATCCGGTGCGCTGGGGCGGCGAAGTCGGCGGCTTCTTCGAATTCTATCCGACGGACTGGCTGCGCGCCCGCGCCGAGCTGCGCCACGGCATTCGCGCCCACAACGGCTTTGTCGCCGACATCGCCGCCGACGCCTTTTACGACGTGACGCCGACCGTCAGGATTTCGGGAGGACCGCGTGTTTCCTTCGCCTCAGGCAACTATTTCGACGCCTATTATGGCGTCAACGCGCAGGAAGCGGTGGCCTCGGGCTTGAGCGAATACCATCCCGGTGGCGGGTTGAAATCGACCGGCCTCGGCGGCGCTATCACCTGGAAGGTGACCGAGCCGATGACTGCCAGCCTGTTTGGCGAATATTCGCGCCTGATGGGACCGGCGGCCGATTCCAGCCTGGTCAAGGAGCGTGGCGACCGCAACCAGTTTATGATTGGCGTGTCGACCACCTACCGCTTCGATTTCACGATGTAGGTGAATCGAACGAGAGACGCTTTATTCCTGCGTCTATCTCCGCTAAAAGCCCACCAATGACGAGCTTTTCGCGCCTTCGCGTGCTGACGATACGAATTACCGGCCCGGTGTTCCGGGCGGCCTGAGGGTCGCCGGAACCGCCGGGAATTCTGCGCGCGGCCTCTCGCGCTTTTTCCAGATCATCAGGCATGTCGCCCAAAAGTGGCCCCGGTTTTGGGAAAACGACATGCGCAAAAGTATAGTTCAACGCCCGAGCTCTTTTGCCGCCGGGCAATGCACATGGCAGACCAATGACCGATACAACTGAAACGATCGACTATTCCAAGACGCTTTACCTGCCGCGGACGGATTTCCCGATGCGTGCCGGCTTGCCGGAGAAGGAGCCGCTGCTGGTCAAGCGCTGGCAGGACATGGACCTCTACCGCAAGCTGCGCGAGAGCGCTGCCGGCCGCACGAAATACGTGCTGCATGACGGCCCGCCCTACGCCAACGGCAACATCCATATCGGCCATGCGCTGAACAAGATCCTCAAGGACGTCATCACCCGCTCGTTCCAGATGCGCGGTTACGACTCGAACTATGTGCCCGGCTGGGACTGTCACGGCCTGCCGATCGAATGGAAGATCGAGGAGCAGTACCGCGCCAAGGGCAAGAACAAGGACGAGGTGCCGGTCAACGAATTCCGCAAGGAATGCCGTGAGTTCGCCGCAGGTTGGATCACGGTGCAGGGGGCCGAGTTCCAGCGCCTCGGCGTCATCGGCGACTTCGAGAATCCCTATACGACGATGGCTTTCCATGCCGAGTCGCGGATCGCCGGCGAGCTTTTGAAATTCGCCATGTCGGGCCAGCTCTACCGCGGCTCCAAGCCGGTGATGTGGAGCGTGGTCGAGCGTACGGCGCTGGCCGAGGCCGAGATCGAGTACCACGACTATGAGAGCGACACGATCTGGGTGAAGTTTCCGATCCAGTCTGCTGATGGGGATACGATTTTACACGTCGAGGACGAAGGTGGTGAGCGAACTGGCAGGAAAATTGTCGTAAAGCCGCCGCACAGTTTGTCCCATGCTTCAGTTGTCATCTGGACGACAACGCCTTGGACGATCCCGGGTAACCGGGCGGTAGCCTATTCGCCACGCATTGCCTACGGACTTTACGAGATCGTGGCAGCCGAAAATGACTTTGGCCCTCAGCCCGGTGAGAAGCTGGTCTTTGCCGACGCGCTTGCCGATGAAAGCGCAGCCAAAGCCAAGGTGAATTTTAAGCGACTTCGCACCGTGACAAGCGAGGAACTTGCCAACGTAACGTTAGATCATCCGTTTTTTGCGTTAAACGGAGGGTATCATTTCGATGTGCCCATGCTCGTCGGCGACCATGTCACCGACGATGCCGGCACCGGCTTCGTCCACACCGCGCCCGGTCACGGCCGCGAGGACTTTGACGCCTGGATGGACGCGGCGGTGGATCTGCGCGCACGCGGCATCGATCCCGCCATCCCGTTCACCGTCGACGATGGCGGCTTCTTCACCAAGGACGCGCCGGGGTTCGGCCCCGACCGCGAGGGTGGACCGGCACGCGTCATCGATGACAATGGCAAGAAGGGCAACGCCAACCAGGCCGTCATCGACGAGTTGATCAAACGCAACGCGCTGTTCGCGCGTGGCCGGCTGAAGCACAGCTACCCTCACTCCTGGCGGTCCAAGAAACCGATCATCTTCCGCAACACGCCGCAATGGTTCGTCTACATGGACAAGGACCTCGGCGATGGCTCGACGTTGCGCAGCCGGGCGCTCAAGGCCATCGACGACACCCGCTTCGTGCCCGCCGCAGGCCAGAACCGCATCCGCGCCATGATCGAGGAGCGCCCGGACTGGGTGCTGTCGCGCCAGCGCGCCTGGGGCGTGCCGATCGCCGTGTTCGCCGATGCCGACGGCAATGTGCTGAAGGACGAGGCGGTCAACCAGCGCATCATGGACGCCTTCGAGCAGGAAGGCGCCGACGCCTGGTTCGCGGCTGATGCCAAGGAGCGTTTCCTTGGCAATCACGACGCTTCGAAGTGGAAGCAGGTGATGGACATCCTCGACGTCTGGTTCGATTCGGGCTCGACGCATGCCTTCACGCTGGAGGATCGTCCTGACCTGAAATGGCCAGCCGACGTCTATCTCGAAGGCTCCGACCAGCATCGCGGCTGGTTCCATTCGTCGCTGCTGGAGAGCTGCGGCACCAGGGGCAGGGCGCCTTACGACACCGTCGTCACCCATGGCTTCACCATGGACGAGGATGGCCGCAAGATGTCGAAGTCGCTCGGCAACACCGTCGTGCCGCAGGACGTCATCAAGCAGTCGGGCGCCGACATACTGCGTCTGTGGGTGGTGACGACCGACTACTGGGAGGACCAGCGGCTCGGCAAGAACGTGCTGCAGACCAACATCGACGCCTACCGCAAGCTGCGCAACACCATCCGCTGGATGCTGGGTACGCTTGCCCATGACGATGGCGAAGAGGTGCCGATGGAGAAAATGCCGGAGCTGGAGCGGCTGATGCTGCACCGGCTGGCCGAGCTCGATGAGGTCGTGCGTTCGGGCTACGACGCCTTTGAATTCAAGCGCATCACCCGCATGCTGCTCGATTTCATGGTGGTCGAGCTGTCGGCGTTCTATTTCGACATCCGCAAGGATGCGCTCTACTGCGACGCGCCGTCGAGCCTGAAGCGCAAGGCTTCGGTGCAGGTGGTGCGCCATCTCTTCGATTGCCTGGTGAAATGGCTGGCGCCGATGCTGCCTTTCACCACGGAGGAGGCCTGGCTTGACCGTCATCCCGACGCCGTCTCGGTGCATCTCGACCAGTTCCCGCAAATCCCGGCGGACTGGAAGAACGAGGCGCTGGCGGAAAAGTGGCGCCAGGTGCGGCAAGTGCGGCGCGTCGTCACCGGCGCGCTGGAGATCGCGCGCGCCCAGAAGGTGATCGGATCGTCGCTGGAAGCGGTGCCGGTCGTCACAATCAACGACGCAGCGCTCGAAGCGGCGATTTCAGATGTCGACATGGCCGAGATGGCGATCACCAGCGATCTGGTCATCGCTCATGGCGAGGCACCGGCTGGTGCCTTCGCGATCGACGACGTCAAGGGTGTCGCCGTGGTGGTCGAGAAGGCCGAGGATCGTGGCCTGTTAAAATGTGCACGCTCCTGGCGCTACACCGCCGATGTCGGCCAGGATCCGGAATTCCCGGATGTTTCGGCTAGGGATGCGGCGGTGCTGCATGAATTGAAGACGCTTGGCCGACTTTAACGGTTAGTCGGCTGGATCGGTGCACAAATGCCACGCCGGGCGGGCGAAAACCGCCCGCGCGTTGCCCTTAACGAGTGGTTGAGGTAAACACGCGAAACTCCGGAAGACAAATTGTCGCCGGATTTCCGTCGCAAGTGCTTGGACGATGGGGACCGGCCACAAGGCCGGCGGCAATCGAGAGGCTGTCTAGAGTGGGACTTTTTGGCATGACCGAGAGATATAACGCGCGCTTGGCGCTGCTGGCGCCGCTTGTCGCGTCGGGCCTCGCTTTGTCCGGCTGCATGGGCTCTCCGACCTACGGCACCGACAAGACCGCCGGCGAACAGCTGGCCGGCGATATTTCAGGTGCCTTTTCATTCGCGCCGAAGCGCAAGGAACAGATCGACTACAAGCCGCGTCCGACGCTTGTGAAGCCGGCGCCAGGCCAGAAGGAAGCGCTGCCGGCCCCGCAGGACAGCATCGAGACGGCGAGCGCCGAATGGCCCGAATCGCCCGAGCAGCGCCGCGCCCGCCTGCGCGCCGACGCCACCGCCCATCAGAACGACCCGGCTTACCAGTCGGAGATCGTCGACGACGTGCAGACCGATCCGGCCTCGGTGAAGAGGGCAATGGCGGAATCAGGCTCGAGCCACCCGCCGGCATGGACACCGGCCGATTCCGACAAGGGTCGCGCCGCCGAGATCCAGCGCCGCCTTGCCGACAGCAAGCAGGGCGATCCGAACACCCGCAAATATCTGAGCGAGCCTCCAGTGCAGTATCGTGTCGCGGCCGGCACGGCGCCGCAGAACGAGCTTGGCGAGGACGAGTACAAGAAGGAACGCCGTCTCAAGAAAGAGGCGGAAGGCAAGAAGGGCAGCGGCTGGTTCGACTGGATGCCGTCCCTGTAAAAACCGCTTCTTTCTTATTTCTTGCCGAAGGGCGCCCGGCTCAGCCGCGCCGTTCCCGGAAAAATCCTTTGAGCAACAAGGCCGCCTCGGTCTCGCCCATGCCTGGATAGATGTCGGGCCTGTGGTGGCAGGTTGGCGATGCGAAGAAGCGCACGCCATTGACCACCGCGCCGCCCTTGTCGTCGGCGGCACCGAAATAAAGCCGGCGCAGCCGGGCGAAGGAAATTGCGCCGGCGCACATGGCGCAAGGTTCCAGCGTCACATAGAGATCATGGCCGGTCAGCCGCTCGGCCGACAGTTTGCGGCAAGCTTCGCGGATGACCAGCATCTCGGCATGCGCGGTCGGGTCGGCAAGTTCGCGTGTGCGGTTGCCGGCGCTGGCGACAACACCAGCGCCATTGGCGATGACGGCGCCGACCGGCACTTCGCCTCGCAAGGCGGCAGCCTCGGCCTCCTTCAGCGCCAGCGCCATGAAATCGGGCCGCTTCACGCGATTTCCACTCTGATTATCTCCTCGCCACCTGACGGTGATCCTGTTATGGAGCGCAGGACCTCGAAAATCGGGACTCGGTTTTCGAAAATGATCATGCGCCACATCAAAAGTGCTACAGCGTTCGTTGCGCGCCCGAAAGGATGCGCCACGCTGTAGCAGCGCAAACGGATAAAGGCCACATGGACGACAACGACAAGAAATTCCGACCCAGGAAGGGTCCGGCCAAGAGTGGGCCGAAAGCCGCGGGACCGCGCAGCCGTGATGGCGCCGCCGGCAAGGGCGGCAAGCCGTCCTTTGGCGCCAAGAAGCCTTACGCACCGCGTGGCGATCGGCCGATGGCCGCCGATGGCGAGCGGCCGAAGCGCGATTTCAAGGGCGGCGACAAGCCTTTCAGCAAAGGCCCGCGACCCGAAGGGAAGCCTTTTGAGAAGCGCGAAGGGCCGCGCAAGCCCTACGCACCGCGCGGCGACCGCCCGATGGCCGCCGAAGGCGAGCGCAAGCCCTATGAAAAGCGCGAGGGGCCGCGCAAGCCTTATGCGCCCCGTGGAGATCGCCCGGTGGCCGCCGAAGGCGAGCGCAAGCCCTATGAAAAGCGCGAGGGGCCGCGCAAGCCTTATGCGCCCCGTGGAGATCGCCCGGTGGCCGCCGAAGGCGAGCGCAAGCCCTATGAAAAGCGCGAGGGGCCGCGCAAGCCTTATACCCCCCGTGGCGATCGCCCGGCTGCGGCGGCAGCGGGCGGCGAAAAGCGTTTCGACCGTCCCAAGCGTGATTTCAGTGACCGCGCGCCGCGCGACGCCGGCGATCGCCCGAAGCGTGACTTCGCCGACCGCCCCAAGCGCGATTTCAGCGACCGCCCCAAGCGCGACTTTGGCGATCGGCCGCAAGGCGCATCGGGTGGCAGCTTCAAGCCACGCCCGCGTCCCGCCGAGGGCGCGGAAGAGGCAGGCGAGCGCATCGCCAAGCGGCTGGCGCGCGCCGGCCTGGCCTCGCGCCGCGATGCCGAGGAGCTGATCGCCGCCGGCCGCGTCAAGGTCAATGGCCGCGCCCTGACTTCACCGGCCTTCAACGTCATGCCTGATGACATCATCCATCTCGACGGCATGGAAATCCCGCCGATCGAGCGCACCCGGCTGTTCCTGTTCCACAAGCCGGCCGGCGTCGTCACCACCAACCGCGATCCCGAGGGCCGCAAGACCGTCTTCGACGTGCTGCCGGCTGAATTGCCGCGGCTGATGACCATCGGCCGGCTCGACATCAACACCGAAGGCCTGCTGCTGCTCACCAATGATGGCGGCCTCTCGCGCGTGCTCGAACTGCCGGCCACCGGCTGGCTGCGCCGCTACCGCGTGCGCGTCCACGGCAAGGTCGAGGAAAGCGCGCTTGCCGGCCTGCGTGAAGGCATTGCCGTCGACGGCGTGTTCTACGGTGCCATCGAAGCGACGCTCGACCGTGAGCAAGGCACCAATGCCTGGCTGACGATCGGTCTGCGCGAGGGCAAGAACCGCGAAGTCAGGAACATTCTGGGTTCGCTCGGCCTCGACGTGACGCGGCTGATCCGCATCTCCTACGGGCCGTTCCAGCTCGATGACCTCGCCGAGGGCCATGTGCTGGAGATCAAGGGGCGCGTGCTGCGTGACCAACTCGGCGAGCGCCTGGTCGAGGAATCCGGCGCCAATTTCGACGCCGATGTCACCAAGCCGTTTTCCAACAAGCCGGTGCGGCGCACCGAAGTTCGCGAGCCGGAGCCGGAGCGGCCGAAATTCACCCGTGACGGTGAGCGCCGCCCGATCGGGGAGGGCGGTCTGATCAAGAACCGCAAACGCCGCGAAGGCAGCCGCGACGAGGCTCTGGGCAAACTGTCGACAAGTCCCGACAGAAGCGCGGAGAAGAGTTTTGGCGAACGCGGCCCGCGTCCCGAACGCAGCTTCGGCGACAAGCCGCGCGGCAATTTTGGCGACAAACCGCGCGGTGGCTTCGGTGACAAGCCACGCGGCGGTTTCGGCGACAAGCCTCGGGGTGGTGGCAAAAAGTCCGAGCGCGAGCAGCGGCCGATCGAGCCGCCCGGCCAGCGCAAGGCCAATGTCTGGATGGCACCGGGCGCGCGGCCGATCGGCAAGGGCAGGGCCGACGCAGACGCAGCCAAGGCCGCTGAAGCCAAGGCGCGAAAGGCATCGTTCAAGCCGACCTATGGCAAACCGGCCGGTGCCAAGCCGTTCGGCAAGCCGAGAGGCGAACGTCCGGGCGGGGCCGGCGGCGGTGAGCGTCCGCGCAATGGTCCCCGAGGCCCCAAAGCGAGATGAGAATCGTCGGTGGTGAGTTTCGCGGGCGTCCGCTGGCGACGCCCCGTTCGAGCGCCATCCGTCCGACGACCGATCGCACCCGCGAGGCGGTCTTCAACGTGCTGGCGCATCGCTTTGCCGCGCAGTTGGACGGTGCGCGCGTGCTCGACCTGTTCGCCGGCACCGGTGCGCTGGGGCTTGAGGCGCTGTCGCGCGGTGCCTCCTATGGCGTCTTCATCGAGGAATCGGCCGAAGGCCGTGGCCTGATCCGCGACAATGTCGAGGCCTTCGGCCTGACCGGCCGCACCAAGATCTTCCGCCGCGATGCCACCGGCCTTGGCGAAGCGGGCACGCTGGCGCCGTTCGGCCTCGTCTTTGCCGACCCGCCCTATGGCAAGGGTCTTGGCGAGCGCGCCTTGCAGTCGGCGAAAGCCGGCGGCTGGCTTCGCCCCGGCGCGCTGTGCGTGGTCGAAGAGGCGGCAGTGGCGCCGTTCGAGCCGGGCCCCGGCTTTTCCGTGCTGGACGAGCGCAACTATGGCGAGACCGTCATCCGCTTTATCGAGGCGGCCTGATACGCCTCGTATCCTTGGCCGTGCATCCATGGGCCGGCCTCTTTGCCGCCGCCTTTGCCGGCAACATGACCAACAATTCACTTTGCTTGTCGCCAGCACCTTGCCTATCGTCCGCCAAAGCAATTCCAGGAAAAGTGTGAAGCGGTTTTCCGCCCGGAATTGCGACAAGACAAAGAGATGGAGCGGTTCAACGTTTCCGTGAAACGATGAACCGCTCTACGAAACCGGAGCCATCGATGACATCCAGGATTGAATGGCTGCGCGGAACGCTGTTGGCGACCTCTTTGGCTTTTGTCATGACCAGCCCGGTGCTGGCCGAGAGCCCCGTCTTGCCCAACACGGTTCCGGCCGAGTTCAAGGTCACGGATTTCCTGCTCGACAACGGCATGGAGGTGGTCGTCATTCCCGACCACCGTGCGCCGATCGTCACCCACATGGTCTGGTACAAGATCGGCAGCGCCGACGAGCCGCCCGGCAAATCCGGCATTGCGCATTTCTTCGAACATCTGATGTTCAAGGCGACGACCAACCATGCGGCCGGCGAGTTCGACCGCGCCATCTCCGATATCGGCGGCTCCAACAACGCCTTCACCTCTTACGACTACACCGCCTTCCACGAAACGGTGGCGGCGTCGGCGCTCGAACTGATGATGAGCTTCGAGGCCGATCGCATGCGCAATCTCATTCTCACCGACGATGTGATCAAGACCGAGCGCGATGTCATCCTCGAGGAGCGCCGCTCGCGCATCGACAACAGCCCCGAGGCCGTGCTGGACGAGGAAGTCGATGCGACGCTGTGGCAGAACCAGCCCTATCGCATCCCGGTCATCGGTTGGATGCAGGAGATGCAGCAGCTGAACCGCGCCGACGCTGTCGCCTTCTATGACAAATATTACCGGCCCAACAACGCGGTGCTGATCGTCGCCGGCGATGTCGAACCGGACACGGTGCGGGCGCTGGCCGAAAAGACCTATGGCAAGGTGGCGCGCGGCCCCGATCTGCCGCCGCGCATTCGTCCGGTCGAGCCGGAGCAGAACACCAAGCGCACGGTGACGCTCGCCGATGCCCGCGTCAGCGTGCCGAGCTTTTCCACCCAATGGGTGGTGCCGTCCTATCACACCGGCAAGCCGGGCGAGGCGGAAGCGCTCGACCTCTTGGCGGAGATCCTTGGCGGCGGCAATCGCAGCCGGCTCTACCAGGCGCTCGTCGTCCAGCAAGGTATCGCATCCAGCGCCGGCGCCTTTTTCCAGGGCACCATGCTCGACGACACCAACTTCACCGTCTATGGCGCGCCGCGCGGCGATGCCAAGATTTCCGACATCGAAGCGGCGGTCGATGCCGAAGTGGTGCGCATCGTCAAGGATGGCGTCACGCCATCGGAGCTGGAGAAGGCCAAGGACCGCTATGTCAGGTCGATGATTTTTGCCCGCGACAAGCAGGATTCCATGGCCAACATCTACGGGTCGACGCTGGCCACCGGCGGCAATGTGCAGGACGTCCAGCAATGGACGGACCGCATCCGCAAGGTCACGACAGATGAGGTCAAGGCCGTCGCCGCGCGCTACCTAGTGCTCGCCCGGTCGACCACCGGCTATCTCTTGCCGCAGCAACAGGCGGGGAATTGATTTGATGAGCACGAACGCGGTACGCGCACCCCTCACCACCCTCTTCCTCTCCGTCCTCTTCCTCATCCTGCCGGCACTCACCGCGCGGGCCATGGAGATCCAGTCCGTCACCTCGCCGAAGGGCATCACCGCCTGGCTGGTCGAGGACTATTCCGTGCCGGTCGTCGCCATCCGCTTCGTCTTCGGCGGCGGCTCGACGCAGGATCCGGTCGGCAAGGAAGGGCTGGCCAACCTGATGACCGGCCTGTTCGACGAAGGCGCCGGCCCGCTCGACAGTGAAGACTTCCAGATCAAGCTCGACGATGCCGGCGCCGAAATGAGCTTCGACGAGAGCCGCGACGGCATCTACGGCTCCATGCGCATGCTGGCCGAGCAGCGTGACCAGGCGTTCGACCTGTTGCGGCTGGCGGTCAACGAGCCGCGCTTCGACCAGCTGCCGATCGACCGCATTCGCTCCCAGATCCTGTCCGGCATCATCGCCGGCGAGAATGATCCCGACACGGTGGCGCAGAACAAATGGGCGCGTGCCCTCTATGGCGATCATCCCTATTCCCGCTCCGACCAGGGCACCAAGGAAAGCATCGCCACCATCACGCCGGATGATCTCAAAGCCCTGCACAAAGCGGTGTTCGCGCGCGGCGGCCTGCGTGTCGCAGTGGTCGGCGCCATCGACGCGGAGACGCTGAAGAAGAAGCTCGACATGGTGTTCGGCGACCTGCCGCAAAACCAGGCGCTGAGGCCGGTGGCCGATATCGACCCGAAGCTGGCGCAGCATATCGAGGTTGACTACGACCTGCCGCAGACCTCCCTGCAGCTCGCTTTTCCCGGCGTGAAGCGCAAGGCGGCGGATTTCTTCCCCGCCGTGCTGATGAACGAGATCCTTGGCGGCGGCACCTTCACCTCACGCCTGTTCCAGGAAGTGCGCGAGAAGCGCGGGCTGGCCTACAGCGTCAACTCCTCGCTGATCAACCAGGACCACGCCAGCGCGCTGATCGTCAGCACCGGCACCCGCTCCGACCGCGCGGCCGAGACGCTGGGCATCGTCCGTGACGTGGTCAAGCGACTGGCCGAAGAAGGCCCGACCGAAGCGGAGCTGGCGGCGACCAAGAAATACATGATCGGCGCCTACGCCATCAACAATCTGGACTCGTCCAGCGCCATCGCCTCGACGCTGGTCGAACTGCAACTCGACGATCTCGGTATCGACTACATGCAGCGCCGCGCCGGCTACATCAACGCGGTGACGCTCGACCAGGTCAAGGCGGCGGCGAAGAAGCTGCTGACCGCCGAGCCGACCATCATGGTGATCGGGCCGAAACTGGCCGGAGCCGGCAAGGGATGAGCCCGACCTTCGGCATCGCCTTCGGCGGCGGCGGCGCGCGCGGGCTGGCGCATATCCATGTCATCGAGGCGCTGGACGAGCTGGGCATCAAGCCGGTGGCGATTGCCGGCTCGTCGATCGGCGCCATCATGGGCGCCGGTATGGCCGCCGGCATGACCGGCAAGGAGATCCACGACTACGCCCGCTCGATTCTTGGCCGCCGCGCCGAGGTGGCGAGCCGCATGTGGCGGGCGCGGCCGGGCACCATCGCCGAAGCCATGCAGGTCCGCGTCAGCCAGTTCAACGTCGAGCGCATCCTGAAAGCCTTTCTGCCCGAGGCCATTCCCGAAACCTTCGCCGAGCTGAAAATCCCGCTCAAGGTGACGGCGACCGACTATTTCGGCCACAAGCTCGCTGTCTTCGATGACGGCGAACTGCACTCGGCGCTGGCGGCGTCGGCGGCAATCCCCGCCGTGTTCCGCCCGGTGATGCGCGACGGCAGGCTGCTGATCGATGGCGGCATCTACAACCCGGTGCCGTTCGACCTGATCGAAAACGATGCCGACATCATTATCGGCGTCGACGTGGTCGGCGCGCCGGAAGAAGCCGACCGCAAGCAGCCGACCTCCGTCGACCTGATGTTCGGCGCCACGCAGCTGATGATGCAGTCGATCATCGCCAACAAGCTGAAGCAATGCCGCCCCGACATCCTGGTCCGCCCGGCAGTCTCGAGATACCGCGTCCTCGACTTCCTGAAGATCGACGCCTTGATGAACGAGACGGTGGATATCAAGGACGAGCTGAAGCGGCAGGTGGAGAGGGTGCTGGAGGCGAGGAGCGCCGCCGCCGTTAAAGGGAGGCGAGGAAAGCAGGTCGGGTGAGGATGCATCTTCCCGACGCGATCTGAAAGGCTCCAACCGATTTACGATTTCGCCACCGGCACATACTCCAGCGCCACAACACCGTTGCTGAACGGCGTCGCCGAAATCAGTTCGAGCGACACCGCCGCGCCGCCTGGGAACAGTGGCTTGCCCTGGCCGACGGTGCCGGGGTAGCTGAGCAGCCTGACGCGGTCGACCAGGCCATGGCGCAGCAATTCCTGCGCAACGCTCAGGCTGCCATGCACATAGATGTTGCCGCCGCTGCCTTGCTTCAGCGTCCTGACCGCATCCGGCAGCGGTCCCTTCGGCAATTCGGCCGGCTTCCAGTCGAGCGCCTTCAGGCTGGTCGAAGCGACATATTTCGGCAGCGCGTTGAACCGGTCGGCAAAATCTCCGGTTTCCGTTGGCCAGGAGCCGGCAAAGATCTCATAGGTCGTGCGCCCCAAAAGCATGGCGCCGCTGTCGGCAAGCTCGTCCTCCTTGAACCTGTTCATTTCGTCGTTCCAGGTCACGCTGGGCAGCTTCTCGACCTCGGCAATGCCATCGACGCTGATGAATTCGGTGACGATAAGTTTTCGCATGGCGTTCTCCTTCTTTGGTCAAAGGACGGAATGCGCAGGCCTTTTACGACACGTTCCATGAAATATATTGCTGCGCTTCGTTGCAGTGTGGCGCTTTCAGCGCGAGGCTGCGAAAGACCGATGCCATGGGGAAGTGCGACCGGCCTGGACTAAACGCCAAAATTCGGATTTTGATGCCACATCTGAAGTAATTATTCCCAAGAACGCATTGCAGGAAGATCCATGGGATTCGGGGTTTTCATTCATCGCTCGGATTCGCGTTACAACGATCGCCCCGCAGAGCAATACCAGTTTCCTCGCCCGTATCTGCGCCGCGTTGAAGCGTGTGTCGGCAAGTGGATTATCTACTACGAGCCCAGCAAGGTAAACGATACACGGGGCTATTACGCTGTAGCGAAAGTCCAGCAGATCAAACCCGATCCTGTAACGCCCGAGATGTACCTCGCGCTGATTGAGCCCGGAACTTACCTCGATTTCGTCAATCCTGTTCCATTTAGCAGATCTGATGGTCTCGTCGAACGAGGCCTGCTCAATGATGAGGGACGGATTTCTGGCCGCGCCCAATCTGCCGTCCGCGCACTTAGCCCAAGTGACTTCAACCGGATCATCGATCTGGGCCTGGATACGAATAAGTTGTTGCTGCCGCGCATTGATGAGGTCGGCATATCTGCCGGCTTTCAGGATGAGCAGGCGCCATTCGAATTCGAGCAGAGTCGTGATCGCGTAAGCTACATCGGATCGCGAATCGTGCGAGACCGCATTTTCCGTCGAGTCGTCTTACGTGCCTATGACGAGCGCTGCGCGATCACAGGTCTCAAGCTGATAAATGGCGGAGGCCGGGCAGAGGTTTCTGCTGCGCATATTCGACCGGTCGAGGCGAACGGGCCTGATGTCGTCAACAATGGGATCGCACTGTCCGGCACTGCGCATTGGATGTTCGACCGTGGATTGATCAGCCTGTCGGACGATTTTGAAATCCTGATCTCCAGGCAGGTCAATGACTTAGACAGTGTGCAGGGCTTTATAAACAAGACGCGGCGCGCGCTTCCGCCTCGCCGACAGCTCGAACGCCCGCATCCTCATTTCTTGCAATGGCACCGCGAGCACTGTTTCAAGCAATAAGCGGTGTCTCGAAGCTGCCCCCCGTCTATGGAAAGGCATTGCTTGCAGGCCGTTGGTCGTTTGGGCGGGAAGGACCCCCTCAGTCCTTAGCCCGCTCCACATAAGCCCCATCGGCCGTCATCACCACCACGCGGGTGCCCGGTGCGATGTGCGGCGGCACCAGGGTGCGCACGCCGTTGGACAGCACGGCGGGCTTGTAGGAGGACGAGGCCGTCTGGCCCTTGGTCGTCGGCTCGGTTTCCACCACTTCGAAGGTGGCGCGCTGCGGCAGCACCAGGGAAATGGCGATGCCGTTGAACTGTGACACCTGCACGGCCATGCCTTCCAGCAGGTAAGGCGCCATGTCGCCGACCACGGCTTCCGACACCGCCACCTGGTCGTAGCTTTCCGGGTTCATGAAATGAAAGCCTTCGCCGTCGCGATAGAGGAAGGTGTGCTCGCGCTCTTCCACATAGGCGCGCTCCACCTGTTCGGTGGTGCGGTAGCGCTCCGAAACCTTCACCCCGTCGCCGATGCGGCGCATGTCGAGCTGCGTCACCGGCGTGCCCTTGCCTGGGTGGATGTTTTCGGCAAAGAGGATCACATAAAGCTTGCCGTCCCTGTCGACGACATTGCCTTTGCGGAGCGAACTGGCGATGACTTTCACCACGGTTTTAAATCCTGCAAGAAGAGTTGACTGGCGTTTGCCGGCTTGTGCGGCGCTGGGTGGGGGCCTACCGCATCTTGGCCGCCGCCGCCAGCCCCATTCCACCATGATCTGAGCCCCATGACCGAAGCTTCGCCCTGGTGGACGCCGCATGTCCATGCCGACCGCCGCCCGCGGCTGATGCTGCGCAACGGCATCGCCGCCGGCCTGCGCGACTGGTTCGCCGCCCATGATTTCGTCGAGGTGCAGACGGCGGCCCTGCAGGTCTCACCCGGCAACGAGGCGCATCTGGCGGCTTTCGCCACCGAAGCGGTCGGGCCGGACGGTGCAAGGGCGCCGCTCTATCTCCACACCTCGCCGGAATTCGCCTGCAAGAAGCTGCTCGCCGCCGGTGAAACCAGAATTTTCAGCTTCGGTCCGGTCTACCGCAACCGTGAGCGCGGCCCCTTGCACCATCCCGAATTCACCATGCTGGAATGGTATCGGGTGGGTGAGGCCTATGAAAGCCTGATGCAGGATTGCGCCGCCTTCTTGGCGCTGGCCGCGACAAGGGCAGGGGCTACTCTTTTCTCGTTTCGGGGCCGCGACTGCGATCCGTTTGCCGAGCCGGAACGGCTGACGGTGGGGGAGGCCTTCACTCGCTACGCCGGCATCGATCTGCTGGCAACGGTCGCCGCCGCCGGCAGCACCGATCGCGACGCGCTGTACGCCGCCTTGATCCGGGCCGGCATGCGTACCGCGCCCGACGACAGCTGGGCCGACCTGTTCAGCCGGGTGATGGTGGAAAAAATCGAGCCGTTGCTCGGGCAGGGCCGCGCGACCATCCTGTGCGAATATCCGCTGGCCGAAGCGGCACTGGCGCGGCCGAGTCCGCGCGACCCACGCGTGGCGGAGCGCTTCGAGCTCTATTGCTGCGGCGTCGAACTCGCCAACGGCTTTGGCGAGCTGACCGACGCCGACGAGCAGCGCCGGCGCTTCGTCATCGAGATGGATGAGAAAGAGCGCATCTATGGCGAGCGCTATCCGCTGGACGAGGATTTCCTCGCCGCCCTTGCCATCATGCCGCCGGCCAGCGGCATCGCGCTCGGCTTCGACCGGCTGGCGATGCTGGCAACCGGCGCGCAAAAGATCGAGGACGTGATCTGGACGCCTGTTGCCTGAGGCGCGGAAAGATCTGGCCTATTCGATTCCAGGGATCAAGACTGGACCGTGACCCCGAACCAAGAGACCACATGATCGGTACGGGATTTCAAGGTCAATCGGGAAGATCCACAGTGGCTGCTTCTGAAACGGTCGAAATCGCCATTGTCGGCGCCGGAGTTGTCGGGCTGGCGACGGCACTTCGCCTTGTCGCGGACGGCCGCGAAGTTCTGCTCATCGATCCGAACGAGCCGGGCTCCGGCGCGTCGTTCGGCAATGCCGGGACGATCGCCGAATATGCCTGCATGCCGGTCGGCACTCCTGCGGTGCTGCGGGCGTTGCCAAAGCTGCTGCTTGATCCCGACAGCCCGTTTTCGCTGCGCTGGCCGGCGCTGCTGCAGCTGGCGCCATGGCTCGTTCGGTTCATGCGGCAATCGCTGCCGGCGGCCACCCGGGCCAATGCGCTGGCGCTCGCCGGACTGCTGGCCGACGCCCTCCCGGCCTGGGAGGAAATGGCCGGGGAGGCCGATCTGGACGATCTGCTGCGCCGCAATGGCTGTCTTTACCTCTATCGCCGCGAGAGCGATTTTGCCGTTGGCGCCGGCGGCCGGGCAATGCGCGCTGGGTTTGGCATCCACCAAGAGGTGCTGACTCCCGAAGAGGTAGCGGCACTTGAGCCGGGCCTGCCGGCGACAGCAGCGCATGGCGTGTATTTTCCCGACTCGATCAATGTCACCGATCCGGCAATGGTGATGCGGCGGTTGCTGGGCGCGGTAAGTGCTCGTGGTGCGTCGGTGAAGCAGGCTGAGATCACCGGGCTGCAGGTCGGAGCTGACGGTGTCCAGCTCAGCGGCCCCGGCGTTCGCATCAAGGCTGGCACGGTGGTGATCGCCGCCGGTGCACGGTCACGCGCACTGGCCGCGCAGGCCGGTGACAGGATTCCGCTCGAGACAGAGCGCGGCTATCATCTGGAATTCCAGACCGACGCGCCGCTGCTCAACCGGCCTGTCTGTCCCGTCGATCTTGGTTTCTACCTGACGCCGATGGCCGGCCGCTTGCGGGTCGCCGGCACCGTCGAACTCGGCGGCCTGGTCGCGCCGCCAAATCCGCGCCGGCTGGCGCTGCTTGACCGTGGCGCCAGGCAAATTTTTCCCGGGCTCGGCTCGCCTGCCTCGCAATGGCTCGGCTTCCGGCCGTCCCTGCCGGATTCCAGGCCGGTAATCGGCGCTTCGCGCGGCAGCTCCCGCGTAATTCATGCTTTCGGGCACGGCCATCTCGGCCTGACGCTGGCTCCGATCACCGCGCGGCTGGTCGCCGACTTGATCGGCGGACGCGGCGATCCGGCGCGGCTCGCACCTTTCGCGGCGGGCCGTTTCGGCCGTAGATCGACCGATGTCATCGATCTGAGCTAGTGCGCGAAAACCTGCTCCAGAGAGCGAAAGCCCTTGAATTCCAGGGCATTGCCCGAGGGGTCGCGGATGAACAGCGTCGCCTGTTCGCCGGGCTCGCCCTTGAAACGGACCATCGGCCGTTCCAGCCAGTCGATGTCGTCGCGCGCCTCCAGCCGCGTTGCCAGACGCTGCCAGTCGTCCATCAGCAGCACGGCGCCGAAATGCGGGATTGGCACGACAATGCCGTCGACCTTGCCGTCATTGGAGGCCTGTGCGGCCTGCGGCCGCAGATGCGCCGACATCTGGTGGCCGTAAAGGTCGAAATCGACCCAGGTCGCTGACGACCGGCCGATCGCGCAGCCCAGCACCTCGCCATAGAAAACGCGGGTTTCATCGAGATCACGGACCGGGAAGGCGAGATGGAAAGGCGTCATCGAAATGCTCCGTGCAGGCTGCGAACCGATTTTGCGTCACAGGGTTGGCGATTTGAACCGTCCACCCTGCATTTTGATTGAAGCCTATGCCATTGCACAAGCCGGACCGGAACAATAGATGGGTGGGCAACGGCCGCACACCGGCCGCATCAGCAGGATTTCAGGCATGACCGATATATCAGACGCAGCAAAATTGACCGACCGCGTCGCGGCCCTGGTCGAGGCTGCCAAAAAGGCCGGCGCCGATGCCGCCGACGCGGTGGCCGTGCGCGGCCGCTCGACTGGGGTGTCGGTGCGTCTCGGCAAGGTCGAGGCTACCGAAGCCTCCGAGAGCGAGGATGTCGCGCTGCGCGTTTTCGTCGGCGGCCGCGTGGCGAGTGTCTCGGCGACCGCGGCGTCCGACCCGAAAACACTGGCCGAGCGCGCTGTGGCGATGGCGAAAGTGTCGCCGCAGGATCCTTATCAGGGGCTGGCCGACCCGGCATTGCTGGCCAAACAGACGCGCGATCTCGATCTGTTCGACGCCACCGAAGTGTCGGCAGACCAGTTGAAGGAAGCCGCATTGGCGGCGGAAGCGGCAGCGCTTGCCGTCAAGGGCGTGACCAATTCGGCCGGCGCCAGCGCCGGTGCGGGGCTGGGTGGTCTGGTGCTGGCCACCTCGCACGGCTTCCTCGGCCACTATGTCGGCTCGCGGTTCTCGCGCTCGGCCAGCGTCATCGCCGGCGAGGGCACCGGCATGGAGCGCGACTATGAATTCTCCTCGCGCCAGCATTTTGCCGATCTCGATGCGCCCGAGGACATCGGCCGCAAGGCCGGCGAACGCGCCGTGCGCCGCATCGGCGCGCGCAAGGCGGCGACCGGGCCGGTCGACGTGGTATTCGACCCGCGCGTCGCGCGCGGCATAGCCGGCCATCTGGCCGGCGCCATCAACGGCGCCTCGGTGGCGCGCAAGACGTCCTTCCTGCGCGACATGATGGGCAAGCAGGTGGCCGCCTCCGCCATCACCGTCACCGACGAGCCGCTCCGGCTGCGTGGCCAGGCCTCGCGGCCGTTCGACGGTGAAGGCGTCGAGGGCGAAAAGCTGTTGATGGTCGAGAAGGGCGTGCTCAACCACTGGTTCCTGTCGACCTCGGCTGCAAGGGAACTGGGCCTCGTCACCAACGGCCGCGGCGCGCGCGGCGGCTCTTCCGTGACACCATCCTCCACCAATCTCGCCATCGAACCGGGCGAGCGGTCGCCGGAAGAGCTGATCAAATCGCTCAAGACCGGCTTCTACGTCACCGAAGTGTTCGGCCAGGGCGTCGACATGATCACTGGCGAATACAGCCGTGGCGCTTCCGGTTTTTGGATCGAGAATGGCGAGCTTGCCTATCCGGTCGCCGAGGTCACCATCGCCTCGAACCTGAAGACGATGTTCCTCAACATGGTGCCGGCCGATGACCTCGACCGCAATTTCGGCACCGCCGCGCCGACGCTCCTGATCGAAGGCATGACCCTTGCCGGAGCATGACCTGACCATAGCCGGGGCCATCTCCGGCGCCTCTGGGGACTTGCCGCTGCTGCGCGATGCCGCCCGCGAGGCGGGGGTCATCGCCATGCGCTACTTCGGCAACAGCCCACAAGTCTGGATGAAGGGCGGCACATCGCCGGTCAGCGAGGCCGACCATGCCGCCGACGCCTATCTGCGCGAAACATTGCTGGCGGCGCGGCCGGATTATGGTTGGCTGTCGGAAGAAACAGTTGACGATCCGGTCCGGCTTTCGGCACGCCGCACCTTCGTCGTCGACCCGATCGACGGCACACGCGGTTTTCTGGAAGGCCAGCGCACCTGGTGCGTCAGCGTCGCCGTCGTCGAGCGTGGCCGTACGCTGGCCGGCGTGCTGGAATGCCCGGCGATGGAGGAGACCTATTGGGCGCTGCCCGGCCAGGGCGCCTTCCGCAACGGCAAGCGCATTGCGGTTCGCAAGCTGCCGGACACGGCCGAGATCTCCGGGTTGAAGCAGTTGACCGACCTGATGCCGGCCGAATGGCAGGCGCGCCTGAAGCGGGCGCCCTACAGCCCTTCGCTCGCCTATCGGCTGGCCATGATCGCCAATGGCTCGCTGGATGCGACTTTCGTCAAGCCGAATGCGCATGACTGGGATATTGCGGCGGCCGACCTCATCCTGCGCGAGGCCGGCGGCCAGCTGCTCGACCAGCATGGCCACGCTCCGCTCTATGCCGGCGAGGTGACTCGTCACGGCGCACTTGCTGCCGGCAGCGGTGAATTGCTGGCCGTGCTCGCCGGCGTCATCGCCGGTCTGGACGCGTGAAAGCGTTTTCCCGGGCGAGATGAATTCATCTCGCCCTAAAGGTTCCAAAGTCGGCGGCTTTGGTCTAGACCTGTCACAAACTCACGATATGTGAAGGACCGACATGGCCGCGGAAGACGGAAAGAAACAGCTTTTGCATCTGGTGTTCGGTGGCGAACTGAAGAAGCTTGGCGGCACCGATTTCCGCGATCTCGACGGGCTCGACATCGTCGGCATCTATCCCGACTATCAATCCGCGCACACGGCATGGAAAGCCAAGGCGCAAGCCAGCGTGGACAACGCCCACATGCGTTATTTCGTCGTTCATCTGCACCGGCTGCTGGACCCCGACAACAAGGCTGCCGGTTGACTTCGATGGAGCATGACCTGGCGAAAGGGCCAGCAAGCGATGCCGCGCCCACGGGCAGGGGACGCAGCCGCACGACCAAGGCCTTCTGGCGCAAGATTCGCCAACCGCTGGCGCAGTCGCGATTCGTCAAGAACGCCATCGCCAGCCTGTTCGCCCAGTTCGTCCGCTTCGTGCGCCTCACTAATCGCGTCGTGGAGGGCTCGGCGCGGTTTTCGGGCGGCGCCTATACCGAGTTCGAGCCTGGCATCATAGCCCTGTGGCACGGCCAGCATCTGCTGACGCCGGCCTACTACCCCAAGCGCAAGCCGCTGGTCGCCATGGTCTCACGAAGCGCCGATGCCGAGCTCAACGCGCTGATGCTGGAAAAATTCGGCATCGAGGCGGTGCGCGGGTCGGGCGGGCGGGAAAATGCCAGGCATCTCGACAAGGGTGGGGCAAAAGCGCTTATCGCCCTGAAAAAGTCGCTCGCCGTCGGCAAGAACGTCGCCATGATCGCAGATATTCCGCACGGCACGCCGCGAGACGCAGGGCTTGGCATCGTTCTCCTGGCCCGCCTCTCGGGCCGGCCGCTTGTACCCGTCGCCATCACCACCAGCCGCCGCAAGGTGCTGGAGAAGAGCTGGGACAAGACCACCATCAACCTGCCGTTCGGCCGTTCGTCGATCGTCATCGGCCAGCCGATCTTCGTGGCGGCCGGCGCCGATGACGCCGAAATGGAGCGCAAGCGCCAGGAAGTGACGACCGCGCTCAATGCCGCGACTGCCGAGGCCTACCGTCTCGTGGATGCTCCGCGATGAGCGGCCGCTGGGCACGGGCCATGCTGTCGGCTTACCGGTTCGCGGGTGCGGCAGCCTATCCGCTGGTCGGGCCCTATGTTGCCTGGCGCACCTCGCGCGGCAAGGAAGACCGCTACCGCCGCCGCGAGCGCTATGGCGTCGCCGGCCGCGCGCGCCCCGACGGGCCGGTGATCTGGATCCATGCCGCGAGCGTCGGTGAGACCATAGCCGTCGTGCCGCTGGTCGAAAGCATTCTCGACTACGGCGTCAACATCGTGCTGACGACCGGCACGGTCACCTCGGCGCAGGTCGCCGACGAGCGGCTCGGTGATCGGATCATCCATCAATACGTACCGCTCGACCTGAAGCCGGCGGTCAGCCGGTTCCTTGATCACTGGCAGCCGGATCTGGCGATCATCGCCGAATCCGAGATCTGGCCGATGACCATCCTCGAGCTCGGCGCGCGCCGCGTGCCGCAGGTGCTGGTCAATGGCAGGCTGTCCGACCGCTCGTTCAAATCGTGGAAGAAACGGGCCAACATCGCCGAGGCGTTGTTCGAGAACCTGGCTCACGTCGTGGCGCAGTCGGATGTCGATGGCGAGCGGTTTCTGGCGCTCGGCGCGCGGCCGGTCACCGTGTCGGGCAATCTCAAGGTCGATACCTCGCCGCCGCCCGTCGACGAACGGGCGCTGGCGACGCTGCGGCGGCAGATAGGCACGCGCCCGACCTGGGCGGCGATCTCGACCCATGACGGCGAGGAAGTGGTCGCGGCTGAAGTCCACGCGACGCTGCACAAGCGCCACCATGGCCTTCTGACGATCGTCGTTCCGCGTCATCCCGATCGCGGCGAGGCCCTTGCGGCGCAGATTTCCGGCTTGGGCCTGAAGGTCGCGCGGCGCAGCAAGGGCGACAGGATCGCCGCCGACACGGATATATTGCTCGGCGACACGATCGGCGAGATGGGGCTCTATCTCCGGCTGACAGAAATCGCCTTCGTCGGCCGCTCGCTGACCTCCGAGGGTGGCCAGAACCCGCTGGAGCCGGCCATGCTCGACACGGCGGTTCTCGCCGGGCGCAATGTTCAGAATTTTCGCGAGGCCTACCAGCGTCTCCTCGACAGCGGCGGCGCCAAGCTGGTGCGCGATCGCGACATGCTGGCCGGCGCCGTCAATTTCCTCCTGACCAACGAAGTGGCGCGCCACGAGATGATGGCGGCGGGTGTAGCGACCGTCGACGAGATGCGCGGCGCGCTGGCGCGCACGCTGAAATCGCTTGAGCCCTACATCCAGCCGCTGGTCGTCAAGTCGCGCCTGAAGGGCGCGAACGGGCGCTAGCGTGGCCTCCGAAGCACCACCATTCTGGTGGGAAGAGCCGGACTGGCGGGTCTTGGCGCTGTCGCCGCTATCGGCCATCTATGCCGCCGCCGCCGGCCGCGGCATGCGGCGGGCCAAGCGCGAGAAGATCGAAGCACCCGTTCTGTGCATCGGCAATTTCACGGTTGGCGGCACCGGCAAGACACCGGTGGCCATCGCGCTCGCCGAAAAGGCCAAGCGCATGCATCTGAAACCCGGTTTTCTGTCGCGCGGCCATGGCGGCTCCTTCGCCGAGCCGCATGTCGTCGATATCCATCACGACAGCGCCAGGCATGTCGGCGACGAGCCGCTCCTGTTGGCCGAACACGCGCCGGTGGCGGTGACGCCGAATCGTGCCGCCGGAGCCCGGCTGCTGCTGGAACGGAATGGCTGCGATTTCCTGATCATGGATGATGGCTTCCAGAGCGCCCGCATCCACATCGACTATGCGCTGGTCGTCGTCGATGCGCGCTATGGGATCGGCAATGGCCGCGTCATTCCGGGCGGTCCGCTCAGGGCCAAAATCGTCGACCAGCTGGTCTTCACCAGCGGGCTGTTGAAAATGGGCGAGGGCATCGCCGCCGACAACGTGGTCCGCCAGGCGGCACGCGCCGGCCGGCCAATCTTCGAGGCCCATACAGAGCCAAGCAGCAAGGCAGGGCTTGCCGGCAAGCGGTTCCTCGCCTTCGCCGGTATAGGCCATCCCGAGAAATTCTTCGACACGGTGCGCGAAGCCGGCGGCGAACTGGCGTTGACGCGGCCGTTTCCGGACCATCATTTCTATGCCGAGGACGAACTTGCCGAGTTGGCGGCGACCGCGCACGCCGAAGGGCTGGTGCTCATCACCACCGCCAAGGACGCCGCCCGGCTGCGCCACGGCGCCTCACAGGACTTCCTCGACCGGCTCGAGGTGCTCGAGATCGACACGGTCTTCGAACTCGACCACGTTCCCGAGCGCATCATCGACGAGACGCTCGATGCCTGGCGCCAGCGCAAGCTGAAGGGCTAAAGCAATTCCAGGAAAAGTGTGAAACGGTTTTCCTGGGAAAAAGCGCATAGCGCTTTCCCTTGGGAATTGCGTCAAACAAAGAGCTGGAGCGGTTCGCCGTTCCGTGAAACGGGGAACTGCTCTAACCGCGCTTACGCAGCTCCGGATGCATCTCGATTTCGCGGCGCAGCGAGGCGGTGGCGCTGATGTAGGGCTCCTGCCTGGCGACGCTCCAGTATTTCAACTCGTCGAGCGGAATGCTTTCGCCTGTCACCGCGCAACGCACGAACGCGCCGGGACTGGTAACCTGGAAGTCGCCATCCAGATAGCGGATGCGGGCTTCCTTGCCGCCGGGGCCTTCGAAACGGTTCATCATGCGGGGACGCCAGGGTTCATGAGGATTTCATCGCCATAAATTCCCGGCGAGGTCAAGCATGCGACAAGCCTGAGACAATGCTGAACGCTTATTGTGAGGCGGAAAAATGGTGTTGGCAGGCCGCAATGGACATTTCCTCCACTCGTCTTCCCGCCTTGCTCAGGGAAGTGATGACGCCGCAGGTAGTGCCCTCGGGGCAGGCTGATCCAGTCATGACGGCACTGGTCAAGGCGCTGGTCCAGCCGCCGGCGCCGTCTCTGCTCGCACAACAGACAGCGCCAGCGCTGTTGACTTTGCCGGCCGCGCCGATGGCCGTCAAATCGCAGCAGATCGCATCGGCTGGCATCGTCGATGCCTATCTTGCCCAACTTGAGACGGGCGAAGAGGCGGCGTTGGCAACGATCGCGGCGAGAAAGGCAGAACCCGAAGCCGAAACGCTGCGAGCCTTCTTGCCGCCTTCGACAACGGCCAATGACAATGCCCCTGCCAAGGTTGCGGGGCTGTCATTGCTGTCGCTTATCCCGCCGCAGGCTCCAGTCCCGCGCAACGCTGCCGCCCTGGGTACATTGGCGGGCAGGCACAGGCCGGCCAATCAATCCCATGGTGCGGTGCCGAACCCTGAGCAGTTGCTGGTGAAAATTGGCTTTGTTTCGATAATGGCCGGTTTTCTGGGAGCCGTGATCCTCGGGTTCGTTCTGTTGTTGCTTCGCTGAGCTTCGAATCGGCCGGTTCTCGATATATGTCCGAGAGGCCTATCGCTCGGCTTCGATAAACGCCTCGATCTTGTCCGGAGCCAGCCCGGCCTCTGCCGCGATGCGGCGGGCGAGGTCGGCGGCTGCGGCACGCGGCCGCCCGATCGGCCGGTCAAGCCAGTAGGACACCGGATTGAGCGCGGTGCGCTCATCGACGGGAGTGATGCGGCCCGATTGCAATTGATGCCCGGTCAGGGGTGGGCGTGCCAGCGCGATGCCCAGCCCATAGGCGGCGGCGTCGAGCACCAGATTGTAGTCCTCGAAGCGGCGGTCCTGCGGGCGCGGGCGATAATCCATGCCTTGCGCGGCAAACCAGGCGCGCCAGGCAGACGCGTCGGAATCGTTGATCAGCGGATATTTGAGCAGCCGGGCCGGGTCGCCGCGGCCGATCTCGCGGGCAAGCCCGGGTGACGCGACGGGGAAGACATGTTCCTCGAAAAGCTGCACCGAGACGCGGCCCGGAATGCCGCCGCGTCCACAGCGGATGGAGAGATCGATGCCCTCATCGGCAAGGTCGGCCTGGCGGATGTCGACATCGAGCACGATGCGCAGCTTCGAGGGATTGTTCTCCAGAGCCGCCATGCGCGGCATCAGCCACAGTCCGCTGACCGAGGGGATCGAGGTCAGTCGCACCACGGCGGTGCCACGCGGCTCGACCCAGCGGTCGGAATGGGTCGATATCAGCGCAAAGGCTTCCGCCGTGCGCAGATGCAGCCGGTTCCCCTCGATCGTCAGCGAGACGCCGCGCGCACCACGGTCGAAGACTTTCAATCCCAGCCAGTCCTCGAGCTTGGCGATCTGCCGGCTGACGGCGCCATGGGTGATGTTGAGCTTTTCGGCGGCCGCCGAAAAGCTGCCTGTCCGCGCCGCCGCATCGAAGGCGCGGAGCGTCTCGAGCGGCACCATTGTGTCCGAGCTGTGATCCATAGTCACAGGTGATCCTCGATTTGGTCGTTTGTCAACCGGCCTGAAATGGCGTTTTCTGCCTCTCAGGACCGAAGAATGCGAGGGCAGTGAGATGAGCGCGATGACGGGCACGTTGAATTCGACACAGCGGATGGACACCACGGCAGCCATTGCTGTCGCGCTGACGGTGGTCGGCTGGGCTTCTGCCTTTCCCGCCATCCGAGCCGGTCTCGCCGCCTTCGGGCCGCTGGAATTGGGTGCATTGCGCTTTGCCATCGCCGCGGTGCCGGCGGCGATCTTCCTGGCCGTCAAGCGCCCGGCGCTGCCCAGGCTCGACGAAGTGTGGCGCTTGGTCTTCGGCGGCGCCATCTTCGTCGCGCTCTACACCGTCATGCTCAATTTCGGCGAACTGACCGTCTCGGCCGGTGCCGCCGGCTTCATCATCAATGTCAGCCCGATCTTCACCGCCATCATGGCGATGGTCCTGCTGGGCGAGCGCTTTTCGGGCATGGCCTGGGCCGGCACGGTGATTTCCTTCGCCGGCATAGGCGTCATCGCCATGGCCGACGGGCATGGCCTGTCATTTAACACCGGTGCTCTTCTGGTGCTTGGCTCGGCCTTGTGCTCGGCCGTCAACACCATCGTCCAGAAGCCGCTGTTTGCCCGCCATCATCCGTTGACCATTTCGGCTTCGAACATGGTGCTCGGCGCACTATGCCTGGCGCCCTTCCTGCCGTCGGCCTTTTCGCAGGCGGCGGTTGCCGACACGGCAGGCCTCGGCGCCGTCATCTTTCTCGGCATCGTGCCCAGCCTCATCGCCTATGCCGCCTGGGCGACCGCGCTGTCGCGTCTGCCCGCCGCACGTGCCTCCAACTTCCTCTATCTGGTCTCGCCGATGTCCGCGCTGATCGGCTTCTTCTGGCTGGGCGAAGTCCCCACGCTGCTCGGCATAATCGGGGGCGCGCTGGCCCTGGGCGGTGTCATCGTGGTGAATTTGAAGAGATGAATATTGCCGTCCGTCCGCTTCCCTCATTCGGAACGATCCCTCGGTCAAAGGCGTTTAGCCGGTGTTTATTCGACGGAGGTCCGAATGCCGGGTGCAACGACGCACCGACGCATCCAACTGGATGATCTATCCATTTTCTATCGCGAGGCAGGGCCGCCAGAAGCACCTGTCTTGCTCTTGCCGCACGGCTATCCCTGCTCTTCGTTCCAATTCCGCCGACTGATGCCGGCGCTCGCCGACCGCTGGCGAACGATTGCATTCGACTGGCCGGGCTTCGGATACAGTGGCACACCAGATCCGGCCGCCTTTGGCTATGATTTCGACGCCTATTCCGACGTGCTTTCCAAACTTGCCGGTGAATTCGGTCTCGAACGCTACGCCTTGTGGCTGCATGATTATGGCTCGCAGATAGGACTCCGGCATGCGATCTCGCACCCGGAGCGGATCAGCGCCCTGATCATCCAGAACGGCGACATCTACGAAGACGTGCTTGGACCCAAATACGCCACGATCAAGGCTTGGTGGACCGACAAGTCGCCCGACAAGCACCGTCCGCTCGAGGCCGCCGTGAGCGAGGACGGGTTCCGGGGCGAGTTCATCGGGGAAGTGGCTGACGACGTTGCAATCCGCGTGCCGCCCGATCTCTGGAGCCTTCACTGGCCATTGATGAACACGCCGGTTCGTCGGCAGATCGCCGTCGGTCTGATGGAGAAGCTGGAAGCCAATCTCAATTGGTTTCCGCGTTACCAGGCTTATTTGCGTGAACACCACCCGCCCACGCTGATCGTTTGGGGGCCAGAGGACGGCTATATGCCCGCGGCGTCGGCGCAGGCCTATAATCGCGATCTGCCCGATGCGGAACTGCATCTGATCGAGGGGGCGGGTCACTGGCTGCTCGAGACACATTTCGACGACGCGCTGCCGCTGGTCCGCGATTTCCTGGCTCGTGTTCACGGCTGATCTCACCCGGCGTCGCTTGCTGCGCTCAGTTGTTGTCCCCTGTCTGAAGGAGAACCTCATGCCGACCAAACCGACCATCGCGCGCATCTGGCGCGGTCGCACCCGCCGCGACGTCGCCGACGCCTATGAGCCATACCTGCGTGCCGAGGGTATTCCGCCCCTCGAGAAGACGGCGCTTGGCGTCCAATTGCTGCGCGAAGACCGCGATGCCGAGACGTGGTTCACAACCATCTCGTATTGGGCCGACATGCAAGCGATGACGGCCTTTACCAGAGGCGAACCGACCAAAGTCCATCATCTGGACCGCGATGCCGAGTTCCTGATCGAGCTGCCGGAGCGGATCGACATCCACCGGATACTTGTCGATCGTCAGGGACTGCGCTGAGCGGCGAATCTGGTGGTTCGCAATCTCGCCTTCTTCGCGGTGATGTCGCTGATCTGGGGGCTGACCTGGGCGGCGATCAAGCTCGGTCTCAATGACGTGCCTCCGCTACTGCTGGCGGCGGCGCGCTATTTGCTGACCGCCGCGCTTCTGGCAACAGCGGTGCGTGGAGCCGGCGCGGCATTCGCCCACGGGCGAACGGGGCGGACGGTGGTCTCGGCATTGCTGGTCAATACCGGCACCTACGGTCTGCTTTTCTGGGGAATGCAGCACGTGCCCTCGGGATTGTCGGGGCTGGTCAACCTGGCGCTGATCCCGATCCTGCTGTTCGCGATTGCCGCATTCACCGGCGAGGAGCGACCGACCTGGCGCCACGCTTCCGCGCTCGCTATCGGCAGCATCGGGCTGGTTGGGCTGTTCTGGACGCGGCTTGGCGCGGGAAGCGGTTCGAGCGGCATCGGGCTCGCTGCGATCGTCGTTGCGACCGCCTGTTATTGCTTCGGCAGCGTGGTTTCGCGCCCGCTGGTGGGCGCGGTCAAACCACTGGCGCTGACAATGGTCCAGGCTGCGATCGGCGGTGTTGCACTGCTTGCGCTGTCGCTCGTGCTGGAGCCGATCTCGGGTGAGACGCTCGAGGCGCTGCACACGCCGGCCGCCATCGGCAGTCTGCTGTTCCTGTCGCTGTTTGGCACGATCGTCGCCTATACGCTCTATCTCGTGCTGATGCGTGATTGGGGCACCGTCCGTGCCGGGCTCTACGCCTTCGTTTCGCCGATCGTCGCTTTAGCGGCCGGAGCCTGGCTCTTCGGCGAGGCGGTCGGCTGGGCTGAAATCGCCGGTGCGATCCTCCTGCTGGCGGCGGCTGCGATCGCGCTGCTCGGGCCGCCAGGCGAAAATCGCGGGTGACCGCATTGTCGGCCGATCTCCTTGGCTTGCCGGTCTCAAGTGGTGAAGCGATGGCCCGCAATCCGTCCGCAGCTATCGCCGCCCGAAAAGCCGTTCGATATCCGCCAGCTTAAGTTCGATGTAGGTCGGGCGACCGTGATTGCAGGTGCCCGAGCCGGGCGTCGCCTCCATCTGCCGCAGCAGGGCATTCATCTCCTCGGCCTTGAGCAGGCGGCCGGAGCGCACAGAGCCGTGGCAGGCCATGGTCGCGGCTATTTTGTCCAGCCGCTCCTTCAGCGTGTCGACCGTGTCGTTGTCGGCGATCTCGTCGGCGAGGTCGCGCACCAATTGCCCGACATTGGTCTCGCCCAGCATCGACGGCGTCTCGCGCACCGCGACGGCGCCGGGGCCGAAGCGCTCGATGCCGAGACCGAAGCGGGCCAGCGTTTCCGAATGCAGCGCAAGCCGCTCGGCATCCTCCTCCGGCAGGTCGATGATCTCGGGCAGAAGCAGCATCTGCGAGGGCACCGGGCGCGAGTGCAGCGCATTCTTCAGCGCCTCGTAGACCAGCCGTTCATGCGCCGCATGCTGGTCGACGATGATGAGCGAATCCCTGGTCTGGGCGACGATGTAGTTCTCATGCACCTGGGCGCGCGCCGCGCCCAGCACCGCGCCGAGCAGCGTCTCGGCCGCTTCATCCTGCCCTGCGCGTGCATCGGCGCTATGCTGCGGACCGGCATCGAAAGCCGCTTGCTCGTTTTCATGCAAGCCGCGCTGCTGGAAGCCCGCACCCTCGAAACCCATATCGAGCGGCCGCTGCGACGACCGGGCGGGATCGAAGCCGGACGGACCCGAGGCGCGGTAGGCCGCGTCGTAGCTGCGGTGGCCGTTTGCCGCTCCACCGTGGCCGTAGGATGCGGCCCCTGGCCGGAACGCCGCCATCATGCCGGCGGCCCCCGTGGTGGCGGCGCGGACGCCGGCATCGGCCAGTGCCTGTCGGATTGCCCCGACGATCAGTCCGCGCACAAGGCCGGGATCGCGGAAGCGCACATCGGCCTTGGCTGGATGAACATTGACGTCGACGATGGCCGGGTCGAGCGTCAGGAACAGCACCGTCACCGCATGGCGGTCGCGCGGCAGGACGTCGGCGTAGGCACCGCGTATGGCGCCGGCGATCAGTTTGTCGCGCACCGGGCGGCCGTTCACATAGGCATATTGCTGCAGCGCGTTGGCGCGGGTGAAGGACGGGATCGACACGTGGCCGGTCAGATGCACGCCTTCGCGCATCGCGTCGAGGGCAATAGAATTGTCCGGAAAGTCGGCGCCCATCACCTGGGCGACACGGCGCAGGCTGCCTTCCGCGCTGTCATCCGCCGCCGGCAATTCCAGCGTCGAGCGGTCCGAGCCGGCCAGCGTGAAGCGCACGGCGGGGAAGGCGATGGCGATGCGCTTGACCACATCGCTGGTGGCCGAGCTTTCGGCGCGCTCGCCCTTCATGAACTTTAATCGGGCCGGCGTTGCGAAGAACAGGTCGCGCACCTCGACCGTGGTGCCGCGATTGGCCGCCGCCGGCCTGACAGGCAGGACGCGGCCACCCTCGATGCCGATCTCGGCGGCGCTGTCACTTGCTGCCGTGCGCGAGCGGATCGAAAGTCGCGACACCGAGCCGATCGACGGCAGCGCTTCGCCGCGGAAGCCCAGCGAGCGGATGTCGTTGATATCCTCGGTGAGCTTGGAGGTGCAGTGTCGTGCGATCGCCAGCGCCAGCTCCCGTTCGGGAATGCCGGAGCCGTCATCGGTGACGCGGATCAGGTTCAGCCCACCGCCGGCTGTGACGATCTCGACGCGCGAAGCACCGGCATCGAGCGCATTCTCGACCAGTTCCTTGACCACGCTCGCCGGACGCTCGATGACTTCGCCGGCGGCGATCTGGTTGATCATCGTTTCGGAAAGCTGGCGGATGGGCATGGCGCCACTATAGGCGGATTCGACGCCGATGAGAAAGCATTCGATGTCGGCGGAATAGCGATGATGCTGGCAGGACAGCACCCCCCTCTGGCCTGCCGGCCATCTCCCCCGCAAGGAGGGAGATCGGATGTCGCCACGGCTTTCGCCAATCTGCAGCGCTGCAGGAAGGGTGGCGAGGCTGGAACTGCCAATCTCCCCACTTGCGGGGGAGATGTCCGGCAGGACAGAGGGGGGTGCTGTCCCGCCGACTTCCAAGGGACAGGGAGGCACTGCCCCTCACGCCTGAGCCGCCAGCCAGTCTCGCACCTTGCGGGCGTTGTCGCTGAGTTCCCGGTTCTTCGGCCAGACGACATAGAACGCCTTGCCGGTCTTCAGCACATGATCCGTCACCGGCACCAGCAAGCCCGACGCCAGCAACCGCTCGGCGAGGTGCCGCCAGCCGAGCGCGATGCCTTGGCCTTCCATGACGCCCTGAATCACCAGGCCGTAATCGTTGATGCGCAGGCCGCGCGCGGTATCGCTGAGATTGGCGCCCGCCGACTGGAACCATTCGTCCCAGCTGGCCGCCTCGCGATACGGCTCCTCCAGATGGATGAGGCGGTGCGTGGCCAGTTCGGCAGCGGATTTGGGCAGGCCGAACTTTGCCGCATAGCTGGTGCCGGCGACGGGAAATATCTCCTCGTCAGCCAGCGGCAACGAGTGATAGTCCGGCCAGTCCCGCGGCGCGCCGCCGCGCACGCCGAGCGGAATGCCTTCGGCGATGATGTCGAGGTCGCGGTCGGCGGTCTGGATACGCAGGTCGATGCCCGGCAGTTCGTCGCGGAACTGCTGCAGCCGCGGCATCATCCAGAACGAACCGAACGCGGTCGAGGCGGCCAGCGTGACATGACCGCCGGTCGCCTGCAGGCGTAGATCCTCCGCCGATTTGCGGATATGCGAAAGCCCAAGCGAGACATCGGCATGGAAGCGCTCGCCGGCCTCGGTCAGGAGAACCTGGCGGTGGCGGCGCTGGAACAGCTTGGCGCCAAGCTGCTCTTCCAGCCCGCGCACGGCATAGGAGACGGCGGCCTGCGTCATGCCGAGCTCGCGGCCGGCGGCGGTGAAGCTCGAAAGCCGCCCGGCCGCCTCGAAGACGATCAGGCTGCCGGCCGAGGGCAGGAGGTGGCGCAGGCTTCGCATAAGCTGAGCTTATACAAGAGATCAGGATTTTCCAGCGTCACATCACCATTTTGTCGCGCTAGGCTCCTTCATGAGTGGAATGGAGTTGCCATGAACGCACCGGCCCCTGAAGTGACCGAACATGCCAACCGCCGCAGTGGCGGCCGCCTGGGGCGCAAGGCGCTGCGCGGAGCCCCCGTAACGTCGTTCCCGACCCTGGTCCGCCAGATCCCCGTCTACCAGATGGTCCCCGATGAGGCGGTCGAGCTGATCCACGAGGAGTCGCTCCTGATCCTCGAAGAGGTGGGATGCGAATTCCGCGACGACGAGGCTATCGCGCTGTGGAAGGCGGCGGGCGCGGATGTCTCGGAAACTCGTGTGCGGATCGACCGGGCCCTGCTGATGGAGCTGGTATCGAAGGTCCCGTCGGAGTTCACGCTCAATGCGAGGAATCCGCAGCGTACGGTGCGGGTGGGCGGCAACAATACCATCTTCGTGCCGATGTATGGCGCGCCTTATGTTCGCGATCTCGACAACAACAGGCGCTACGGCACGCTGGCCGACCTCAACAATTTCCACAAGCTCGCCTACATGGCGCCGGCGCTGCATTCATCGAGTTCGGTCATTTGCGAGCCGATGGAAATCGCGGTACCGAAGCGTCACCTCCACATCATCCATTCCGCGCTTAAGCATTCCGACAAGCCGTTCATGGGCATCGTCACGTCCAAGGAGCGGGCGGAAGACACGATGGCGATGGCAGGCATCGTGTTCGGCGAGGATTACGTCCGCGACAATCCGGTCCTGGTGTCGATCACCAACTGCAATTCGCCGCTGGTGTGGGACGCCACCATGCTGGACGCGATGAAGGTCTATGCGCGAAGCAACCAGCCGCTGATCCTCGCACCCTTCGCACTGTGCGGCGCCTCGACTTCGGCGTCCGCCGTGGGCGCGGTTGCGCAGGTCAATGCGGAAGCGCTGGCGGGCGTCGCCTTCACGCAACTGCTGCGCCCAGGGTCGCCGCAGATCTACGGGCAGTTCATGGTCACGGTGGACATGAAGACCGGCGCTCCGATGGGCGGCACGCCCGAGGCGGCGCAGATGATGTATCTGATGGGAGCCTTGGCGCGGAAATACCGGCTGCCGTGGCGCACGTCCGGCTTTCATGTCGGGTCGAAGCTCAACGACGCCCAGGCGGGTTACGAGGCGAACATGCTGATGCATGCCGCCATCCTCGCCGGCGCCAACTACATCTGGCACTCCGCGGGATGGCTCGAGGCCGGCCTGACCTGCGGCTATTCGAAATTCGCCACCGACTGCGAACAGCTCATCGGCTGGTACAAATATGCCGGCGGTCTGCCGTTCGACGATTTCAAGGAAGCCATGGCGGCCATCCGCGAGGTGGGACCGCAGGGCCATTTCCTCGGCACCCAGCATACGCTCGAACATTTCGAATCCGCCTTCTTCATGCCCTCGATCATGGACTTCAATTCGTTCGAACAGTGGAAGGCGGAAGGGGCGAAGGACCACGACACGCGCGGCCGCGAGAAGGCGCGCAACATGCTGGCGGATTACGAGGAGCCGAAGCTCGATGAAGGCATCGCCGATGGCCTGATGGATTTCATCGCGCGGCGCGAGGAGAGGCTGCCGGACAGCGTCAGTTGACGCGAAGAACCAAGATCAAGGGAACCAGACGGGAGGAAAAAATGGCATTCTTCAGAAGCAGTGGCGATCGCGTGCCGAGCGCTATCGAGGCAATGGCGGTCGAAGCACGCGCGGGTCGTGTCGACCGGCGCGAGTTCCTGGCGCTGGCAAGCGCCTTCGGCGCATCGACGGCGCTTGCCTATGGCATGATCGGTCTTGCCGTGCCGGATCGGGCCTTGGCCGAAGAGCCGAAGAAAGGCGGAACGCTGCGCGTCTCGATGTCGGTGAAGGGACAGAAGGATCCGCGCACTTACGACTGGGTGGAACTGGCGAACATTTCGCGTTGCTGGCTGGAGCCGCTTGTCCGCTATACCAGGCAGTTCACCTTCGAGCCGGTTCTGCTCGAAAGCTGGGATATCAATGACGACGCCACCGAATATGTGCTGCATGTGCGCAAGGGCATCACATGGAACAACGGCGATGCCTTCAACGCCGATGACGTCGCTCACAATCTGACGCGCTGGTGCGAGAAGAATGTCGCCGGCAATTCCATGGCCGCCCGTGTCGGCGCGCTGATCGACACAAAGACCGGCAAGGCCAGGGATGGTGCGATCACCAAGGTCGACGACAACACGGTCAAGCTGAAGCTAAGCGAACCAGACATTTCACTGATCCCGAATTTCACCGACTATCCGGCGCTCGTCGTCCATCGCAGCTTCGATGCCGATGGTGCCGATCCGATCAAGAAGCCGATCGGCACGGGACCGTTCGAACTGGTCTCCTACGATGTCGGCCAGAAGGCGGTCGTCAAGCGTCGTGAGAATGGCAAATGGTGGGGTGGTGAAGCGCCGCTCGACAGCGTCGAGTTCATCGACTACGGCACCGATTTCAACGCCACCGTTAACGCGTTCGAATCGGGTGAGATCGACCTCAATTTCGAGTCGCCCGCCGACTTCATCGACATTCTCGACAAGATGGATCTGGTGAAATCGGAGGTGGCGACGGCGACGACGCTGGTTGCGCGCACCAACATTACCCACAAGCCCTATGACGACAAGCGGGTGCGCAACGCCCTGCAAATGGCCGTCGACAACAATGCGGTCCTCCAACTTGGTTACGCCGGGCGAGGCACCCCTGGTGAAAACCACCACGTTGCCCCGATCCATCCGGAATACTATCCGCTGCCCAAGAAGACACGCGACGCCGCCGGCGCCAAGAAGCTGATGGCGGAAGCCGGACAGGCTGACTTCGAGCATGAGCTGATCACCATCGAGGACGATTGGCAGAAGAATACCGGCGACGCCATTGCCGGCCAGCTGCGCGATGCCGGGATCAAGGTGAAGCGCACGGTGCTGCCGGGTTCGACCTTCTGGAACGACTGGACGAAATATCCCTATTCGATGACGATCTGGTACATGCGCCCGCTTGGCGTCCAGGTGCTGGCGCTCGGCTATCGCACCGGCGAGGCCTGGAATGAATCGGCATATTCCAACCCCGATTTCGACGCCAAGCTCAAGCAGGCGCTATCGCTCATCGACGTGGAGAAACGACGCGAGGTCATGAAGGATGTCGAGCAGATCCTGCAGGATTCGGGCGTCATTATTCAGCCGTTCTGGCAGAAGCTCTACAGCCACCAGAACAAGAAGGTGAAGAACTATGGTGTCCACCAGACATTCGAGATGGACCTTCAGAACGTCTGGCTGGACGGCTGAAACAAGGCGCTGCAGGACTTCATGAGCCGCAAAAAAGCCGATATGCAGGATACGTGGTATTGATAGGCTCAAGCCATCAAAAGCCGGAGATTCTGCATGAGACTGACAGTGCTCGTTGCCGCCCTTTCGATAGCCCTGCCGGCCGCCGCCGTCGCCGGACCGGCGTCCGATGCGGTGAAGTTCTTCTATGTCCCGGCGGTCAAGTTCGAGGCCGACGAACAATATCGGGACCGGTTCACCGAACCGGTGACGAAACTGTTCGAGTTGAACGACCAGGCAACGAAGAAGAACCCGGACCAGGTCGCCTGCATCGATTTCGATCCTGGTCTCGACGCCCAGGATTTCGATCAGAAAACCGTCTCGAAAACGCTGAAACTGTCTGAGAAGCTGGATGGCGATAACGCACAGGTCACGGTATCCTTCAGCCTGTTCTCCGAGGGCGATGATTCCAAACGTGAAATGCTCTGGTCGCTCAAGAAGATCGACGGCAAGTGGAAGATATCGGACATCGCTTCCAAGACCAGCGACTGGACGCTCAGTGCGCTGGAATGCATGGCCGGCCAGACGCCGGAGTGAAGCGATGGCCCATCGCCGGTTGCTGGCCCTGTCGGGTGTGTGTCTGCTGGCGGCTCTGAGCGGCGCCGCCGCGCAAAGCCTGTTGGGTGCGCCGCCGGCTGACGCCGCGCCGGGCGACAGCGGGGCTCCGCCCGCAAATGCACCCGGAACCGGAGTGGAACCGGCAACGCCGCCTGTTGGATGGTCGCCAGCCGAAGCCGCGCCGGCCGCACCGATCCAGCCGGGCTCGCCGACCGCTGTGGTGCGGCCGTTTTACGATCAGGTCGGGCTGGAGATCGATCCAGCCGAGCGAAGCCATTTCATCGACCCGGCCAAAACCGTGCTCGACAAGAGCGACGCCTTGCGCAAATCCGGGCAGGGCGAGTGCCTCGACCCCAACATGGCGCTCGATAATGCCGATTACGACAAGGCCGAGATCGACAAGAGCCTGAAGACGCTCGAGGCGATCAACGGCGACCAGGCCAAGGTCATCGTCGCCTTCGTCATATCGGGCAACCCGCACCGGCTGGAATGGAAATTCAAGAGGGTCGACGGCGACTGGAAGATATCGGACCTGCTGTCGGTGACCGGCGAATGGGCACTCAGCCAATATCAGTGCGAATGATGGGCGAGCTCAACCCCGCCCGCGATAGGGCGCCACCCCGGTGTCGGGCAGCCAGGCGCCTTCGGGCGGAGCGCCCGTTTGCCAGAACACATCGATCGGAATGCCGCCGCGTGGATACCAATAGCCGCCTATGCGCAACCACAGCGGCTTGGTTGCCGCCACGATGCGGCGGCCGATCATGACGGTGCAGTCTTCATGGAAGGCGCCATGGTTGCGAAACGAGGTCATGAACAGCTTGAGCGACTTCGATTCCACCAGAGCCGCATCGGGTGCGTAGTCGATGACGATATGGGCGAAGTCCGGCTGGCCGGTGACGGGGCACAGCGAGGTGAATTCCGGACAGGTGAAGCGCACGATCGCCGGCGGTCCGTCACCACGCGAAAACGGTACGGTCTCCAGGACCGCTGCTTCGGGGCTTTGTGGCGTCTCGACGTGCGCGCCGAGCTGGGTGAGAGTTTTGGTGTCGATCATGGGCGCAATCCTTGTCGCATGCGCCCGGAGTGCGTGCGGGACGACATGCTTGAAAACGAATTTTGCCGCTCATTAGCACAATTTGAAACCGCAGGAAGACGATGACCAGCAACGATCCGCTTCTCCAGCCCTACCAGCTCAAACATTTGACGCTGAAGAACCGGGTCATGTCGACCAGCCATGAGCCGGCCTATTCCGAGGACGGCATGCCGAAACAGCGCTACCGGCTCTACCATGCAGAGAAGGCCAAGGGCGGCATGGCGCTGACCATGACCGCCGGCTCGGCGATCGTCTCGCGCGACAGCCCGGCCGCCTTCGGCAATCTGCATGTCTATGACGACAGGATCGTGCCGTGGCTGGCCGAGCTCGCCGACGCCTGCCACGAGCACGACTGCAAGGTGATGATCCAGATCACCCATCTCGGCCGCCGTACCGGCTGGAACAAGGCCGACTGGCTGCCGGTGCTCTCGGCCTCGCCGGTGCGTGAGCCGGCGCATCGCGCATTCCCGAAGACGATCGAGGACTGGGACATCGAGCGCATCGTCGCCGACTATGCTTCAGCCGCCCAGCGCTGCGAGGCCGCCGGCCTCGACGGCATCGAGTTCGAATCCTACGGCCATCTGATGGACGGCTTCTGGTCGCCGGCCACCAATCATCGCGACGACGAATTCGGCGGCTCGCTGGACAATCGCCTGCGCTTCACCAACATGGTGCTCGATGCCGTGCGGGCAGCTGTCGGCGACAAATTCGTCGTCGGCATCCGCATGGTCGCCGACGAAGATTTCGAAAAAGGCCTGTCGAAGGCGGAGGGGATCGAAATCGCCAGGCGGCTGGCGGGCTCCGGCAAGGTCGATTTCCTCAACATCATTCGTGGCTCGATCGAGAGCGATGCGGCGCTGACCAAGGTCATCCCGGTAACCGGCATGCGCTCTTCGCCGCATCTTGATTTCGCCGGAGAGGTGAGGGCGGCGACGAAATTCCCGACCTTCCACGCGGCGCGCATATCCGACGTGGCCACCGCACGCCACGCCATCGCCACCGGCAAGCTCGACATGGTCGGCATGACCCGCGCCCATATCGCCGATCCGCACATCATCAAAA
This sequence comes from Mesorhizobium sp. M0848, assembly GCF_040319805.1. Classification (NCBI taxonomy): domain Bacteria; kingdom Pseudomonadati; phylum Pseudomonadota; class Alphaproteobacteria; order Hyphomicrobiales; family Phyllobacteriaceae; genus Mesorhizobium; species Mesorhizobium sp. M0848. The sequence goes on along the minus strand of NZ_JAMYOM010000001.1, from coordinate 16,320 downwards.
AGGTGATGGAGGGGCGCGAGCATGAGATCCGCCCGTGCGTGGGCGCCACCTATTGTCTCGACCGCATCTATGAGGGCGGCGAAGCGCTTTGCGTCCACAATGCCGCGACCGGCCGCGAGGCCGAAATCCCGCATATCATCGTCAAGACCGAAGGACCGAAGCAGAAAATCGTGGTCGTCGGAGCCGGCGCCGGCGGGCTGGAGGTTGCGCGGGTCGCGGCCGAGCGCGGCCACAAGGTGATGGTGCTTGAAGCATCGAGCCAGGCCGGCGGCCAGGTGCGATTGGCGACGCAGAACCCGCGCCGCAAGGAACTGATCGGTATCATCGACTGGCGGCTGGCTGAACTCGACCGGCTCGGCGTCGAGATCCGCTACGACACTTGGGCGGAAAAAGACGATGTCCTGGCGCTGTCGCCCGATGTGGTGGTGGTCGCTACCGGCGGCCTGCCGCAGAACCCGCCGCTGACGGCCGGCGACAACCTTGTCACCTCGAGTTGGGACATCATGGCCAGCAGCGTCAAGCCGGCCGAAAATGTGCTGCTCTATGACGACAATGGCGGCCATCAGGGCATGGGCGCCGCCGAACTGATCGCCAATGCCGGCTCGAAACTCGAGCTTGTATCGCCGGAGCGTTTCTTTGCCCCGGAAATGGGCGGCATGAACCATGTGCCCTATATCAGGGCCTTTCAGGAAAAGGGCGTCACCATCACCATCAACACGCGGCTGCGTTCGGTGCGGCGCGAGGGCAATCAACTGATCGCAGAGCTGGCTTCGGATTTCGCCGATGGCTGGCGCGGCGAGCGCAGGGTCGACCAGGTGGTGGTCGAGCACGGTACGCTGCCGCTCGATGATCTCTACCTATCGCTAAAGCCTCTGTCGAAGAATGGCGGTGCGGTCGACTACGAACGGCTGGTGAGTGGTGGCGACATCTTTCCCAAGCGCAATCCAGAAGGCGGCTTCGTGCTGTTCCGCATCGGCGACGCGGTCGCCTCGCGCAACATCCACGCCGCCATCTATGACGGCATCAGGTTCGGCTTGCGTATCTGAAATTAGCTATTGCGAGGATCGGTGGCGCGCGGTCGGACCTGCGTACGAGAGCCCGTATACTTCGGTCTGGCCGCGCGCCCGCACGTCATTGGCTCGTCGCCAGACAACGTACGATTCTGTGAGCTTGTGCTGCGTGGGCGGCGCTCAAAACATTCTGGCCGTGGCCATGCACAGCACGGTCAGCACCAGCAGCCCCCCTGCGATGCGCTCGCCTCTTGTCATCTTCGCGCGCAACTGGCTTTCCGTTGCCGCATCGGCACCGGCAAGCTGCCTGCTGGCTGAGCCCACCAGCGCGCCTTGCACGCCGGCGGCGATCAGGGCCGTCACGATGCCCAGCGCCAGCACCTTCTCCATCGAGCCGAAAACGCCCTCGTGAAAGAAATACCAGAGCAGTATGCCGGTCAGGAAAACCAGACTGGCAGCGCCCATTTGCGGCCGGAAGAACCGTTCCGCCCGGATGTCCGGGTCACGGCCGACCGCGATCGTCGTACCCGCCCAGAATACACCTGCCATGACATGAAGGCCGATAACGACGATGTAGACATATTGCATAACCGGATTTCCTCTTTAGCCCGCCATCTCTCGGTAATTAGATATCAAATGGTTAGATGTCAATGTATAAGTCGCGCCAGTTCCATCCGTGCATGACACCGTCTAGTGTCCTGCAATGACACCCTTCGAACGCCCGCCAGTCGGCATGAATCTCGGACGAACCGCCAAGCTGGTTGCCCAGGCCTTCGACGCTGCCCTGGTCGAGGCCGGTGGCACGCTGCCGGTCTGGCTCACGCTGCTGTCGGTCAAGTCGAGCAAGCTTGCCAATCAGCGTGAACTCGCCGGCATGATCGGCATCCAAGGCGCGACGTTGACCCACCATCTCAACGCGATGGAGGCGCAGGGCCTGCTGACGCGCCGCCGTGATCCCATCAACCGCCGGGTTCATCTGGTCGAACTGACCGCGGCCGGAGAAGCGATGTTCGAGACATTGCGTAAGGCCGCGCTTTCCTTTGACAAGCGGCTGCGGGTCGGACTGTCCGACGAGCGGCTGGCGGAGTTCGCGCAGGTGCTGGCCGTGTTGCGGGCGAATGTGGGATGATCTTGGTGGGATCGACAGGCCTTGTTTGATCCGAGTTGCTCTGCTATATGACCACTCTAGTCATTTTGGAGCAAGCTATGCGCGAGATTCAGTTGAAGGATGCCAAGGCAACACTTTCAGCGGTGGTCGATCAAGCCGTCGCCGGGACGCCTGCCGTCATCACCCGTCACGGGCGCAAGCAGGCTGTCATTCTGTCTTTCGAAGACTATGAAAGGCTTTCGCGCGTGCCAAGTTTTGGACAATTGTTGGCGGCCTTCCCTGGTGACCTTGGCGATATTCCGCCTCGTTCCCGCAAACCGGCTCGCAAGGTTGCGTTGTAACGCGGTCGATGTTTCTGCTGGATACCAATATCATCTCGGCAATGGCGCCGTCCAAGAAAGCGGATCGGCATGCATTGGCGACTTGGCTCGACCAGGCGAGCAACCATCTGTTCCTGTCCGTTGTCACCGCATCCGAAGTTGCCGCTGGAATAGCGAAGGCCGAACGTGAGGGTGCGACAACAAAGGCGAACTCGCTGCGCGGCTGGTGGCAAGCGGTTCAGCACCTTTATGGAGAAAGAGTGCTTCCCTTCGATTTGCGCGCCGCGCATGCTGCGGGACTAATCCTGGATCGGGCGAGGGCGCACCGGCCTGGATTTGAAGACATAGCGATTGCTGCCACAGCCGAGGTCCATGGTTTAACGATACTGACGGACAACGAGCGTCATTTCGCGCCACTTGGTGTGCCAATGCTCAATCCGCTGAAGAGCTTGCCGTCTTTGCCGGCTCAGTCGTCGTAGCCCTGGATTGTCCCAAAAGTGTAATGGCGCAGCTTCAGCGCGGCGATCAAATTGGTCAGCTTCGTCTTGCCGTCGAACGCGTTCTGGAACATCTCGTCATGCATCAGCAGGATCAGCTTGCCGGGTTTGACGAAGCGGCCATAGCCGAACAGGTGATCGATCTCGCTGACCAGATGATCGACGCTCTGCACCGGCTCGCCATTGTCCTTGTGGACCCATTCATGGTCCCAGCCGTAGAGATAGAAGCCTGAGGCCGCGACAAACTCGTAATCGGGCTCTTCACGCCCCTCCTGGGCGAGGCCAAGCGAAGTGTCGTTCTTCGACATGGAGGGCAGCCTGAACACGTCGCGCCCCGGCAGTCTTGCATGCACCACGGGCTTCAAGCCGAGCACCGCATTCGCCCTTACCATGTCGGCGACGACACCCTCGGTGTTGCCGTAGAAATGCCGGTAGTGATTGTAGGCATGGCTGTAGCTGTGGTTGCCGAGCGTCACCAGGGGAAGCTGCCTGGCGCGCTGGACGAGCGCTCTGTTGGCGGCGCTCGCCTGCGCATGCATGCCGACCATGAACATTGTCGCCGGAACCTGTTCGGCTTCCAGCACATCGAGGATGTTGCTTGTGCCGTTCAGCGGCCCATCGTCGAAGGTAAGATAGATTATGCGATCGGCCCCTTGGGCGGGGACCGCAAAAATCAAAAGCGCCGCCAGGACAAACCGAAACGGTGTCATCGGCCCCGATACCCGGTTGCGATCCGACAAAGCCGCCATCTTCACACACGGTTGTCAAGGCAGCCCGGCCGTACCTATGCCAGGCTTCCTTGCAGCACCGTCAGCTTGGCCTTCTTGGGCATGCGGGCGGTCAGCCATTCCAGCGCCTTGTCGTGCGGCATCGGGAAGGCGATGGAGTAGCCCTGCACCTGGTCGCAGCCGATCGCCATCAGCGAATTGAGCTCGGCCTCGGTTTCGGCGCCCTCTGCGACGATCGAGATGCCAAGGCCACGCGCCAGCTCGGTGATGGCGCGGACGATCTTCGAGTTGTCGCCATTCTCATGGATGTTCTGGACGAAGCGGCGATCGATCTTCAGCCGGTCGATCTCGTTCGGGTTGACATGGCTGAGCGAAGCATAGCCGGTGCCGAAATCATCGAGTTCAAGATGGACGCCGGCTGCCCGGATGTGCCGCAGCTTGGCCGCGATGCCTGTCTTTTCGTCGTCGAGGATGACGGATTCGACGATTTCCAGCGACAGTTTCTGCGGCGGCAGCCCCGCCTTTTCCAGCGTCTCGAACAAGAACGCATCGAAATCGTGCTCGCGCAGCTCGGTGCCGGAAACATTGACGGCAAGCCGTCCGAAGGCAATGCCGGCGCGATTCCATTCGGCCGCCTCGTTGATCGCCTTGGTGATGACGATGCGGCCGATCTCGGGCATGAAGCCGCATTTCTCGGCGACCGGAATGAACTCGCCGGGCGGGATCATGCCGCGCTCCGCATGGTTCCAGCGCACCAGCGCCTCGATGCCGCTGATCGTGCCGTTGGTCAGCGAGACCTGCGGCTGGAAATAGACCTGGAACGCCCGCTCCGCGATGGCGACCTTGATGTCGTGCTCGAGCTGCTTGCGATAGTCGAGTTCGCGGCGCAGCTCCTCGGAGAAGAAGGAGAAGTTGCCGCCGCCAAGCTTCTTGGCGGAGTAAAGCGCCAGATCGGCGTGGACCAGCAAATCCCCAGCATTGTCGGCGTCGATCGGATAGACCGCGATGCCGGCGCTGGCGCCTGGGAGAATGGTCGTGCCCTGGAAGACGATCGGCTCGTTGATGTGTGCCAGGATGCGCCGCGCCAGCATATTGATGTCTTCGGTGCCGCCGGCGCCGCCGAGGATCATGACGAACTCGTCGCCGCCCAGGCGCACGCACAGATCCGACGCCCGGCAGGAATCGCGCATGCGCTGTGCCGTGACGACCAGCACATAGTCGCCGGCGGCGTGGCCGAGCGTATCGTTGATCTGCTTGAATCGGTCGAGATCGAGCTGGACGACGGCAAGGCGTTCGCGACGCCGGTGCGTGCCCTTGATCAGCGTGTCGAAATGATCGGTCAGGAACGTGCGGTTGTGCAGGCCAGTGAGGCCGTCATGCACCGCGATGAAGGCCATGGAATTGCGCGCGTCGATCAATTCATGTGTCTTGCGCAGGATGGCGTTCGACATCGGCCTGAAGATGAACAGCGCCACCAGTATGATGACGCCGATTGTGGCGTAGAACAGCGTGCGGTGGAGAGCGAGCAGCTTCTCGGAGCGGTCGTCGGCGTCGGCAGTGATGCGCTGGCCAAGCGCGGCATAGCCCGACAAGGTCGCATTGGCGACAGAGGCGTCGAGATTGACGCGTTCGCCGCCGCCCTTGTAACCGCCATTGCCGCTGAATTGCGATTCATAGGCCGAGATCAGGCGGTCGCCATTGGCGATCAGCCCGACCGAGAAATAGTCGAGGTGGAAGGGCTTGGCGAAAAGCACGCTTTCGATCGACTTCGGGTCAAGCTTGGCCGGCGATTGCGGATCGGCTCCCGTCTGATCGAGCAGCAGATCATAGTTCGTCTCGAACTCCGCCGTTGCCTGCTTGAGCGCGCTGACCAGCGCCGGTTGCTTGTCGCGTGAACCGGCACCCGTTGCGCTGGCAAGGAAGACGATGCGCTGCGACAGCGTCTTTTGCGTGCTGACGATGTCGAGCAAGGTGTGGTTGTGCTGCTGGGTGGCCATCATCTGCTGCAGCAGGATGAAGGAGGCTATCACCATGGCCGCAATGATCAGCAGGGCCAGCCAATAGCCAGCCTTGATCAGCAGTATGAGCTTGCCTGAAACGGTTTGCACCGGCTGCTGCGACATTTTCGGGGGCGGCCCTCTCGCCTACGGATTGTTGCCAAAAGATTCTTGTATGAGCACCATTGAACTGCAAACGTTAACAGGACCGGAAATCGACGGCTGCCCGGCAAGGGGCAGCTGTCGAAAGATCGCGAAATGGTTATCGGCTCGTTTAGCGCCATACCGGCATTTGAGCGGTCGTCGGCCAGAACCCTTTGTCGTGGTGTCGTTCCTGGGCCGCATGATGATCGACACCGGGACCGCATCGTGCTGCTTGCCACCGGTCGGTCGTTTTTGCGATGGATTTTTCGCGCGGACGAGACGACAGTCAGCCCACATCAAACGAGGCCGACCATGACCGCAGCATTCCTCTCCCACATCGACAGCGAGCTCGCGGAGCTCAAATCGGCAGGCCTCTACAAGTCGGAGCGGGTGATCACTTCGACGCAGTCGGCCGAGATCGAGGTCGGCGGCGACAAGGTGCTGAATTTCTGTGCCAACAACTATCTCGGCCTCGCCGACAGCGCCGATTTGCGTGCGGCGGCCAGCCAGGCGCTCGACCGCTATGGCTACGGCATGGCATCGGTGCGCTTTATCTGCGGTACGCAGGAAGAGCACAAGCAGCTCGAATCCACGATTTCCTGTTTCCTCGGCATGGAAGACACCATCCTCTACGGCTCCTGTTTCGATGCCAATGGCGGCCTGTTCGAGCCGCTGCTGGGCGAGGAAGACGCCATTATCTCGGATGCCTTGAATCATGCCTCGATCATCGATGGCGTGCGGCTGTCGAAGGCCAAACGTTTCCGCTACGCCAACAACGATATGGCCGATCTCGAGGCGCGACTGAAAGAAGCCCGGGACTGCCGCTTCCGGTTGATCGCCACCGACGGCGTGTTTTCGATGGATGGCATCATCGCCAATCTCAGGGGTGTCTGCGACCTCGCCGAGAAATACGACGCCATGGTGATGGTCGACGACAGCCATGCCGTCGGCTTCGTCGGCCAGAACGGCCGCGGCTCGGCCGAGCATTGCGGCGTCGAGGGCAGGGTCGATATCATCACCGGGACGCTCGGCAAGGCACTCGGCGGCGCGTCCGGCGGTTACACCTCGGGCAAGAGGCAGGTGGTCGACTGGCTGCGCCAGCGCTCACGGCCCTATCTCTTCTCCAACACGCTGATGCCGGCGATCGCCGGCGCTTCGATCAAAGTGTTCGAGTTGATCAAAGACGGCGATGGGCTGCGCGACAAACTCTACGACAATGCGGCGCGCTTCCGGTCGCAGATGGGCAAACTCGGCTTCACGCTGGCCGGAGCCGATCATCCGATCATTCCGGTGATGCTGGGTGATGCCAGCCTGGCGCAGGAGATGGCGGCGCGCATGCTGAAGCGCGGCATCTACGTCATCGGCTTTTCCTTCCCGGTGGTGCCGAAAGGGCAAGCCCGCATCCGCACGCAGATGTCGGCGGCCCATTCCAGCGCGGATATCGATCGGGCAGTGGAAGCGTTTGCCGCCGTCGGGCGCGAACTCGGGGTCATTTCCTGAAAGGCCGGAATCGAAAAGCGATTCCGGATCAAGAGATTCAAGGGACAAAAGCATGTCGAACATGATGAAGGCGCTGGTGAAGGCCAAGGCCGAACCGGGCATCTGGATGGAAGAGGTGCCGGTACCGGAGATCGGTCCCAACGACGTGCTGATCAAGATCAAGAAGACGGCGATCTGCGGCACCGACGTGCATATCTACAATTGGGACCAGTGGGCGCAAAAGACGGTGCCGGTGCCGATGGTGACCGGCCATGAATTCGTCGGCACCGTTGCCGATTTCGGCGCCGCGGTCACCGAATACAAGGTTGGCCAGCGCGTGTCGGGCGAAGGCCACATCGTCTGCGGTCATTGCCGCAACTGTCGCGCGGGCAGGGGGCATCTGTGCCGCAACACGCTCGGCGTCGGCGTCAACCGTCCCGGCGCTTTCGGCGAGTATCTGGCAATCCCGCAGCACAATGTCGTGCCGATCCCCGACGATGTGCCGGACGAGATCGCCGCCATCTTCGATCCCCTGGGCAACGCCGTCCACACGGCACTGTCCTTCGATCTGGTCGGCGAGGATGTGCTTGTCACCGGCGCCGGGCCGATCGGCATCATGGGCGCGCTCGTCGCGCAATGCGTCGGCGCGCGCAAAGTGGTCATCACCGACATCAACCCGGTGCGGCTGGCGCTGGCCAAGAAACTCGGCGTCCAGCATGTCGTCGACGCCTCGAAGGAAAAGCTGCGCGACGTCATGCCGGTGCTCGGCATGACCGAGGGGTTCGACGTCGGCCTCGAAATGTCGGGCGCTGCCCCCGCTTTCCGCGATATGATCGACACCATGAACAATGGCGGCAAGATCGCCATTCTGGGCATCGCGCCGACCGGCTTCGAGATCGACTGGAACAAGGTCATCTTCAAGATGCTGCATCTCAAGGGCATCTATGGCCGCGAGATGTTCGAAACCTGGTACAAGATGATCGCGCTTGTGCAGGGCCCGTTGGATGTCTCCGGCCTCATCACGCACCGCATCGGCATCGACGACTTTCAAGCCGGCTTCGATGCGATGCGCAGCGGCAGTTCCGGCAAGGTGGTGATGGACTGGTAGATGCCGCCCTACCGCAGGATTCTGTTTTTCATCAGCCATTTCACGGAGCGGGGCCACGCGTGGTTCGCACCCATGCGAAGATCGGTAAACCCCTCCGAAACATGTCTCCCGGTTTCGGCGTCAAGGATGCGAATGAACATAGTATGTTCTGTTCGGTTGACGCGCGTTACGACGCCAAGCAAGGCAAGCGACGCGCCGTGCTCCTTGGCAATCGGGCCTTCACAACCAGCGCAGTTGCGCAATCCGTGCGGCGCAGCAGCCTGTGTATCCCTCGCCGGCACATCAATTACTGTAAAACGCCCAGACTGGGAGAGCATGTCCCTCGCAACTTGTGCCGATTCCGACAGATAGCGCCTGTCATATTCATCCGGGGGAATTATTCCCGCCCCGGCGCTCTTATCCTCCAATTCGAAAGGGAACACTTCGATCGACATCGGCTTTGTCTGCTGGGCCTGCGCAAATGTGCAGGTGCCTACAAGCAGCGTCACCAGGACACTTAATGTGCGAATGCTCATCGTAGTCCTCCCGTCGGTGTGATGGGCATTATACGCGGCCTGACAACGCAAATCACGATCAAATCGAAGGCAATGCTATGCTTTGGCTGTGGTGGGAGCTCCCACGCAGTCTCGCTCGAACTCCGTCGTCCAGAGTGATTGGCTTGATCTTGGACTAGCTAGGGACCAGGCATTGGTCTCCAATGCAGCCAGTCCGCTGGTGATCGCCGCGCGCTCTTCAGCACTTAATCTTGCCAGCAAATCCCGTTCGAACGCCTTCGCCAGCGGCACCATCTCGCGATAGGCGGCAAGCCCCGTTCCGGTCAGCGTCAGATGTTCGATACGGCGGTCTTTTTCGTCCGGTTTTCGCGTCAGCCAGCGACGCCGTTCGAGTTCGGCGACAGCGCGCGAAACCTTTGTCTTGTGCATGGCCGACTGTTCGCCCAACGCCGTCGCCGTCATCGTGCCACGCTGTCCGAGCCCGGCCAGCGTGCGCCATTCGGGACGCGTGAGGCCGTGACGATCCTTGTATATCCTCGAGAATTCCCGGCTGACGGCCTCGGCAAGCCGGTGGAGCCGGTAGGGCAGGAAATTTTCCAGATTGAGAATTTCAGGCGCGTCGGACGCTTCGCTCTTGATCACCATTTTTCAAAGCCGCCATTGATGGTTACATTTTCAATGGTTACAAATGAAACCAGTTTGGTCAATGGATATCCATTTCGGGAGGAAGCAATGGCCTTTTCCTATATGCCGGGCTTCGGCAACGACTTCGAAACCGAGACGCTGCCCGGTTCGCTGCCGCAAGGACGGAATTCGCCGCAGCGGCCGGCCTACGGTCTTTACGCCGAGCAGCTTTCGGGCTCGCCCTTCACCGCGCCGCGCGGCACCAATGAGCGCTCCTGGCTGTATCGCATCCGACCGAGCGTCAAGCACACTGGGCGTTTCAAGGCGGCCAGCTATCCCTTGTGGAAGACCGCTCCCAATGTCGGCGATCATGAACTGGCGCTTGGCCAGTATCGCTGGAATCCGGTGCCGATGCCGAAGGAGCCGACCGATTTTATCAAGGGCATGCGCAGCATCACCACATCAGGCGACGTGCTCGGTCAGGCGGGCATGGCAGCGCATGTCTATGTCGCCAACACCTCGATGGTCGACGACCATTTCTTCAACGCCGACGGTGAATTGCTGGTCGTGCCGCAGGTCGGCGCCTTGCGCTTGGTCACCGAGATGGGCGTCATAGAGCTTCGGCCCGGCGAGATTGCCGTGCTGCCACGCGGTCTGGTCTTCAAGGTCGAGCTGGGCGACAAGGAAGTGCGCGGCTATGTCTGCGAGAACTACGGCGCCAAGCTGACGCTGCCCGACCGTGGCCCGATCGGCGCCAATTGCCTGGCCAATCCGCGCGATTTCAAGACGCCTTGCGCCTGGTTCGAGGAGAAGGAAACGCCGTGCCGGCTGACGGTGAAATGGTGCGGCAATTTCCATGTCACCGAGATCGGCCATTCGCCGCTGGACGTCGTTGCCTGGCACGGCAATTACGCGCCCTACAAATATGATCTGGCGACCTTTTCGCCGGTCGGAGCGCTGCTGTTCGACCATCCCGACCCGTCCATCTTCACGGTGCTGACCGCACCGAGCGGCGAGGAGGGCACGGCCAATATCGACTTCGTCATCTTCCCGCCGCGCTGGCTGGTGGCCGAAGATACCTTCCGGCCGCCCTGGTACCACCGCAACATCATGAGCGAGTTCATGGGCCTGATCCATGGCCAGTACGACGCCAAGGAAGAAGGCTTTGTGCCCGGCGGCATCAGCCTGCACAATCTGATGCTGGCCCATGGGCCGGATGCGCCTGGCTTCGAAAAGGCCTCGCGCGCGGACCTGAAACCGGTCAAGCTCGACAACACCATGGCGTTCATGTTCGAGACCCGATACCCGCAGATGCTGACCCGCTACGGCGCGGAATTCGAAACCCGGCAGGACAACTACATCGATTGCTGGGCGGACCTCAAGAAGCGTTTCAACGGCACGCCCGAGGGCGACTGGTCTTGAGCACCGAGCCAATGCCGGATCGGTTGGTGCTTTTGGGCTCGAAGGGTGGCCCGGCATTGCGGCCGGGTGGTCCATGGCCGAGCTCGTCGGTGCTGCGGATGGGCGGCCGCTGCATCGTCGTCGATTGCGGCCTTGGCGTCACGCGGGGTCTCGTCGATGCCGGCATCAGCCTGAAATCGCTCGACCTGATCTTCATCACCCATCTGCATTCCGATCACGTGCTGGAACTGGGGCCGCTGATCCACACCGCCTGGACGGCGGGTCTGGCGGCGCCGGTCCACGTGTTCGGTCCGCCCGGCACGGATCATTATTGGCAGCGCTTTTGCCAGGCGATGGACTTCGACATCGAAATCCGCGTCGTCGACGAGGGCCGGCCGGATATTCGAGACCTGGTTTCGATCGTCGAATTCGGCGAAGGCCAGGTGCTCGAGCAGGGCGGCTTGACGGTTTCGGCGCTGCGCGTCGAGCATCCGCCGGTGACCGACTGTTTTGCCCTGCGCTTCGAACACGGCGGGAAAAGCGTGGTGTTCTCCGCTGACACGGCCTTCTTTCCGCCGCTCGCCGAATTCGCCCGGAGTGCGGATATCCTCGTCCATGAAGCCATGCTGGAGGAAGGCATCGAGCGGCTGGTGGCCAGGACCGGCAATGGCGCGCGGCTGAAAGAGCATCTGCTTGCCAGCCACAGCTTTGCCGAAGAGGCCGGCAGCATCGCCAGCGATGCCGGGGTGAAGAGACTGGTGCTCAATCACCTCATTCCAGCCGACGATCCCGGGATCGGCGAGGCCGACTGGACTGACGCTGTCAGGAAAACATGGGCCGGCGACTTGACGATCGCCCGCGACGGCCTTGTTGTGGAGTTAAGCAGCGAGAAAGCTGCACAAGGAGAGGAAACTGCATGAAGCTTGCCACATTGAAGGACGGGACGCGCGACGGAAAACTCGTCGTCGTCTCGCGCGACTTGACACGCTTCACCGACGCCTCGTTCCTGGTGCGCACGCTGCAGGCGGCGCTCGACGACTGGCGCCGCATCGCCCCGCATCTCGCGACAATAGCGGAATCGCTTGAGAACAATGCGGTGCCGGCGGAGCGCTTCCACGAGCATGACGCCCACTCGCCGCTGCCGCGCGCCTATCAATGGACCGACGGCTCGGCTTACGTGAATCATGTCGAACTGGTGCGCAAAGCGCGCGGCGCCGAGATGCCGGCAAGCTTCTGGACCGACCCGCTGATCTACCAGGGCGGCTCGGACGCCTTCATTCCGCCACGTGACCCGATCCGCATGGCTGACGAAGGCTTCGGCATCGACATGGAGGGCGAGGTCGCCGTCATTGTCGACGACGTGCCGATGGGCGCCACTCTCGAAGAAGCGCGCGCTGCGATCCGGCTGGTCATGCTGGTCAATGACGTCACGCTGCGCGCGCTCACCGGACCGGAACTGGCGAAGGGGTTTGGTTTTTTCCAGTCAAAGCCGTCCTCGGCGTTTTCGCCGGTCGCGGTGACGCCGGACGAACTGGGTGACGCCTGGGACGGCGGCAAGGTCAGCCTGCCGCTGCTTGCCGATCTCAACGGCAAGCCGTTCGGCCGCGCCAATGCCGGTGTCGACATGACCTTCGACTTTCCGGCGCTGATCGTTCACGCGGCAAGGACACGGCCATTAGCCGCCGGCACGATCATCGGTTCCGGCACCGTCTCCAACAAGCTCGACGGCGGGCCGGGCAAGCCTGTCTCGGCCGGCGGCGCCGGCTATTCCTGCATCGCCGAATTGCGCATGATCGAGACCATTGTGTCAGGCGAACCCAAAACGCCGTTCCTGCGCTTCGGCGACACGGTGCGCATCGAGATGAAGAACAAGACCGGGCATTCGATATTCGGCGCCATCGAGCAGAAGGTCGAGAAATACGAGAGGTAAGGGCATGACCGGGGTCTATCTGCTGGCCGGTGTCTGGGCACTCGCTATACTGGCGGTCTTCATCCAGGCGATCCGGCTGAGTTACCGCATCGAGGCGCGCTCGCCTGACCTGACCAACCGCGGCGGCTTTCCGCGCAAGGCGATGATGTTCCACACCATCACCAACATGAAAGTCGCGCGGGATGAGGAGACGCAAGCCATGCGTCGGCGCATGAACGGGCTGCTGCTGATCGTTCTTGCCGGATTCGCGATCATGGGGGCAGGCTTGCATCTGGTGCGGGCAGGGGGATGATCTCGTGAACCTGCTCGACCATCTGCGCCGTATGGCCGGCAACAATCTGTGGTCGAACGACCGGCTCTACCGCGCGGTGCTGTCCCTCCAGCCCGGTGAGTTCGAGGCCGAACGCACCAGCTTCTTTCCGTCGATCAAGGCAACGCTCAACCACATCCTTGCGGTCGATCTTCTCTATCTCGATTTTCTCGAAGAGGGTGGTCTCGGTGCTGCCGCCCATGACGACTTCGTGCCCCTCGACGAGCCGGCGGCGTTGTTTGCCGCGCAGGTCGCAGCCGACCGGCGGCTGATCGCCTTTTGCGATAGGCTGTCGGCCGACGATCTCGATCGCCGCGTCATCACCGACCGGCGCGAGGACGGCATGATCCCCGAGCGCATCGGCGATATCCTCGCCCATGTCTTTCTGCACGACATCCATCACCGCGGCCAGGTGCACGCAATGCTTTCGGGCACGTCGGTCAAGCCGCCGCAATTGGACGAGTTCTTGCTCGATTATGATTTGAAGCTGAGACAAGTGGAGGTTGAGCGGCTGGGTTTGTGAGACCAATTGCTTGGCCGATCATGCCACAGCGACACCGTAACGGGCGAAATGCGGGTCGGATGTCAAGATGGTCAGGTTCTCTACTTGCGCCTGCGCGATCAGCAGTCTGTCGAATGGATCACCATGATGGTGGGGTAGGCTGCTGACGGCGTTCGCATGCTGCAAAGTGACGGCAAGTGGCTGAAATTGCATTCTGGGAAGCAGCGTTGGCAGATCGTCCGGCGCGTTGAGTTTTCCGATTGAGCGTTTGATGGCAATTTCCCAGACGCTTGCCGCGCTCGCGAACACCACCGCTTCCGAAGCCAAGATAGCGCGGTGGTGCTGGCTGAGACGTGGATCGTCTGAAATCGACCACAGGATGATATGCGTGTCGGCGAGAAACGGGCCGACCGTCATTTCACGTACTCGTCCCATTCGGGACCGAGTTCATCAAAATCGTCCGCAATCCAAATCTTGCCCTTCAAGGCGCCAATACGCGGCAGTGGTTCGGCCGCTGCCGGCGGTACGATGCGCGCGGCCACCTTGCCGTGGCGTGTGAGAACGATCTCCTCGCCGGCTTCCGCGCGGCTGACGAGTTCCGACAATTTGGCCTTGGCCTCGGCGATGGAAACATTCATAGCGCGATCCTTATGACCATAATTTAGGTCATAATTGGTCGCGCCGCAAGAAGCCCGGTTCGAATCTACTACTCCGCAGCCTGAACCTTGATCACCCCGCGCTTGATCTGGTCCTGCTCGATGGATTCGAACAGCGCGCGGAAGTTGCCCTCGCCAAAACCTTCGTCGCCCTTGCGCTGGATGAACTCGAAAAAGATCGGGCCGATCACGGTCTTCGAAAAGATCTGCAGCAGGATCTTGGTCGTGCCGCCGTCGACGACGCCTTCGCCGTCGATCAGGATACCGTGCTTCTTCATCCGCTCGATCGGTTCGTCATGGCCATTCACGCGGTCATACGACATGTCGTAGTAGGTCTCCGGAGGGCCGGGCATGAACTTCAGGCCGTTCTCGGCCAACCTGTCGGTGGCGGCGTAGATCTCGTCGGTGCCGACAGCGATGTGCTGGATGCCCTCGCCATTGTACTTCTTCAGGTATTCGGCGATCTGGCTGGTCTCGTCCTTGGACTCGTTGAGCGGAATGCGGATCTTGCCGCAGGGCGAGGTGATGGCGCGGCTGACCAGGCCGGTGATCTTGCCGTCGATGTCGAAGAAATGGATCTGCTTGAAGCCGAACAGATTGCGGTAGAAATCCCACCATGTGTCCATCTGGCCGCGGTAGACATTGTGGGTCAGGTGATCGAGATAGTAGAAGCCGACGCCTTGCGGCCGCGGGTCGCGCTCGCCCAGCCATTCGAACTCGGCATTATAGGCCGAACCCTTCTTGCCGTAGGTCTCGATGAAATAGAGCAGCGAGCCGCCAATGCCGATGATTGCCGGCACGTCGAGCGCCTTGTCGGCGCCTTCGTAAGGCGTGGCACCCTTGGCAACGGCGTGATCGAAAGCGTGTTTGGCATCGACAACCCGCCAGGCCATCGAGGCAGCACAAGGCCCATGCTTGTCGACGAACTTCATCGCGTGCGAGCCAGGCTCGGCATTGACGACATAGTTGATGTCGCCCTGCCGCCAGATGGTGATGTCTTTCGTGCGGTGCTTGGCCACCGCAACATAGCCCATACGGGTGAACAGCTCAGCGAGCTTCTGCGGCTCCGGATGCGCGAATTCGACAAACTCGAAGCCGTCGGTGCCGGCCGGGTTGTCCTTGCTGATCTTGGCGGGCGGGGCGTCGTGCGGGAAGGGACCCATCATATTCCTCCGAAAGCTGGCCTGGTCTGAAAAGGCCATTTGACACGATCATAACGCGGAGGAGGCGCACGGTGCTTGCATTCAAACGCTTGAAATGATGATGTCATGCGTGAAGCGTGCATGATAAGAGAAAAAGCCATGGATGAGACGCGGATTGATCAGTTCGACCGCAAGATAATGGCGCTTTTGCAGGGCGATGCGCGGCTGACCAACAACGATCTTTCGGAGCGGGTGAACCTGTCGGCGTCGCAATGCTCGCGCCGCCGCCAGCGGCTCGAGGAGGATGGCTTTATCAAGGGCTATCGGGCGGTGCTCGACCGCGACAAACTCGGTTTTTCGCTGGTCAACGTCATCTCGGTCACACTCGCCACGCACAATCACGACAATGCGCGGCGCTTCGGTGAACTGGTGGCGCGGCTGCCCGAGGTGCAGGAAGCGCACGCGCTGACCGGCGAGATGGATTATATATTGAAAGTGGTGACGCCCGATTTGAAGTCGCTGTCGGAATTCGTCAACGGCGTGCTCTTGCCGCACGAATCCGTGCAGCATGTGAAGACGGCGATCGTGCTGGAAACGCTGAAGGAGACGGGTGCGTTACCGATTTAGGCAGAACGGATTTCAGTTGATACGTCGGAGGGGCAGCACCCCCCTCTGTCCTGCCGGACATCTCCCCCGCAAGGGGGGAGATTGGATGTCGCGAATCCCTTCGCCAATCGCCAACGTTGCAGGAAGAGCTTTGGCGGCGAAGCTGCCGATCTCCCCCCTGTTTGGACCGGAGACATCGCGAACAGGTGTGCGAGGACATCGCGAACAGTTTTGTCACTTATCGTCTGCAGAGGTTGAGGTCGA